>CAZAQL010000117.1:0-6980 GCA_964487295.1 uncultured bacterium | reverse complement strand
GCTATGTTCGGAAAGGATAAACGCTGAAAGCATCTAAGCGTGAAGCCTCCTCCAAGACTAGGTATCCCGTGGGCTATGCCCCCTGAAGGCTCGTTGTAGATGACAACGTTGATAGGCCGGAGGTGTAAGTGCAGTAATGCATTCAGCCGACCGGTACTAATAAGCCGTGCGACTTGACCTTATTAGCAGACAACGGTGTTTCGAAGCGCCCGATCCTATTGAATTGTCGCGGGAATGTGCACCTGGCGTACTAGTCGGCGATGCGATCGCGAGTGACTGATTGAGGGGGGCTTGCCCTACCTCATGCCGGGTGCCCTTTTCGCGCCGCTCACAGGCGGCAGACCGCTCAGTAGGGCGGCTGGCCGTTCGACGAACGGCTGAGCATTGTTTCGGTGGCAATGGCGGAGGGGTCACACCTGTTACCATTTCGAACACAGTAGTTAAGCCCTCCAGCGCCGATGGTACTGCTCGGGCGACCTTGCGGGAGAGTAGGACGCCGCCGGAACGTACGAACCCCCCTGGCCGAAAGGCGAGGGGGGTTCTTCTTTGTCCCGAAACGTCGCGAGCTGTTTGGACGACGACTCTCACTGTGGCATAATCCGGAGACAAGGAGGTGTCACCATGCTGAGAGCGCTTCTCTTCCCCCTTCTTATCGCGTTCGCGCTCGTGGGTTGCCAGGCGGGTCCCACACCGTCCTCCTCGGAGGAGGTAACCGCCGAGCGAACCGATCCGGCGCGGCTGCCCGAGTGGGTGCTCGTCGTGCCGGTGGAACTCGAGGGCCGGAGCATATTCGTCGGCGGCTGCTCGATGGCCCTGAGCGCGGCCGAGGGCACTGCGTCGGCGCGCGACGATGCACTCCTGCAGATCACGTCTCAGGCGCGGAGCCAGTTCGTCGACGTCTTCGCGCTCGCCCCCCGGCAGAGCGGGGTCTCGACGACATCGATGGACCGCCTGGACTTCCGGGAGATGGGTCTCGCCCGCTTCCCGGAGGCCGTCGTCGACGCGGCCCGGATCGATCGCGTCTTTCTGAGGTCCTGCACGACGGGCGCCTCGTACGAGTTCGCAGGCGGCGAGGATCTGCACGGGGTCGAAGGACGGGTCTGCCAGGTGTTCGTGCGCGTCTCCGTCGACTCGGATGTGTGGCGGCGTGGGCTCGAGGAGACGCTCACGGACATGCGCCACGAGTTCCGGGGTTCGGGCCGGGACAATCTGGCCGAGCTCGCGGACTGGATCGTGGCCCACCTCGGAGAGATGCTCGGACGGGGAGAGGGCTCCGGCGACGGGAGAGCGGCCGACCGATGAAGCACGCCGACTTCATCCACATCCACAATCACACCGAATTCAGCCTGCTCGACGGCGCGCTCAAGATCAAGCAGCTCGTGGCGCGGGCGCACGAGCTGCGGATGCCGGCGGTGGCCATCACCGATCACGGCGGGATGTTCGGCGTCATCGAGTTCTACGACGCCGCGATGAGAAGCGGAGTCAAGCCGCTCATCGGCATGGAAGCGTACATCGACCGCCGGGGACACGACGAGCGCCCCGAGGGTCGGTCCCGCGAGAAGTACAATCACCTCGTCCTCCTGGCCCGCAACGACGCCGGATACCGGAACCTCATGAGGCTCTCGACGATCGGGTTCGTGAAGGGCTTCTACTACAAGCCGCGGCTCGACCTGGGACTTCTGCGAAGGCACAGCGAAGGACTGCTCGCCACGACGGCCTGTCTCGCCTCGGCGCCCGCGCAGCGCGTTCTGGCCGGCGACATGGACGGCGCGCGAGAGGCCGTGATCGAGCTTCTGGATATCTTCGGCAGCGAGAACCTGTACCTGGAGATCCACCGCCACGGCATCGACGAGGAGGAGCGCGTGATCACGGGCTTCCGCGAGCTCTCGCGGGAGCTCGACGTTCCGCTCGTCGCCGCGAACGATTGCCACTACCTCAGTCGCGAGGACGCGGCCGCACACGATGTCCTCCTCTGCATCCAGACCGGCAAGGTCATCGACGAGCCGAACCGGATGCGGATGCCCAACGACCAGTTCTACTTCAAGTCCCCCGAGGAGATGCGCGAACTCTTCGCCGACATTCCCGAGGCGATCGCGAACACGGTCGAGATCGCCGAGAAGTGCAATGTCTCGCTCGAGTTCGGTCGCGTCCACATGCCCAGGTTCCCGATCCCGGACGGATACGAGGACGCCTCGGCCTACCTGGCGTCCCTCGCGCGCGAGGGCGTGGCGAAACGCTACCCGGAGGTCACGGATGAGGTCGGGCAGCGTCTCGAGAAGGAACTCAAGCTCATCGACGAGATGGGCTTCTCGGGGTACTTCCTCATCGTTCACGACTTCATCCGGGAGGCGCGCGAGAGGGGGATCCCCGTCGGACCCGGACGCGGGTCGGCCGCCGCCAGCATCGTGAGCTACGGGCTGGGTATCACCGAGCTCGATCCTCTCAGGTTCGGGCTGGTCTTCGAACGATTCCTCAACCCGGCGCGCAAGAGCATGCCCGACTTCGATATCGACTTCTGCTACGAGCGGCGAGACGAGATCATCGACTACGTCACGGAGAAGTACGGGCGGGAGTCGGTCGCGCAGGTCATCACGTTCGGCACCATGCAGGCGCGCGCCGTCGTCCGCGACGTCGGTCGAGTGCTCCGCTTCTCCTACGGTGACGTCGACCGCATCGCCAAGATGATCCCGCGCGAGCTCAACATCACGCTCGACGACGCGCTCAAGCGCGTCCCGGAGCTCAAGGCGCTCGCGGCGTCGGACGAGACCCACGCGAAGCTCATCCAGTACTCGAGAACGCTGGAGGGGCTGACCCGCCACGCATCAACGCACGCGGCGGGCGTCATCATCGCCCCGGGCCGGATCACGGACTGGGCGCCGCTCTTCAAGACCAACCGCGATGAGATCACAACGCAGTACGCGATGAAGTCGCTGGCGAAGATAGGGCTTCTGAAGTTCGACTTCCTCGGCCTCAGGACGCTCACTGTTATCCACGACACGCTCGCGATGGTCCGCGAGAACCACGGTATCGAGCTTAAGCCCCAGGAGATCCCGCTCGACGATGAGGCGACGTTCGAGCTTCTCGGGACGGGACACACGGTCGGGGTCTTCCAGCTGGAGTCGTCCGGGATGCGCGACCTCGTCAGGAAGATGCGTCCGGAACGGCTCGAGGACATCATCGCGACGAACGCGCTCTTCCGTCCGGGGCCGCTCCGCTCGGGCATGGTCGACGATTACGTGAAGCGGAAGCACGGGAAGCAGAAGGTCCGCTACCTGCACGATGAGCTCAAACCGGTGCTCGAGGAGACGCACGGCGTCATCGCGTACCAGGAACAGGTGATGCAGGTCTCAAGCGCCCTGGCCGGCTTCTCCATGGCCCAGGCCGACGTGCTCCTGAACGCGATGCGAAAGAAGGTCGTCGACGTGATGGCGCAGCAGCGTGAGGACTTCGTCGAGGGCGCGACCGGGCGCGGTATCCAGAAGCAGACCGCGGAGGCCGTGTTCGAGCAGATGGCGAACTTCGCGGAGTACGGGTTCAACAAGGCGCACAGCGCATCCTACGCGGTCCTCGCGGTCCGGACCGCGTATCTCAAGGCCCACTACCCGGCGGAGTTCATGGCCGCCAACCTGACGAGCGAGATGGACAACACGGATCGCGTGGTGATCCTGATCAACGAGTGCAAGCGGATGGGCATTCCCGTGCTCCCCCCGAGCGTCAACGAGGGGCAGGCGGATTTCCGGGCGACGCCGCGCAACGACATCAAGTTCGGTCTCGGCGCCATCAAGAACGTCGGCCGGTCAGCCATCCAGTCGATCGTCGAAGCGCGCCGGGAGCACGGAGAGTTCGAGGATATCTTCGATCTCGCATCGAGGGTCGACCTTCGCCTCGTGAACAAGCGCGTGCTCGAGAGCCTCGCGTATGCCGGTGCGCTCGACGGCCTGCACGGGCACCGCGCCCAGCTGGCGGCAGCGGCGCCGGCGGCGGTGGAGCTCGGGCAGCGCATGCAGCGCGAGCGTGACTCCGGACAGACGTCTCTCTTCGGAGAGGGGGACTCGGACGCGGTCGTCCAGCCTCGCCGGCTTCCCGAGACCGAGCCGTGGCCCGACAGCCTGGCGCTCGCGCGTGAGAAGGAGGTCCTGGGCTTCTACGTGACGGGGCACCCGCTCGCTCGATACGGCCGAGAGCTCCAGGCGTTCGCGACATCCTCGATCGAGGGCGTCCGGGAGATGGAGGACAAGGAGCAGGTCCGCGTCGGCGGGATCATCACCGAGATCAAGACGACCGACGACCGGAAGGGAAAGCGGATGGCGTTCGTCACGCTCGAGGACTTCACGGGGACCGTCGAGGCCGTCGTCTTCTCGACGTGCTACGCGGAGCACCACGAGGACCTGAAGCGCGAGCGGGCCGTCATCGTGGACGGGCGCGTGTCGACCCGTGGCGAGGACGACGCGAAGATCATCGTCAATGGCGTCGTGCCCCTGTCGCGGGCCATGCAGCGGTTCGTGGAGCGCATCAGGGTTCGGCTCGAGACCGCCGGGCTCGATGACGATGTGCTGGAGAGCCTCAGGGAGGGGCTGCTTCGCCATCCCGGACGCTGTCCGGTAGAGCTGGTGCTGCGGTCGAGTGATGGCTCCGAGCGGACCGTGCGGGTCGGCTCGATCCGCGTCGAGCCGTCTCCCGAGCTTCTCGACGAACTGGAGCCCGTCGTCGGCGAGTCGGGGATCGAGCTCGTCGGAGCGGTCCAGCAGGCGGGGGTTCCTGAGCCGGCTTTCTGATTGACACCCTTTTGGGCCGCTGCTATATTCTCCCCAACTCGTGATGTTTCGGGCAGTTGGAGGGCCGATCGATGTCTTGGATCCGGGTCGCCGCGTTCGTCGTGGTGGTCCTGTTGGCCGTGCCCTCGGCCGGCCGGGCGCAGTCGGGCTATCCCGTCCGGCTGGTCGATTTCCCGACGGCGTACGGCATGCCGAAGGGCGTCTACTCTCTCGGGATGCGCGTCGTGCCGGCCGGAGGCGTCATCGCGGGGCTCGGCATCGGCGTGACCGATTTTCTGACCGTCGGGATCTCCTACGGCGCCGGCAACGTCGTCGGCAGCGGCGAGCCGGAGTGGGACGACCGCATCGAGTTCGAGGCAAAACTGCGCTTCGCCGAGGAGGCCACGGCCATCCCGACGATGTCGATCGGCTACGATTCGCGCGGATACGGGCGGCAGCTCGCGGACGGGGAGTACGAGAAGTCCTCACCCGGCTTCTACCTGACCGCGGCGAAGACGATGCCGTTCTCGGAATACTACACGCTTCACGTGGGGCTCTCCCGCACGCTCGATCAGGACCGCGCGAAGCCGGACATCATTGTCGGAGCCACGGCCCGGCTCTCACAGGAGTTCACCGCGATCGTCGAGTACGAGTGGGGTCTCGAGCGAGATCCGGACAGGCCCGAGGGCTCGAGCGGATTCCTGAACGTGGGCCTGCGCTGGGTCTTCGCCGACCAGATCGAGATCGACCTCTATTTCCGGAATCTCGTCGGCCCCAGCGGATCGCCTGAACTGAACAGCAGGGCCATCGGTTTCGTCTTTTATGACAGCTTCTGATGCAGTCGCCGCGCGCTTCGCGCCTGCGGCGGCCGACGCGAGAGGGGGGCGAGGATGGTCGGATGGCTGGAGTTTGAGAAGCCGCTCGTCGAGCTCGAGCAGCGCATCGACGAGCTCCGCAGCTTCGCCGACAGCCAGAACCTCGACGTTGCGCGCGAGCTCAAACGGCTCGAGAGCAAGGCCGAGGGCCTCCGCCAGGAGATCTACGGGAAGCTCTCTCGCTGGCAGGTCACACAGCTGGCCCGTCACCCCAAGCGGCCATACACCCTGGACTACGTGAAACACCTGGGCATCGACTTCATGGAGCTTCACGGCGATCGCAGGTACGGTGATGACGCCGCCATCGTGGGCGGGATCGGTTTCTGGGGCGGCAGGAAGGTCGTCGTCATCGGCCATCAGAAGGGGCGCGATACGAGGGAGAACCTCCGCCGGAACTTCGGCATGGCGCAGCCCGAGGGGTACCGCAAGGCGCTCAGGCTGATGGAGCTCGCTGCCCGCTACCGTCGTCCGATCATCACGTTCGTCGACACGCCTGGAGCGTACCCCGGGATCGGGGCTGAGGAGCGCGGTCAGGCCGAGGCGATCGCCACGAACCTTCTCGAGATGGCGCGATTGCCCGTCCCCATCGTCGCGGTCGTCATCGGCGAAGGCGGCAGTGGGGGAGCGTTGGGCATCGCGGTCGGCGACCGCGTGCTCATGATGCAGTACTCGATCTACTCCGTCATCTCGCCGGAGGGATGCGCGACGATCCTCTACCGCGACGCCGCGAAAGCCCCCCAGGCGGCGGAGGCCATGAAGGTGACCGCCTCGGACCTCATGGAGATGGGCGTCATCGACGAGATCGTCCCCGAGCCGATCGGAGGGGCGCACCGCGATCATGAGCGCGCCGCGAAGACGCTCGGCGAGTCCATCGCGAAACACCTGGCGGAGCTCGAGTCCGTCCCGCCGCGCGAGCTCGTGGAGCGAAGGCTCGAGAAGTACATGGCGATGGGCAAGTATCGCGAGAGATAGGAGCAGCACCCATGAAGCTGAGCGCGTTCACCGACAAGCGCTTCATCGACCTCGACCTGCCGTTCGGCTCGAAGCGCGACGTGCTCGAGGCCATGGTCAGCCTGCTGGCCCGATCGCCTCACGTCACGGACCGGGACGCGTTCCTCAGCGATGTCCTCGAACGCGAGGAACTCGTCACGACAGGCGTCGGCTACGGCGTTGCCTTTCCGCACGCGAAGAGCGGGGCGGTCAGGAACGTGACGTTCGCCTTCGGCCGGACCGCGGCCGATGTGGATTTCGGCGCCCTGGACGGAGCTCCCGTCCGGCTGGTGTTCCTGATCGGCGCCCCCAGGGAGCAGGAGCCCTCACGCGTCTATCTGAACCTGATGGCCCGGCTCTC
>CAZAQL010000116.1:0-7722 GCA_964487295.1 uncultured bacterium | reverse complement strand
TTCAGATCGCGCAGAAGCTCACCGGCCACTGTCTCACGCTCGCCCCCCGCGACCGCCGCCCTCAGCATGAGCGCCCGTGCGAACACCGGGAGCTCCGAGCGCGTCTCGTAGAGCCGCTCGAACTGCTCGGGCTCGGGCGTCCCGGCGCGCGCGAGGACGAAGACGGCGAACGCCTCCGTCGCGCGGTGCGCGCCGCCGATCCCGTAGCGGTCGTCGGGCTCGATCTTCCGCCTGAGGAACGAACGGAGGTACTCGAGCGCATCGTCCAGCGAGCGCCCGTCGACCCGGTAACCCGCGTCGCGCGCCTCGATCATCGCCCAGGCGGCGTAGGCCGTCGCGTACGGGTGCACGACCCGGGAGGACGGCCAGTACGCGAACCCGCCGTCCCGCTGCTGGTAGCCGGAGAGGAGGTCGAGGTTATCCTGCACGCGTCGCTCGGCCTCTCCCTCCGGCATCCCGGACAACCCGAACGCCTCGATGACGTCGGCTCCGAGGATCCAGGGCAGGACCGACGATACCCGCTGCTCCACGCACGCGTACGGATAGTCGCGCAGGTACTCGACACCCTCCTCGAGTCCCTGAAGCACCGTCGAGGAGACCTCGATCGCGAGCCCTCCGGCGCCGGGGAGCGCGTCCTCCGGAACGACGAGCGTCTCGGTCGAGCTCCCGTCCGTCACGCCCGCCGTGGCGACGGTCTCGCAGGCCAGCGGCGGGTGGACCGGGATATCGAGCGTGAAAGCGTCACCCATCGACCGCCCGTCGTCGGTCGCGAGGCGCGCGCGGAACTCGACGGTCGCCTCGCCGGCCTCATCGGCGACGAGCGGGAAGGTCACCTCGCGGCTCTCGCCGGGCATGAGTCTGAGCTGCCGCTTCGCGACCCCGGCGATTTCGAGTCCCCTCGCCGTCGCCTCGATGACGACCTCGCCCGCCTCGCCCGACTGGTTGTGCGCGACCACGCCAGCCTCGAACTCGTCGCCCTGCCGCGCGAACCGGGGCAGTGACGGCTGCACCATGAAGGGCTTGCGCGTCCGGAAGCTCGACTCCCCACGGCCGAACGCAGCGTCGCGGGTGTGCGCCACGGCCATCACGCGCCAGCTCGTCAGGTTGTCCGGGAGCTCGAAGCTTACGCGCACGTGTCCGCGGCGGTCGGTCTCGACCGAGGGGTTCCAGTACGCGCTGGACGAGAACTCGCCCCGGATGGAGAGCCCCGGCACCGCCCCTCCGCCGTCCCCGCTCGTCGACTCGCCCTTCTCGCCCTCCGCCGGCTGCTCGACGATCTGCTGGTAGAGCGTCCTCAGGTCGACGGCGAGCGCGCGGCGTCGGTAGAACCGCTCGAACGGGTCTGGCAGCCGGTGTCCGGTGAGGTTCAGGACCCCCTCGTCCACGACGGCGATCACGACCTCAGCGTCGGCCGCGTCCCCGTTCGCGTCGCTAACATCGATGTCGACCGTCACCGTCTCGCCCGGCTCGTAGGTCTCGCGGTCGGTCGCGACGTCGAGTGCGAGGCGCTTCGATGACGGATCGACCTTGAGCTCGACGTACCCGATCTTAAGCGCCGGTCGCCCGGGATCGGTCGGTCCGCTGCCCGGCTTGGGCGGGGCCGTCCTGCCGCTTACGAGCATCACCGAGACGTACACGTTCGGGAGGTACTCCTCCTCGATCGGGATCTCGATCTCCGGAGCGGTCCCGACGAGCTCCGTCGTCCACGACTGGAGAACGCGCTCGCGCTCGATCGAAACGAGCGCGCGAGCTCCCTCGTACGGCGACTTCACGAGGATGCGGGCGGTCTCCCCCGGCTCGTATCGCTCAGCGTCCGCCACGAGCTCGATGGTGTCGTCGTCCCGCCGCTCCCACGCCGCGTACCCGGAGCCCGAGACGTAGAACGGGCAGTCGGTCAGCACGGTGTTGCCCTGACCGTCCTCACCCCGGACGATGACGACGTAGAACCCGGCGCTCGGCGGGGCCGTCTCGAGTTCCACGGGCTCCTCGGCCGACCGCACCGATATCGAATCGATGAGCGTGTCCTTTGTCTCGGTCACCCATCGGTAGCGACCATTGACGCCGGCCTTCCGGACCGAGTGCCACTGCCGCTGAACGACGCGGACGTTGAGCTCACGGCCGGGGTCCGGCTCGCCGTCGGGTCGCACGGCGACGACCGCGAAACCATGCGGCTTGCCCTCCTCCGCGATCGTCGAGCTCAGGCGGACGCCCGCGTAGAACGCCGCCGGATGCACGAGGACGGATGCCTCGCCGACGACCTCCTGTCTTGACGGACTCATGGCCGACGCGGAGATGACAAGGCTCACGGGTTCGAGGTTCGCGGTGCCGCCCGTCGGGACGCGGATATCAGCCCGGCCCGCGGCATCCAGGTCGGTCTCGCCGCGGGCAACCGGGCCCAGGCCCTGCCGCCCGCGCGGGCGCTCGAGCGGCCCGAAGGTGAACCCGTCGAGCCCAGGCGGCGAGAAGAACGTGAAGTAGGCGTGCGCGTGCCACGAGAGCGGGGCTCCCGCCATCGGCCCGCCGAACAGGTAGCTGCCCGCGACCGTGGCGGCGCACGTGTCCCCCCGCACGGCCTCGTCCCCATCCGTCGTGACCGCGACCTCGAACTCCGCGGGCCGGAACGCGGCAACGCGGAAGCTCCCGGAGATGTCCGAACAGCTCACCCACTCGCTCTTCTCCGAGGAGAACGTGTCGGAACGGACGGAGTAGTGGCCGAGGGAGGCGTCCTCGCCCAGATCGAAGGAGGCGTCGAACGAACCCCACGCGCCCACCGTGAGCGAGTCCGACATGACCTGGTCCCCCAGCGCGTCCTTCACACGCAGCCTGAGCCTCAGACCTTCGGGGACCCTCCAGTCGCCGCCCAGCCTTCGCGCGCGGACGATGCCCTTCAGACGCACCTCGTCACCGGGCCGGTAGATGCCCTGGTCGCTGAAGACGCTGCTCTCGACGGACGAGGGCTCCACCGAGTACGCGGACCATATGCCCAGCCTGAACGTGGGGACCTTGAACGCATAGCTCGGCGCCACGAACGCCGTCTCGACGCCCTTGTGCGCGACGATCCAGAGATCGTCGCGGTCGAACGAGTCCTCGCGCTCGCCCGCCAGCTCCATCCAGCCCGGTCCCTCGACCGTGCCGTCACCGCGCGTCCTGCCGCGCCAGAGCACCGTGTCGTCGTTGTCGCGAAGATCGATCGTCACGCCCTCAAGCGGCTCGCCGGAGTCCAGACTCGACACCCACACGAGCGTGCGCTCCGGCGCGACCTTGCAGGTCAGGCCGAGGTCGGTGACCTGGACGACGGCCTTCCGGTAGGACGTCTCGTTCCCTCGCCCGACCGCGAGCTCCACGAAGACGATGCCGGACGCAGAGCTTCCGAGCGCCTCATCGAGGTCGAGCCACACGACCTCGCTCTTGTTCCTCTCGATCTCGGGGGTGAACGGGCCGTCGACCGTGAAGCGGAGCGCGTCGCCCCCTCGCGCCTGCTTCCGCGATGACCAGAGCTCCTCCCGCGCGCAGACGTCCACGATGTCGGCCGGACCGATCCGCGCCATCCTGAGGCGCATCGGCTCGGGGTTCCTGAGGGTCAGCGGGATGGCGTGCCGCCCGAGTCGCTCGACGACGCGGTAGCCGGTCTCGACCCGGACGCTCTGTGAGTAGTCCCCCGTCCTGAAGGCGAATGAGACCGGCGAACCGAGCGCGTTGCCGTACACGTCGGAGAGCGTCTCGCGGACGGCGACGCGGTACTGGGTGTCCGGCTCGAGATCGACCCAGAACCTGGCGAGCGGTGTGTCGTAGGCGTCGATGTCGTCCGGCATCCCGAGCTCGGGCTCGAACGCGAGCGCGCCGGCGAGCTCGCGGCGGTTCACGGGGTTCGAGAAGAGCATCGTGAACCCGTGGTCGGGGTTGAGTGGACCGTTGCCCCGAACGTCGGCGGGTGCAGGACAGAACGGCCCGTCGACCTCGTCGACCGCGGCCTGCCCGAGCCCGGCGAAGCACAGGTCGCCTCGTGTCAGGACCGGGAGTCCGAACGACTCCGCCGAGGCGAGATCACCGTCGCGACCCTCGACCCCGGCGCCGACCGTCAGGTGGTAGCGGCAGCTCTCGTCGAGCACGACGGGCGGGCTCAGGATGACCATCGCGCCATCCTCGGGCCTGTCCTGATACACGCGCACCGCGCGCACCCAGTCGTGCCCGTCGATGTTCCCGCGCTCCTCGAGCGCCAGTTCCTCCTCGGTAGCATACCGCGCCGACCAGAAGCCGGTGACGGGCTCGGGCTCCGTAGCCCCGTCGGCGCAGTCCTCGGAGAGCGCCCCGATCTCGCACTCGCGCACGAGCTCCATCACCCCGGTGACGCTCGCCAGTTCGATGGGCTGGTCGAACCACAGCAGCACGTCGGATTCCGGCGCCACCCAGGCGATCGCCGGGTCGTCCCACGGTCGCGAGCCGATGCCGTCCATCGCCACCGCAAGCAGTCGCGGCCGCGGCGTCTCGAACTCCCACTCCAGGTCGTCCTCGAGCTCCCATCCGTCGAGCGTCGGCAGCTCGCGCGGCACCCGGACCGTGAACGCGGTCGCCCGCGGGAGAGGCTCGTACGGGCGGAACTCGACGCTCCTCGTCCCAAGGTAGTGGAACGTGCCCGGGACGGGAGGATCGAGCGTGAAGGGTCCGGTCGTCACCGGTTCGGCCGAAAGCGCCGCGACGGGCACGACCGGGCGATCGAACATCACCGAGACGGCGCCGGCGTCGCGAGCCGACTCGAGCGAACCGGATGGAAGGTAGCCGACGACCCGCGCGGTATCCGCGCGAGCTCCGGCGAAGGTCGCGACGAGGACGACCGCGACGAGAAACGCGATGGCGAGCTTCTTCATGGGACCCCCTGTGATGGAAACACCGTCCGGCGTGGCCGCCCCGCTGGACGCGCGGGCGGGCGTGGTTCTTCTCTACCCCACCGGGCTCAGGAGCCCTCGCCCGCTGACGAGCCTGAAGAGCGAGAGCACGATATAGGTGGCGACGAAGTTGAGCGTCGACAGCACGACAGCCAGCATGAAGAGCGCGACCAGCCACCCAAGATAGCGCGTCGTGCCGAGTACGTGGGAGGTCAGGTCCGCGCCGAGGACCGCGGCGGTCGCGTTGGCGATGAGCAGAAGCGCGACGAGCACGGCGAGACCCTTCCCGACGCTCCTGAGGTCCGACGGGCTCGGCGCGATGTGCGACGCGATGCAGAGCGCCGCGTAGAGGAACACCCAGAACTGCCAGGCGCGCAGGTTCGCCGGCGTCAGCAGCCTCGTGAGCGCGCCCAGCCCCGCCTCTCCCGCGGCCGCAAGCTGCGAGAGCACGGGCGCGCCACGCCCGAGCTGCCACGCTCGCGAGGTCACCTCCGCGAGCACGTCCACGCCGTTCGGCACGAGGAGGCGCAGGAGCACGTAGAGCGCGAGGCTGCCGGCCAGAAGCGGCGCGATCCCGATGAACAGGTTCCCGATGTTCTGGTAGAGGCTCGAGGTGTTCCAGCGGTGGGAGACGTGGCCAAGTGTCCCGCTCGCGGGGTCAGGGCGGAAGAGCTCAAGCTCGGTGATCTCGTGTCGGAAGACCACGCACGCGAGAGCGTGGCCGAGCTCGTGAACGGGCGTCCCGAGCCACGCCGTCACGAGGACGCCGCGCCATCCCCACGTCCGTGTGAACAGACGCGTCGTCCACCGTTCGAGCAGGTGGAGCGCCGCCCCGAAGACGAGGAACACTCCGAGAACGCCCACCAGCTGTACGGCCGTGTTGACGATGGTCGCCCGCAACAGAGCAAGCAGAGTGTCGATCGCAAACCTCCCTCGACGCGCGTCATCGCACCGTCGGCTCGAACCCCATTGCGACTCGCCCGTCCACGAGCTCTCCTGGGGACGGCTCAAGTCGCTGTACGTGCGCTGAGAGGCCTCACGACCGCGGAACTTCACGGTAGATCGCCTTGATCCGGCCCCACGACCGCGCCTCCACCGGGGAATCGCATCCCTGACCGAAACACCCGATGAGCGTCCCACACGTGTTCGCCGGATTGCCGGGCAGGTTCGGCGAGGCCGCGTCGACACGAAGGTCGTGCGCGGCGACATCGCAGAACAGAGGATCGGCGGAGATGTTGCCGTTCGTCCCGGTCTGGTCCGGGCTGACGTGGATGACGTCGGCAGAGCAGACGGCTGCAGCGACGGTCAGCAGTGCGGCCAAGACGAGTCTCATCATCCCAAGTCCCCTTCAGATTCGTGGCATCAACCACAATAGCCCGGCGTCTGGTCTCGTGTCCTCCCCCGGACCATCGCAACGTTCAGATCGCGTGATGCCCGCGCACCATCACGACGTGGTTGCCCAGCGGTCGCGCGAGCAGCTGTGCGACGGCACCCTCGTCCGCGAGCCGCACGTCCACCTGTGTGCGGCACAACCCCTCGTCGTCGCCGGAGGCGACGATCTCCCCTCGCGCAAGCCAGATCACCTCGAGGCGTCTCCCGCCGATCCTCAGGAGCGTCACGAGCCCGTCGTCGAGCCTCCCGGCGATCGCGGCGCCGCGCCCCGACTCGAAGTGCGACCGAAGCTCGTACGATCGGACGAGTCCGACCGGCACCGTGCAGTGCGCGAGGGTGAGCGTGTTCGTCTCGACATCGACGCGCGCGGGGTTCGCCATCCACGGGACCTCGCCGGTCGTCTCGCGCGCCCAGAGGAGACCGAGCGCGCTCACGAGATCGCCCTCGCAGCCGGCGATCACGCCCTCGTCCGTCAGGCGCGAGAGCCCAAGACACCCCGTCGCCCCCAGGTCGGTCACGAGGTCGAAGCAGCGCAACGTCACGGCATCAAGGCGGTGCTCGTCCACGATGTCGCGGAGGGCCGCGTACACCCGGCCCGAGGCCTCGAGGTCGGCCGCCGAGGGCTCGCGGCATGCCGCCGCGCCGCTCCCGAACGACTCGCCGAAGACGCTCGCCTCTCCCGTATCGAGGTCGATCCGCCGCACCACCTCGTCGAGCGGGATCCGGACGATGCTCGCCCCCCAGACCTCGCGGACGACCTCAGGCTCCGGACTGCTCGCCACGAGCCAGTCCGACGGCGCTCCGACGAGCCCGATGCGCCGCCCGTCGAGCGGCCGCCCCTCAGGCTTCGGGCGGTGCCCGCCCGCGCTGCCCGCGTGCGTCCTGACGCCCAGAGACGTCCTGCTCCTCGCAACGCGACCCGGCGCGTCGCCCGCGGCGGAGGCCGTCTCCCGGGAACTCAGTCCTCGGCGTGAACAAACCGCGTCGCGCAGTCTGTCAACGCCCTCCGCATCGTCCGGACCATCAAGGAACACGATTCGGCCGGGAACTCCATCCTGCTGGAGCCTCGCGAGCACCTCGAGCGCGGCGGGGAGCGAGTTGCGCTCGGGGTGTGCGATGAGCGTGACGCACTCCCCTCCGCGGACGCGGGTCTCGCCCGCGTCGTTCACCCCATCTCGTCTCGCCTCGTCCGACGGTCCGCGCGACAGACCCACGATCTGCAGCACGGCGCGCTCCGTCCCGCCGGTCATGACGAAGATCATGGACAGGTTCTCTCCAGGTCGGGCGGACTCTGTGGCCGAGTTCCTCCGATCCGCCACAAGCGACACGCCCGCGCTCGAGAGCGCGGGCGCGTAGTCGTCGATGACGGAGGCCAGCTCGGCCGCCGGAAGGAAGTCGGACGCGACGGCGACGCATCGCATCACCGGTACATCGCCTTGATGCTCCC
>CAZAQL010000115.1:0-7791 GCA_964487295.1 uncultured bacterium | reverse complement strand
GTGGGACGGGAAGGACGCGTTCGGAGAGGGTGTCTCGTCCGGCGTCTACCTCTGCGTGTTCGAGTACGCGGGCGAGCGCGCCGTCCGGAAGCTCACGCTGATCCGCTGACGGACCCGAACCGGGACGCACGGCCGGCCCCGCTCGCGAGCTGCAGCGCCGCCGGACGGAGCTCGTGAGAGCGCCCCGTAGCGAAAGGAGCCACGCGTGGAGCGCATCGTCCTCTCCTTCTGTCTGCTGAGTCTCCTTCTCCTCGCCGGGCAGTTCATCCGCTTCCGCGTGCGGTGGTGCCAGCGGCTGCTTCTCCCCGCGTCGGTCATCGGCGGCGTCGTCGGACTCATCCTCGTGCAGGTCCTCCAGCGGACCCTGCCCGATGCCTCCGTCATCGCCGACGCGACAACGGGCTGGAGCAGGCTGCCCGGATTCCTCATCAACATCGTCTTCGCGACGCTCTTCCTGGGCGCCGTCATCCCGCCGCTGCGCAAGGTCTGGGATATCGCCGGCCCGCAGCTCGCGTACGGACAGGTCGTCGCGTGGGGCCAGTACGCCGTCGGACTCGGCGTGACGCTCCTCATCCTCACGCGCTTCTTCGACATCCCGCCGATGTTCGGCGCCATCATCCCCGTCGGATTCGAGGGCGGCCACGGGACCGCGGCCGGACTCGCTCCCGTCTTCGCCGAGAAGGGATGGGCTCAGGGGGCCGACCTGGCACTGGGCTCGGCGACGGTCGGGGTCGTCAGCGGCGTCGTCATCGGCATGGCGCTCATCAACTGGGCGACCCGGCGGCGGCACTGCCGCACGTCGAGCGCGGGTCCGGACGCGGCGTTCGGCGACGGCGTGGTGCCGAAGGCTGAGCGCAGGCCCGCGGGGTTTCTGACGTTCCAGACGGAGTCCGTCGAGACGCTCACGGTCCACCTCGCGGTCGTCGCGACGGCCATTCTCATCGGACTCGGGATGCAGAAGGGGCTGGCGGGCCTTGAGGGCCTCTGGCTCTCGAATCCCAGGAACGCTGTCCTCGGGAGCTTCCCCCTGTTCCCCCTCGCGATGCTCGGTGGCGTCATCGTACAGAAGCTCTTCGACGCGGCCGACCGGCACGACGTCATCGACCGCGGCCTCATGCAGCGGCTCCAGGGCCTCTCGCTCGACTATCTGATCGTCGCGGCGCTCGCGACGCTGCGCATCGAGGCGATCGTCGCCAACATCGTACCGTTCGCGGCGCTCATGCTCGTCGGGCTGGGGTGGAACGTCTGGTGCGTGGTGTGGCTCGCGCGGAGGATGCTGCCGGACGCCTGGTTCGAGCGCAGCATCGCGGAGTTCGGTCAGTCGACGGGGGTGACGGCCACGGGCATCCTGCTCCTGCGCGTGGCGGACCCGAACCTCGAGACGCGCGCGCCCGACGCCTTCGGATACAAGCAGCTGCTGCACGAGCCGTTCATGGGCGGAGGCCTGTGGACGAGCACGGTCATCCCGCTGCTCTACGTCTTCCGCGCCAACCCGTGGCCCATCTGGTTCGTCACACTGGGCGCGATGGCGGTGTGGCTGCTCGTGCGGTTCGTGGTGTTCAGGAGGGCGTGGGGAACCTAGGCCTCCGGCTCCCCCGATGGCATCCGGATCTCACCGCAGCAGTCCGTATGCATGAGTTCGCGCACGGCGTCCACGCCGTCGGCACGACGGAGCGCCCACATCAGCTTCGTGACGATGCACTCCGTGCCCATGTCGTACCCCTGGATGGCGCCGATGTCGAGCAGCCGGCGACCGAGATCGTACTTGTGCATCATCGTGGCGGCCTGAAGCCCCTGCGTCGTCACGACCACCGGCAGTCCCATGCTGCAGGCGCGCTCGACGGCTGCGTGGTGCTCGTAGGCGACGTTGCCGGTGCCGAACCCGCGGAGCACCAGTCCCTTGACCCCGCAATCGACGAGCCCCTCGAGCACGTGGAGCGGCATGCCGGGCGCGAGCGTGACGATGACGACGCTCTCCTCGAACCCCGGACGCAGGTCGAGCGGGCGACCGTGACGCGGCTTCGCCTCGTCGGTGAGCCTGAGGTCGACGCGGACCTCGCCGATGAGCCCGCCGTTGACGCCGTCGAACGCATCCAGCCTCGACTCCGAGACCTTCGTTGCACGAGCTCCCAGAAGGAGCTTCCGGTCGAACATGACCATCACACCGGAGAGGTCCATCGTCGCAACGCGAACGGCGTTGACGAAGTTGCGACGCGCATCGGACTCGATCTGCGAACCCGGGATCTGCGAGCCCGTGAGGACCACCGGCTTGCCGAGGCCGCCCAGCACGAACGTGAGCGCGCTCGCGGTGTAGGCCATCGTATCGGTGCCGTGCGTGATCACGAACCCGTCGTACTGCCCGTACTTCTCCCCAACGAGCTCCGCGACGCGGTCCCAGTGGGCGGGGCGGATGTTCGTGCTGTCGATGTTGTCGACGTGCGCCACCTCGAGCTCGGCCAGCTCGCCCAGGCGCGTCTCCATGGTCAGCAGGTTCTCGATGGCCCGGTCGAGCTGGGGCGTCACGAGGCTGCCCCGCTCGTCCTTCTCCATGACCAGGGTCCCGCCGCAGAAAAGCACGAGCACCCGCTTGTCGGACTGCTTCGTCATACACTCTCCGTGACTCGAGAACCGAGGCGCCCGGAAGCTGCGCGCCGGCTCGCTCACTCGGCGAATCGCCTCAGATCGCTGAACTCGAACGGCCAGCCGCCGGCGTAGAAGCGCCCGCTCCGTCTGGCCGGATGCCAGTACTGCTTGATGAAGCCGCCGTCGTGGACGATGTGGATATCGCGGGCCGGCAGCAGCCCCTGCGCGAGCATGAACTGCCGCTCGCCGCGGGCGTTCTCTACCACATCGACGACGAGCATCGCATGCCCGGGGAATCCTCCCACGACGAAGACGTCCCCCGGCTCGACCGTCGTCGGGTCCTCGACCGCCAGAAGCTCCCGCTCGAGCGAGTGCGTTCCCGCGTACATGAACACGGTGTCGAGGTACTCCCTGAACGATGCGTAGCCCCGATCAGGTTCGGCCCGGCGCGACCACGTGACGCTGTTCCCGCTGACGGTCGGCCTCATGCCGTCGCGCCAGTCAGACCATCGCGCGAGGTCTCCGCTGGTGAACCTGAAGGCGATCTCCTGCTCGCGCCCGGCCGTCCTCAGATACTCGGCGCGCAGCCGTATCACGGCGTCGGCGCACTGCTGAAGGTCCCTGTCCCCGACGTCGACGGCGAGCACAGCCACGTGGTTGTGCTGCGAGGGCGCCTTCGAACCGTCGAACAAGTTGATGACGCCGCGGCCCGGCTCCAGCGGCAGGCCGCGCAGCCACGCCCCGAAGCTCCCATCCTCCAGCACGAGCCGCCTGCAGCTCAGCGGCGTGCGCAGCCGAGACGCGACACTGTCGTCGAAATCGCCGTCGATCCACGGATATCGGGGATGCCGCCGTGAGTTTGACCTACCGCCGACGCCGATGACGCGCGCGGAACGCCCGTCGCACGCCGCGCGTTCGGTCCATGTCGCGGCCAGCGTGGCAAGCGCGAGAAGCGCGGAGATCGCGAGCAGGCTTGCGTTCCTTCGACAACTCATGGAGAATGAGTCTACCGTTCGACGGGGTCTCGGGCAAGGAGACAGCGGTGGTACCCGGAGTCACAAGAGTCGTCTCGCTCGCCCTGCTCCTCGCAGGAGCCGTGTTGCTGGCGTCCTGCGGCGAGATCGTCGGGGCCGGCGCGTCGGGGCGCACGTTCGTGATGGGCTTCACGCCGTTCCCGCACGCCAACTCCACGCAGGCCGTCCTCGACGCCTGGGACGTCATCGCCGTCGATGCGGACCTCGCCGTCATCCACGAGGACGGCGGCATTCCCTGGCAGGAGGCTCTCGACGGCGACCCGTATCCCGCCTCCTACGAGAGCTGGCTCGACTTCCAGGCGTCCAACGTGCCCATCGGCCACACGGTCTACGTCGCCGTCACCCCGATCTCCGGAGACCGCACCGGACTCGCCGGCTACCGGAGCAACGACGTCAACGAGCCGCTCCCCGCTCCCTGGAACTCGTACGAGTTCGATGACCCGGACGTCATCGAGGCCTTCGGCAACCACTGCCTCAACATGATCGACCGGTTCGATCCCGACTTCTTCGCGTACGCCATCGAGGCCAACATGCTGGCCGACCTCTCGCCGCAGCTCTGGGACGGGTTCAGGACGCTCACCCAGGCCGTCTACGATACGCTCAAGGACGAGCATCCCTTCCTCCCCGTGTTCGTCACCATCCAGGCCGACGTCTATCACCAGGACCCGGCGTCGCAGATCGTCCCGGTCTCGCAGCTCCTGTTCGTCAGCGACGCCGTCGCGGTCAGCGGGTATCCGTTCATACGCCTCGACGGCGAGCCGCTCGCCCTCGAGGACGACTACTTCAGCGAGATCGCGAATCTGGCGCCCGGCAAGCTCTTCGGCATCGCCGAGACCGCCTGGCCCGCTGAGCCGATCGAGCTGCCCTACCCGGAGTACATCCCGGCCGATGAGGGCGCGCAGGACGAGTACGTGACTCGTTTGCTCGAGGACTGCGACGAACTCTCCGCCTCGTTCGTGTGCTGGTTCCTCACCCGCGACTTCGACGACCTGTGGGAGTCGGACTTCCAGTATGCGCCGGATGCCGCGACCACGCGCATCTGGCGCGACTGCGGACTCTACGACGGTGACGGCGTAGCGAGAGCGGGCCTCGCGAGCTGGCGAAGCGTCCTCACCGACTGAGCCCTTCACAAGAATGCACCGCCGCCACACGATCATGCTCGGGAACCGCACCTCTGCGGCACCCTTCTTGCTCCACAGTGGATGCTGACGCACACATGTCCGGCGCATGGGCACGCGCTCCGGAGACCCCGGGAGCGGTACACCTGAAGGAGGAACAGGATGATTGGGAAGCGGTGGATGATGGTCGTGGCGCTCCTCGCCGCGCTGGCGCTCGTCTCGTGCAGCACAACGTCCGGACCGGGCGATGACGACGGCGATGACGGCAACAACGGTCAGACCCAGTTGCCGACGGTCACGGTGAGCGGCACGGTGGAACTGCCCCAGGGCGGGTCGACCGTGGATGAGTCGGACCTCCGGGTCGTATCGGCCGTCGCGCAGGCGGACGTCGCATCGGATGGCTCCTTCACCGTGGATATGGTCGACTCCGACACCTACCAGTGGTTCCTCGTCGTAACAAGGAACGGCGGCGACATCGTTCTCGTCGGCCTCTACGATCCCGGAGCGCGAAGCGCGACGGCGAGCGTGGCGACGACCGCGAAGGCGCTCGCCGTTGGCGTTCCTCACCTGATCTACACGGGTCATTCCCAGCGCAGCGCGTTCCACTCGGCCGTGGCCGCGACGGCGCCGTACGCCGATCTGGTGGACAACCTCGAGACGGCGCACGCCGATGACGCCACGGACGCGCTCGACGTTGCGGCGAACGCCACGGCCTACCAGCTGGCGCTCGAGGCCGCTGAGGCGGCATTCACGTCGCTCGGCGCGGCCTCACGCCCCACCGCCTCACCGCCGCACATCGAGGACGCGACGGGCGCGGACGTCACTTTCGTGAGCGACCGCGAGATCTGGTACGTGGCCGGCGTCTACGACGGCGATGGCGTCCTGGTCGACGCCGCGACCGTCGACCGTGACGACGGCCCCGGCTACGCCTGGGGATGGCCTCCGGTGATCACGACGACCGAGCAGGAGACCGCCTACACCCTGGGCGACGGCACGTTCTCCATCGCGTTTCGCAAGGGCGACGACTTCACGAAGACCGACGAGTGGAGCGACCCGATCGGACGCGCCACGGCGCTCAACACGGCACAGGGCGCGCTCTACCTGGCCGAGCTCATCATCGGCTACGAGCCCGACGCGGACGCTTCGGCACTCTCGGCGGGTCTCTCGGTGCCCTCGCTCTACGCCAACGAGCTCCTGCTCGACATGCGGCAGGGGCGGACCGAGGTGTTCATCTCACACTTCTGCGCCTTGATCGGCAGCGAGGCCGCTGACATGGCCGACTGGATCCACGGCGGCGACGCGGCCGGCGCCTCCGAGACATACATCGAGGGCATCGCGCAGATCATGGAGAACCTGGCGTTCTACCTCGACCTTCTCGGCATGAACACGCAGAGCGGGCCGTTCTTCTGGGACTGGCTCAACGCCGACGTCGATCTCGCCTATGACCTCGTTCAGGAATCGGGCGTCATCACGCAGATGAACGACCTCCTGGCCCCGGATTGCGACTTCACGATCGCTCCGCCGGCCGGGATCATCGGCACGGACTTCGATTTCGATGCGTCGATGACGACGGATGACAACGACGCCATCGGCGATCTCGAGTTCCGGTGGGACTGGAACAGCGACGGGACCTGGGATACCTCGTGGACGACGACCGCGACGGCCACGCACGCGTACGCCTCGGGCGGCGCCTACACGGTGACCCTGCAGTGCCGGGACACCGACGGCCTCCTGAACGCGGTGACGCACAACGTCAACGTGGGCGGCGGCGCCGGCACCGCGACACACATCAAGCTCTTCCGCGACAACCTGCCGTGGGGTCTCGACTCGACGGTCGAGGTCATCGAGAGCCTCGGGTTCACCGAGGGGACCGGTCCGAACACGTACGAGATCGTCGCTTCGAGCCAGATGGCGACCGAGTCGCTGACTCCAGGAGAGGACCTCGTCATCATCTGCAACGACCAGGGCCAGACGTTCTACGACAACTACGCCGCGAACCAGGCCCGCTTCAACAACTTCGTGTACATGGGCGGATCGCTGCTGTGGGAGGCTTGCGACAACGGCTGGAACTACGGCTCGATGTCCACCGCCGGTATCACGCTGCCCGGCAGCGTCGGCTACTACTACGAGTACGTCTACTACAACTACATTCCGAACCCGGAGCTCCCGCTCGTTGCCGGTCTGCCCACGACGATGGACCACAACTACGCGAGTCACGAGAGCTTCAGCAACCTGCCGGACGGGACGACGGTCTACTGCGTCGACGACTACCAGAACCCGACGCTCATCGAGTACAGCCTCGGTGGCGGATGGGTCGTCATGTCCGGACAGCCGCTCGAGCATCAGTACTACTACCCGTACGGGACGGACGAGATGAGCGAGCTGCTCCCGAGGATCATCTCGTACTTCACCGGCGTACCGCTTCCGGGTCCGGCTCGTCATGAGACGGCCGAGTCGCCGAGGCCGACGAGCGGGTTCTAGCGCGCTTCGCCGCTCTCCGGTCGAACCGGAGACGGCGCCTGTGCCCGCGCCGAGAACGCGTCCCGCGGGCGAACGCGGGAACGTAGACGACGAAGGCCCCGCCGCGGCATGCGGCGGGGCCTTCTCTGTGATATCGATGGAGCGGTCTCCGCGGAACTCTCAATGAACGGCGCGTCCGCACGCTGAGAGTCCGCCACGCCAAGGGTCCGCGAAACCGAGAGCCCGCCACGCCAAGGGTCCGCGAAACCGAGAGCCCGCCACGCCAAGGGTCCGCCACGCCGAGCGCGCTACCTCAGGATCACGAGCTTCCGCTGCGCCGTCTCTCCCGCCGCGCTGAGACGCGCGAAATAGACGCCGGCCGGCAGCAGCTCGCCCCGGTCGTCGCGACCGTCCCAGCGGATCTCGTGGACTCCGGAGTCGCAGTCGCCGTCGACAAGCCTCGCGACGAGCCGTCCCCGTACGTCGTACACGTTAAGCCCGACGCGCGTCCGCTCAGGCAGCGAGAAGGCGAGCGTCGTCGTTCCTCCGGCAACCGGGTTCGGGGCCGGCCTGGCCAGACTCACGCGAGCGGGCGG
>CAZAQL010000114.1:0-8138 GCA_964487295.1 uncultured bacterium | reverse complement strand
CCGGCAGGGGCTGCAAAATGTCGCTAGGTCTGGACCAGGGTTGGGGGCAAGGGCCCAGCAGCGGCACTCTGTCTCTAGATGTGGCACTACCAACGGGGGCGGGTCACGAACACCCCGCACATCGAATCCGCAAGAGAGAGTTCGTTTGACGCGCAGAATCCGCTCGTGAGCAGTATCTCTGTTCTCCACGGGTCGGAGGAATCCGCCTGCGCCTCGTACATCACGAACTTCTGAACCTCGCGCCGAAGCTCCGTTGTGTCACTGGCACAGAGGCGGCCGATCATGAGATCCGGAAGCCAGTCGCTTCCATCGACGCACGCATACCAATGATCGGTGGTACTGTCGTCAGGCCCTTCGTAAGCAGGGATGAGGATGTTGGGGCCTCCGCAGCTCTTGTCTCGCGCATCACCAACCAATAGCACGTAGCCGATCCTGCCATCCGGGATGTGACCTGCTCCTGCAGCATCGTAGACATCGCTGATGAACTGCTTCACAGCAGCGGGGCTGATCTCCTGCGCATTCGCGTTCTGGACAACTGTAGTGTCCTGCACGATTGCCACATTGAACCCGTTGTAGCTTGCTCGGTGCGCGGCCAGCCGACCCAACGCCGGACACCCCATGAGAGATCCCTCCACGATCATCAGGTAGTCCACCCCCAGGCTGGTGCAAGCTCCAACATCGCGGCACACGCCCCATTGCCCCGGATCACCGGCACCGCGCAGGGCTACGTGGCCGTCGCCCGCATAGCCCAGCAGCGTGCGCTCCGCAATCCCGTCGAACGGGCCAATGCTCTCGGCGAAGGTGCCGCTACCACCCGTGAGTTGGATCGTAATGAGCAGATCCGGACAGACCGCCACGGTCTCCGATGCCGGGTCGAAGCGCAGGGGGTAGACGACAACAGGAAGCACGCCTTGTCCCCGGAAGCTGGCCACAGTGTCAACGCAAGCCTGAACCGCTGGATAGCATCCGCTCCTTGAGTAAGCTGCGGCGTCCTTGGCGAACCGGGTATCCAAGTACGTCCACCCCTCACCTGTGTAGCAAGTCACGACCTCCTCGACCGGGTAGACAACGCAGTCGCTGAAGAGCAACGTATCCGATGCCGACGCGGCAACGGACGCCGTGCAGCCGCTCGGGACCGCCAGGAGCAACCGAATCGCAGGCAGCTGGGGACTTCTCTCAACGAGGGTATGGAAGTATCCGGGGCAGGCAAGCTGCACGTAGTCATCGCCCTCAACGTTCACGGATTCCGAGAGTACGCCGGAGGTAGTTACTCGGAGAACAATCTCTGAACTCGATTGCGAGACGAGCTCAACACAGGGCGACTCGGGCTCTGCGGTCATCCCGTCGAAGGAGACCCAGCCATCAGGGAACTCGGCGAAGGTATGCGAGCTGAACAGAGTGGAAAGTAGCAGGATGGAGAAGGCGAAGGCTGCAGATGAGGTACGGCGTGCGCTGGCCCCCCACCCGGAGGGGCAACGACGGCTACATGGCATTCGACACCTCCTCATTCGAGACACTTGGGGCGACGCGGACGGATCAGGCTGCGGAATCCGGCCGGATGTTAGCCGGAGGGCGCGGGGAGGGCTGACACCCGCTGGAGCATCACCGCGGAAGCTACTCCTGGGCTCTGTACATTGCCTTGATCACGCCCCAGCTTGTGTTCTCAACGGGCGTGTAGTCCTCGCCCTGATTCACGAAGAGCAAGTTGGTGCCGTAGCCAATCGCGATCAGCAAGTCCACATCCGAGTCGCCATCAAGATCGGACAGCTCGACACCCTTGCCGTAGCCAGAAGGTGGAATCCAAACCCCATCTAGCATCGCGGGGTTCTCCTCGAACTCAAAGCTCATCGCTGTCCCGACGTTCTCGAAGCACTCCGGTTGCCCCTCGTGCGAAACGCGCACAAGATCCAGATCACCATCCTGCTCCATGTCTCCGAGCGCAATGGTGCATGTCCCATTCCCTTCGTGGTCGAGATTCTCGACCCAGTCGACATACGCGTAGCTTGGTGATGTCATGTTCCCCACGTTCTCAGAGTACATCACCCTGCCACTCCACGCACCGAGCATCAGATCAAGATCGCCATCCGCATCCATGTCAGCCAGCCGGGGGAAGTACTCACCGACGTACTTCGGGACGCCGGCGAACACTGAGAGGTCCTCCTCCCAAACGGGTGCCGTGGGGGCGCCAACATTCCAGTAGAATCGCACGAACTCGTCATACCAACACGTCACCACAAGATCCAAGTCCCCGTCTCCATCCAGGTCTCCGAGATCTCCGCCCCTCCCAACGCATGACGGCACGTCGCCATACTGCGTGATGTCGAGCTCCCACGACGGCGCGGAAGACGTGCCGATGTTCCAGAAGTGGTGAGGTGTGTCGCGGAGCATCGAAATGTCGATATCCCCGTCGCCGTCCAGGTCGCCGGCCGTCATCTGACTGCTCCATCCCTGCGGCGCCAACTCGTGCGCCGGGGTCCAGTAGATCGTGCCAAGGACCGGAGTGGCGGTGGCAAGCAGCAGGACCATCCCGAGCAGCGTCAATCCGATCAGTCGACTCATGGCCACTCCTCCTCAGTCAAGAGAACTCACCCGACACGAGTCTCAAGGCGGCTAATGAGACCGCGGAAACGCAGATGCATCATACCACACACCGGCCATTTTGTCAAGTCGTGCCGCGCCATGGCGATGATAAGGATCCGATGCAGGAAGCAAGAGCAGCCGCTGGCACGGGCGATCTGGGACTTCGCGCAGATGGCCGCGCCGCACGTTTCGCACGACCGTCGGCAACGTCCATCCGGTGGCGCCGCACCGACACGTCGCCGAGGAGCTCTCGCTCGCCATCAACGGCGAGGAGGTCGCGATCATGCACCTCCCCGGCCACACGCGGTCGGAGCTCGTGGTCTACCACCCGCGGTCGAAGGTTCTCTTCGCGGGCGACGCGATCAACACGAAGGCGGGGCCGGTCACCATCTTCGGCGACCTCAAGGACTGGCAGCAGTGGATCGCGGGTCTCGAGAAGCTCCAGAAGCTCGAGATCGAGAAGGTCGTTCCCGGCCACGGGGACATCGCCGGCCCGGAGATTATCGACAAGCACATCGCAATCCTCGAGAAGAAGCTGGCGGCCGCGGCGTAGCGGCGAGGCGGCAGACACGCGACTCGCTGGGCGGCACGTAGCTCGGAGAGGAGTCGGATCATGATCGGACCACGCATCGGATCATGGAGTGGCATGTCGTTGGCGGTCGCGTTCTGTGCACTCGTTGCTCTTCTCTCATTCGGCACCGCGGCGGCGATCCAGATCGCCGGTGGACCGCCTACGTCGGGATCCTCACCTTCACGCTCGGAATGCCCTGTTCTGGCGGAGTGCCCGTCGGTGGGTGAGAGGGCGACCGTGGTCGCACGGGATGGCTCTGCCCTCTGGGTCAGTCATCTTGGCCCCCCAGGTCCGGGCAACGATCCCAACACGCTCTACCGAATGGACCCGGTGACATGCACCGTCCTGCGACAGATACCGACACCCGGGTCGGGACCTTCCGGGCTCGACTTCGTCGAGGGGACCCTCATACATGGCGGACTTCAACACGGAGATGATCTACCAGCTGGACACCGAGGGCAACGTGCTCGATTCGTGTACGGCGCCGAGCGCTCATCCCTGGGGAATCCAGTACATCGACGGAAGACTGTGGAACGGAGGGCTCGACACGGACACGTTCTACGAGCTCGACTTCGATCTGCAGAGCCCCGTGTCCGATCGGACGTGGGGAATGATCAAGGCCTACTACCGGTAGCCCCGGCGTCGCCGCTTCAGCAACACCACGAGCAGTAGGACGCGAGCCCGGGGGACGCCGGGCCCGCGTTCACTCACGCGCAAGTCCAGAAGTGCTGTCCGACACTGTCGAGGTCTTCATCGACGAGGGCAACTGGCCGGGCACTAATGGTCCAACATCAGCGGTACAGCGCCTTGATCACGCCCCAGCTTGTGACCTCCACGGACGTGACCCGCTCGTTGAGATACAGGTAGTTGCCCTCCCACGACCAGCCTGCGATCAGAAGATCGAGATCGCCATCGGCGTCGATGTCAAGCAGCTCCACGCCCTTGCTTCCGCTCAGCGGTTCGGTAACACCGATGAGCAGCGACGGGTTCTCGATGAACAGGAACTCTTGCGGCGTGCCGATGTTCTCCCACGCTTGGACTTCGGTGTCATGGCTCTGCCCTACGAGATCCAGATCGCCGTCACCGTCAAGGTCACCGGGTGCCATGGATGGGAACGACCCTGCGGGGATGATCCCCCACCCAAGGCTACCGGCTATCACCCACTCTGGGGCTGTCGGCGTGCCCACATTCTCAAGATAGGCCGCTCCTTGCCCAAGATGCGTCGCCATGATGTCCAGGTCCCCGTCCGCATCGAAGTCCGCGAGGTGCGGCCACGCGGACGCCGTTGGCACGGCCGGGAAAGGAGGAGGTTCGTACTGCCACGCGAAGGACTGTGGAGTGCCTACGTTCCGCGCGAGGCGGAGGTCGCCGTCTCCCTGGTACCCGGCGACCATGTCGGGATCGCCGTCGCCATCGATGTCGCCGAAGCCCACCGTGGAGCAAGGCATGGGTGGCTGCACGCCGCTCTCGTCGAGTTCCCAAGCTGGAGACTGGGGAGTCCCAACATTCCAGAAGATCCACCCGCCGGCAATGTCGTAGTCCCCGTCGCCATCGAGATCACACACTGCATGGCCCCGAAGCGAGGTCAGGTCAGCAGGCGCCAACCAGTGCGCAGGAGTCCAGTGCACCTCGGTGCTGAGCCCGGGCGTAGGCACAACAAGAAGCGATGCAATGGCCGTAATCACTAGCAGTCTCATGAGTGTCACTCCTCTGTAGCCAGCCGCGGCGGGATTGAGCCTCCGCCGTCCACACGCCCGACAGCTCGCTCACGCACACAGCACTCACCGCCGCAGGCGCGTTTCATCGCAGCCCCCCAACCGACGGCTGTCTGGCCGCCTCGTAGTAGATCTCAAGCGTGGGAGCAGCACCCCAATCGTATGGGCCCTCAACAGGCACGACCGATCCCTGTACTCCGGAAGCCATCAGCACGACCATCCCGTGGTTGCCAACTGCACCGGAGGACCAACCTCTCACGAAGTCCGTGACATCGAACCGGACAACTGAGTCCTGCCCCTGTTCGACCATCCAGACGGCGTGGAAGGAGTTCTCGAAGTCACCACCAGCAGTGGCCCAACCTTCATCCCACGCAGCCGTGTCTCCGCTCCACTCCGTAGTCATCGGGAAGGCGTCAAGCGGAAGCGAACCGGCGGCCTCGGACGCCGCGACTGCAGCGCGGAACTCCACTGCGGCGAACCCGATGGTGGCCCCGCTCAGGTCCTCGGGCAGCTCGAACCTCAAGAGGGCACGGGCGTCCGCTGGGTTGTCTGGATTGCTGATCGCTGCCATGTCGGCTGCCGGAATGCTAACCCTCGCAGCGTGTGACGGCACTGGGGCAAGGGTGACCATGAGTGAAGCAAGGAGGAACCACGGCAGCTTCTTCCCCATGCCAAGCTTCATCATGTCTACCTCCTACTTTAATACTACCACTTTGTGTCGGATCGAAGAACTCCCGGCCTGCAGCCTACAGAAGTACACGCCACTGGCTACGCGCTCGCCACGATCGCTCCTGCCGTCCCAGCGCACGCTCTGCCACCCAGCGCTGAGCTGGCAGTCAACCAGAGTGCGGACGTGCCGCCCTGCCAGGTCGTAGATCTCGAGCCTCACGCGCGCGTCACTGGGCAGGCCGAACCTGAACTCGGTCGCAGGGTTGAACGGGTTCGGTGTGTTCGGAAGCAGGACCAGCTCGCGAGGCGAGTCATGAGCTCCATCGACCTCGGGGATGCCCCGCCCCCTCCCAGGATCACTCTGGAGATAGGGACGCCACGCGACGCCCCCGTAGAACTTCCCGGACACCGGATCCGGATTCCAGTAGTTGCACTCAGCCATGACGGTGTCAGTGCAAGTTGACCACACATACCAGTCGGCAGGATCATCAGGGACCACCCTGTTGCACCCCGCCAGTGTTGTGTCGGCACAGCTCACACACGTGCTGTCCACTGCTTCGCCGAGATTCGGCCTCACTGCAAACGTCCCGAAGACCCCGAAGGCCGTGCTGAACTGCTTGCCCGTGAGGGTGTTCGCTCGTACGACGGGCTTGGCCTCGTAGAAGTACATGCCCGTGGCTTTGGTTTCGGCGCTCGCAGTGATGGTGTTGCTCTTGATCACACCGGCATCTGATGGACCTGAGTCCTCGTAGTGAACCCCTCTGTTAGGAATCCCATGCAACTCGTCGCCGATCGTGTTGCGAGCAATCACAAGGTCGCCCTGGGATCCATCGACGTAGATCCCAGAGAGGGTCTGGTTTCTTGCCGGAGCGCGGACGGCGTTGCCTCGGACCCTCGAACCGCGGTCGTCCGTGATCCTGATTCCATAGCCGGAGCAGCCCCGGATCGTGTTGGAGTCTACGATGGCGGCGCATGAACCAAGATCGATGCCAACAACGGCGTCGAAGATGGTGTTCCTGCAAATGCTCAGAGAGCTCTGCTCATGCTCGTTACCAACGCAGGTGATCCCCGAGAGCTGGTGTTCTGACAGCGTGGAGTCATGGATCTCGAGCACCAGTGAGTCCGCCGCGTCGACCCCGATGTAGGCATCGGTGATGACAGCGTTTGAGATGTGCGAGATAGAGTGAGACTCAAGTCGCAGACCTCTCCAGTCCGCCTCCGACGGTGACATCGAGCCGCCCGCCGATGCGAACACGACCGGCTCGAGAGTGCCGCCTCCCGTGGTGAGTGTGCCACCGTGGACAATGAGTTCTACGCGACTGGTGTCAACGCCTGAATGCTCCCGGTCAGCGTCCGCAGCGACTCGGACCATGGTGCCGGGTTGTACGCGCAGCGAGGAAGTGGCATCCACCACAACATCTCCCGTCATGAGGTAATCACCCCACCACGACGCCTCGGTCTCCTCAGGATAGGCACCGCTCACCGGCGTCTCATAGGTCCCGGTGTGGCGTGCATCGTGCTGGTATGCAGACCATCGGGAGACTGACCCCTTGGCCCAGAACTCCAGGCAGTGCACGTACCCCTGGCCGTCAGTGACCCAGATTTCCAGATTACCATCGCCGTCCAAGTCAGTAGCCGCAGGCGTGGAGGTCAATCGCCCCTTGAAGTAGAGCGGGCGTTCGACGTACGGCTCGAATCCCCCCGCGGGAGTGTAGGTCACGATGTCGAGGTGGGAATCGTCGCTCCAGTACGCACCGTCCCATGACGGACAGCTGGACGGCACAACGATCTCGAAGTGCGAATCGCCGTCAAGGTCGACCACAATGGGCTGACCGGTGCAGCCGTAGTCAAGCGCGATTGAGTCTGCCGCCGACCAGACTCCACCTGATCGTCGGAGAACATACAGGTGCCCTGCGCACTCCGTAGGATCCTCAGGAGCACCGTAGGTAGCCGCGACGACCTCCGGAGTCCCATCGTCGTCAAGGTCAGCAGCCGCAACTCCCGAGAGGAACCCGTAGACAGACCGACTGGCGGTCGTATCTTGGTCGTTGATGCACCACAGCTCGTGAGCGCCACTGAGCACCTCAAGCCCAGACCAACCGTCGTCAACGTCGGCGACACAAGGGTCTGCGAGTTGGACGCTGGGGGGCGGGTTCTCCCATGAGGCAGGATCGGTCCACTCCCCGAAGCTCTTGCTCCACAGAATGCTGCCGGTGCGTCCGCTGACCGCCACGGCCCGTCCTGCGCTTTGCCTGTAGCCCATGAAGGACCAGATCGCATCGACATGACCGTCGCCGTCAAGATCGGCGATGGCTGGAGAGGACTCACGAAAGCTGTTCAGCACTTCGATCGTTCCAGCGCATGTCTCGTCGACCTGCGCGCCGTCCATGTCCAAGAACTGCACACACTCCCGGAGGTACAGGTCGTCACGCCACCTCACCACAGCGATCTCTAGCTCACCATCTCCTCCGACGAAGTCCCCAATCGACGGACCCGATCGAAGACCCGGGACACTATGGGGCTCGTTCCAGACTTCTCCCCCGGTGCTGTCTGCAAGGCAAATGACCGAGGTTCCGCAACACACCACAACCTCTCGGGTACCG
>CAZAQL010000113.1:1977-8210 GCA_964487295.1 uncultured bacterium | reverse complement strand
CGGAGCCTCGCGGCTCCGCGGGCCCGAGGAGAGAGCGCGGGCGGGTCTCGGGGGTGGTTCTCATGAAGACCGGCTGGTGGGGCGAGAGCGGCCGCGGGACGAGACGGCCGCGGGACGAGAGACGGAAAGACAGGAGGTCGGTGCTCCTTGACGACACGGGCACGGCGCGATTTGGCGGGTTCGAGAACATTGGTCGTCGGTCTGGCCAGGAGCGGGCGCGCGGCGGTCGATCTGCTGCTCGAGCGAGGCTCCAGAGTGCTCGCGACCGATCTGAGGAGCGCGGACGAGCTCGGTCTCGACCCAACCTCCTGGCTCGCACGTGGGGTCGAGCTCTGGCTCGGTGAGCAACCGCTCTCGCTTCTCGAGGGAGTCGATCTGATCGTCACGAGTCCCGGCGTTCCCGCGCAGGCGCCGATCATCACGGCGGCCACGGAGCGGGGAATCGAGACCATCGGGGAACTGGAACTGGGGTACCGGATGTCGAGCGCACGTTGGGTGGCCATCACGGGAACGAACGGGAAAACGACGACGACCGCGCTGACGGGAGAACTCGTGCGGACGACGGGCCGTCCCGTGGTCGTGGGCGGCAACATCGGCAACGCCATCTCGCTCGACGCGGCGCACGCGCCACAGGATGCGATCATCGTCGCCGAGGTCTCGAGTTTCCAGCTGGACGGCGCGGAGAGCTTCCGCCCGTTCGTCGGCGCTCTGCTCAACATCACCGAGGATCATCTCGACAGATACAAGAGCTTCGAGGACTACACCGATTCGAAGATGCGGCTCTTCGCGAACCAGACGGCCGAGGACGTTGCCGTGCTCAACGTTGACGATCCGGTCGTGAGCGCGCGGGCCGGCGAAGTGGCGGGCACGGTCATCCCCGTCAGCATGGACAGGGAGCTGGATGAAGGCGTGTTCGTGCGAAGCGGCGGCGTGATCTCCCGGATCGGGGGAGAGGAAACGGAGGTCGTGGCGACTCAGGACCTGGGCCTTCCGGGGCCGCACAACCTCCTCAACTCGATGGTCGCGTTCGCGACGGCGTCGTCCGTCGGCGTCGATCCCGAGGCGGCGGCGGAGGTGCTCAGGAGCTTCCGGTCGCTCCCGCACCGTCTGGAGTTCGTGCGCGAACTCGACGGCGTGACCTACATCAACGATTCGAAGGCGACGAACGTCGACTCGGTCCGGTTCGCCCTCGCAAGTTACGAATCGCCGATCGTGTGGATCGCCGGCGGCAAGGAGAAGGGGGCAGACTTCGAGGCTCTCCGGGAGCCGGCTTCGCGGCGCGTCCGCGTCGCCGTGCTCATCGGTCAGGCGGCCGGGAAGCTCGAGGCGGCGCTCGCGGGAGCCGTGGAGACGGTTCGGGCGGCGACGCTCGACGAGGCGGTCGGCCTCTCTCGGGAGCTGGCCGAACGTGGTGATGTCGTGCTCCTGTCACCGGCCTGCGCGAGCTTCGACATGTTCGAGGACTTCGAGGACAGGGGACGGAGCTTCAAGCGCGCCGTCGAGGCGCTCGCAAGCGACACGCCGGAACGAACGAGAGGACGATGATGCTCAACGGCACGATCCGGTGCGACAGGTCTCTGGTCTGGATGGCGCTTCTGCTCATCCTGGTCGGCACGATCACCGTCTACACGTCAAGCGCGTACTTCGCGCACGACCGGATGGGCAGCCCGGACGCGCTCTTCCGGATGTACCTGCTCAGGCTGGCGGCCGGTGGCCTCGTGATGTGGTTCTTCACGGTCGTTGACTACCGTTTCTGCCGGCGATTCGCTCGCCGCGCGATGCTGCTGTCGGTCATGCTGCTGCTGGCCACGGTCGCTTTCGGCACGGACATCCGGGGCTCGACCTCGTCGATCATGGGAATCCAGCCCAACGAGGTCGTCAAGCTCGTCCTGGTCATCTATCTCGCCGACGTGTTCGCGAGGCGCCAGGAGGATCTCGCGGACTTCTCGCGCGGGTTCCTGCCTCGGGCCGTCGTGGTCGCGTTCGTCGTCGCTCTGGTGACGTTCCAGAAGGACTACGGGAGCGCGCTCGGCATCGCGCTCCTGTCGGGCGTGATGTTCTTCCTGGCGGGCGTTCGCCTCAGGCACATGGCGGTGCTTGGGCTCGCCGCGGTTCCCCTCGGCGCTTTCGCGCTGACGAACGTCTCGCGCATCTCGTCGCGCGTCGGCAGCTGGAAGTCGATGTTCGATCTGTCGATGGAGGGCGTCGACACCCAGGGCGTCGCCTACCAGGTCTACCAGTCACTGATCGCGCTCGGCTCCGGCGGCATGACAGGCCGCGGCATCGGCGGCAGTCTGCAGCGGGCGTTCATCCCGGACTCGCACACGGACTTCGCCTTCTCGATCTGGGGTGAGGAACTCGGGATCGTGGGGGCGCTCTTCGTCATCGCGCTCTTCACGGCGCTGACGCTTCGCGGTCTGAGGATCGCGAGACGCCAGCAGGATCTCTACGGGATGCTGCTGGCCTCCGGACTGACCCTGATGATCGCCATGTACGCGCTTATCAACATCGGTGTGGTCACCGGGACGATCCCGACGACGGGTCTGCCGCTTCCGTTCCTGAGCTACGGGGGCTCGTCTCTCGTCGTGAACATGGCGGCGATCGGGATCCTGCTCAACATGTCGAAGCGGACCGTGCTCGAAGGGCCGCCGGCGGTGATGGCCAGGGAGAACAGACGAAGGGCGCGATCGTGAGGATCATGATCGCCGGCGGAGGCACGGGAGGGCACATCTACCCGGGAATCGCCGTCGCCGAGCAGCTGCGGAATCTGGAGTCCGAGGTCGAGATCGTCTTCATGGGGCGGAGAGGTTCGATCGAGGAGCGTGTCGTGAGAGGAAGAGGGTTCGAGTTCTCGTCGGTGCCTTCGCGCGGCTTCATCCGCGGCGGGAGGCTCGTCAACGCCGGCGTGCCGTTCGCGGTGGGTGCCGGTGTCGCGGCCGCGCTCGCGAAGCTCGCGCTGTCGCGCCCCGACGCTGCTCTCGGAACCGGCGGGTTCGCGAGCCTGCCGCCAGTCGTCGCGGCGGCGGCGCTGCGCGTGCCGATCGCGCTTCAGGAGCAGAACTCGTACCCGGGGCTCGCCACGCGCGTGCTCTCGCGATGGGCCGGCGTCGTGCACACGACGTTCGAGGAGACCCGCCGCCATCTTCCTCGGGCCCGGCGGATCGAGCTCTCGGGCAATCCGGTTCGCGCGGCGTTCGCGCGGGTGGGCGACGACACCGGTCAGGGCGAGGATCATCGGAGCGCGGAGGCGGAGCGCCGGACTGCGGCGCGCGAGCGCCTCGGACTGTCGAAAGACGCGCCCGTCTTCTTCCTCGTCGGGGGGAGTCGAGGCGCCAGGAGCATGAGCCTGGCCGTCGCCGATGCCGCGGAGACGCTGTCGGGTGCCGGGATCGAGATGATCGTTCAGACCGGTCGAGAGGATGTGGACCTCGTGACGGAGCGCTGCCGGACCGCGGGAGCGCGCGCCGTCGTGAGGGCTTTCTTTGACGACGTGGCTGAGGCCTACGCCGCGTGCGACCTCGTCGTCTCGCGCGCCGGCGCGACGACGCTCGCTGAGACCGCCGTCATCGGTCGTCCGGCGATCCTCGTTCCGTATCCGCACGCGACCGAGGGTCATCAGATGAAGAACGCCAGGGCGGTGGAGGCCGCCGGGGCGGCAGTCGTCATTCCCGATGGGCAGTTGACGGGCGATGGCCTCGCCCGACGCATAGATGAGCTTCTGCGCGATCGCAGCCGTCTGGAACGCATGGCTCACGCCGCCAGGACGCTGGCGCGGCCCGACGCTGCACGTCGTGTCGCCGAGAGCGTCCTGGCGCTGGCCCGGGGTTCGCGAGACGCGTAGGCAAGACCGCGGCGACGGGATCGAGGGGAGCGCCGCGGGGACGAGATGAGGACGAGGCGCCGGAGACGAAGGCGCCGGAGGAGCACGACCGCATGGTCACGATGTTCGGAAGGGTCAACCGTGTGCACCTCGTCGGGATCGGTGGGGTCGGCATGGGCGGAATCGCCGAGATCCTGCTCAATCTGGGCTTCGACGTCTCGGGGTCCGATCTGCGCCGCAACGCGATCACGCAGCGCCTCGAGCAGCTCGGGGGGCGCATCCACCAGGGGCACGATGCCTCGAACGTCGCGGGCGCCGAGGTGGTCGTGACGTCGACCGCGATCCCGGTGACGAACCCCGAGGTTCTCGCGGCCCGCGAAGCGCAGATCCCGGTGATCCCCCGCGCCGAAATGCTCGCCGAGCTCATGCGGATGAAGTACTCGGTGGCCGTCGGGGGAACGCACGGGAAGACGACGGCGACCTCGCTCATCGCGTCGGTGCTCTCCGAGGGCGGACTCGATCCCACCGTCGTCGTGGGGGGGACCGTCAAGACCATGGGCACGGGAGCGAGGCTCGGAGCGAGTGAGTACATCGTGGCGGAGGCCGACGAGAGCGACGGTTCGTTCCTCAGGCTCTCGCCGACCATCGCGGTCATCACGACGGTCGATGAGGAGCACCTCGACTACTACACGGGTCTCGACCAGATCAAGGCCGCGTTCACGCAGTTCGCGAACAGCGTTCCCTTCTTCGGGTGCTCCGTGCTCTGTCTCGACCAGCACAACATCCAGGCGATCATCCCGGACATCCACCGGCGCGTCCTCACGTACGGACTGACGTCGCAGGCGGACGTTCAGGGTCACGACATCGAGCCGGCGGGCGAGCTGACGGGTGTCACCGTCGTCGCCGGCGGGCGGGAGCTCGGCAGGATGCAGCTCAGGATGCCGGGTCTTCACAACGTGTACAACTCCCTCTCGGCCGTCGCCGTCGGCCTCGAGCTCGGGGTGGCGTTCGACGACATCGAGAGGGGACTCAGGAAGTTCGAAGGCATCTCCAGGCGTTTTGAGATCAAGGGGGAGGCGGACCATGTGCTTGTACTGGATGACTATGGGCACCATCCGACAGAGGTCGCGACGACGCTCGCAGCGGCGTCGTCCCGATGGGGCCGGCGTCTCGTCGTGCTCTTCCAGCCACACCGATACACGCGAACGCAGAAGCTGGCGGACGAGTTCGGCCACGCCTTCTTCGACGCGGAAGTGCTCATCGTAACGGGAGTCTACGCTGCCAGCGAGCCGCCGATCGAGGGCGTGACCGGAGGGCTGATCGCGGACGCGGCGATGCGATTCGGTCACCGCAACGCGAGCTACATCGAGGATCAGGACGCTCTGCTCGAACACGTGCTCGACACCGTGAGACCGGGCGACGTCGTGGTCACGCTGGGGGCCGGAGACATCTACAAACTGGGCGAGCGGCTGCTGGAACGACTGCGCGAGCGCGAGGCGAACTGACATGCGGATCGACGTGGGGACATACGCCGAGATCGAACGAATGGCCCCCGGCAGGGTGCGTCGCGACGAGCCGATGGCGAAGCACACGTCGTTCGGGCTCGGGGGGCCGGCCGACCTCTACGTCGAGCCGCCGGATGCGGCCGCGTTCCGCTCCATCGCGGAGGCGCTGCTCGAGAAGGGTATTCCGTGCAAGGTCGTCGGGCGCGGGACCAATCTTCTCGTGAGGAGCGGCGGCATCGAGGGCGCGGTCCTGTCCACCGAGGAGGCATTCTCGTCGGTCCAGGAGAAGCAAGGGAAGCTCGTGGTCGGAAGCGGCGCGCCGCTCAAGCGGTTCCTCGACTTCTGCGCCGAGGGAGGCTGGCTCGGGCTCGAGCCGCTCGCCGGGATCCCCGGAAGCGTCGGAGGAGCCGTGTACATGAACGCCGGAAGCTACGGCACCTTCGTCGGCGACCACCTGGAGTCGGTCCGCGTGTTCCTGCCGGGGGAGGGGAGCAGGACGCTCGGCCGGGACGAGCTCGACTTCGGGTACAGGACGGCGAATCTGCCCGAGGGCGCGGTCGTCGAGGAGGCGGTCTTCGTTCTCGAACCCGGCGACCCGCGGGAGGTCTCGCGCAGGCTGAGCGACATCCTCGAGCTCAAGTGGAAGGGACAGCCGGTCGGGATGCGAAGCGCGGGCTGCGTCTTCCGCAATCCGCCGGACGTCCGGGCGTGGCAGCTCGTGGACCGGGCCGGTCTGCGTGGCGCGAGGATCGGCGGCGCCGTCGTGAGCGACCAGCACACGAACTTCATCCTGAACGATCGCGGGGCCGTGCCGGAGGACGTGGAGCGTCTCATCGAGCACATCGCCGAGACCGTGCACGAGCGGACCGGGCGCGAGCTCGTTCTGGAGATCGAGATCGTCGGCCGGC
>CAZAQL010000113.1:0-1877 GCA_964487295.1 uncultured bacterium | reverse complement strand
TCGAGATCGTCGGCCGGCATGGCCGGGCGACGGACGCGTAGCCGGAGGGTCGAATCGTGGCCGACACGAGGGAACGACGGAGAGGGAAGGGAACGCGCATCGCCATCGTCGCGTGCGCGGCTCTGCTGCTCGGTGGGATCGCGGCGGCGCTCGTCCTGGCCGCGTCCTGGGGGTCGGAATCCGGGACGTTCACGGTCGCCTGCATCGACGTTGTGGGCAACGCGGTTCTCACCGCCGACGAGGTCGTCGCGCTCTCCGAAGTATCGCTCGGCGTTCAGCTTCTTGAGGTCGACCCTGCCTCGATCGAGAGCCGTCTGGCGGAGTCGCCGCGCATCACGCGGGCGCGCGTGCACCGGAGCCTCCCGGACTGCGTCGAGATATCGCTCGAGGAGACGCTGCCCGCAGCGATCGTTCAGACCGAGGACGCGGGTTTTCTGGAGGTCTCCGATCGGGCGCTGGTTCTGCCGGCGGCCGATCGGAGCGCGTTCGTGGATCTCCCGCTCATCAGCGGCGTGCCCGCGCCGCCGCAGGCGGGGAAGCGCTTCGAGGACGAACTGGTCATGCGCGGGTTGGAGGTCTTGAGCCGGGCGAGGGCGGTCGAACCCTCGTTCTGGATGGACATATCGGAAGTCAGGTTTGCGCCGGGGTCGGGTCTGGTCATCTATACGGTAGCCGACGGGGCAGAGATCAGGTTTGGCCTCGGCGCTGTGAATTCGGAGGATCTGTCGAACTCGTGGAAGGTGCTCACGGATCTCAGGGACCGTGGCGCCGTCGCGAGGTCGATCGATCTCAGGTTCGACGGGCAGGTCGTCGTCCGGCTCGCGGAGCGGGCGGCGCGACCGCGCACTCAGGAGGGGGGATCCGCGTGAGGAAGAGCGAGATCCTCGTCGGTCTCGACCTCGGGTCGAGCAGGATCAAGGCGGTCGTCGCGGATGTCGGTGACCGGGAACTGCCGGAGATCCTGGGCATCGGCGAGGCGCCATCCGCGGGCATCGAGTCGGGCGTCATCGTCAACATGGAGCGTGCATCGACCGCGATCCGCGAGGCCGTCGACGAGGCCGAGGCGAGCGCAGACGTGGAGATCGGGTGCGCCGCCGTCTCCATCAACGGAGAGCACATCCAGGGAATCGACAGCCGAGGCGTGGTCGCCGTGTCGGGACGCGGGGGTGAGATCACGCGGGCGGAGGTCTCGACGGTCGTGGAGGCCGCGAGAACCCTGGCGCTTCCCGTCGGTCGGACCGTCCTCGAGGCGTTGCCTCAGGAGTTCTTCGTCGACGGGCAGCGCGGCATCCGTGATCCCATCGGCATGACGGGCGTCCGTCTCGGCTCCCAGGTGCACATCGTGACGGCCGAGGAACAGGCCGTCGACTCGGTGCGACGCGCCGTCCGCAAGGCGGGCGTTCGGGAGACGGGCATCTACGTCAAGCCGATCGCCGCCGGTCTCGCGTCCCTGTCTGATGACGAGGCCGAGCTGGGGGCGCTCTCGATCAACATGGGGGCCGGTAGCACGGGGCTCGTCGTGTATCACGGCCGCGCCGTGAGACACGTCGCGGTCGTCGGCTGGGGCGGCTCGTGTGTGACGAACGACATCGCGGTCGGGCTCAGGATCCCGATCGCGAAGGCCGAACAGCTGAAGCTGGACGTCGGGAACGCGGCCGCGTCCTCCGTCGAGGATCGCGTCGTCGAGATCCCGAGCGTCGGCGGGCAGGAGCCACGACAGAGCTCGACGCAGGTGCTGGCGGCCATCATCGAGCCCAGGGTCCGGGAGATCCTCGAGATGCTCCGAGAGGAGGCACGGGGCACGGAGTTCTGGGGGCGGACGCCGGCCGGCGTCGTGCTGACCGACACCGTGGTCGCCGGCCACGCCGCGCGCGGCG
>CAZAQL010000112.1:0-8236 GCA_964487295.1 uncultured bacterium | reverse complement strand
GGAGGGGGACACGAACCTCCTCACCGTGCTCCACCGGACCGACGAGCTCGGTCAGCTCAACGACGACATCAACGGGCTCGTCGTCGAGCTTCGGAGACTCGGCGAGACCGAGCGGACGCTCGGCGCCTCCCGCCAGCTCGTGGAGACGATCGTGCGGACGGCGCCCGAGCTCCTCCGCGCCTCGCAGGAGGTTCTGGTCTCGATGAAGGAGCTCAAGGAGGGGGCCGGCGCCGAGTCCTCCGTCCTGCGCCGTGCCTCGCGGAACCTCACGGAGGCAGGCGGTCTTCTCGGCAGGCTGACGGCCACGACCGGTGAAGCGCCCGAGCAGGGGATCGCGATGAAGCTCAAGGCGCTCGGCGGGCTGCGCCGGGAGATAGAGCTTCTCTCAGATCAGATCATGGACGAGGTGGCGCGCTCGGAGATCGACCCGAACGCTCTGGCCCGGTCGGTCAACGGGCTGCGCGACGCATCCCGGATCCTCGCCGACGTCGCGGAGCAGGCGGCGCCGGCGCTCGAGGCGAAGCTCTCGGACATCCGGGTCGCCGTGGCGGCGACCGGGTTCATCGAGACGGCTGACGAGCAGCGCCAGGATGGGGCGCGGGTCGCCGAGCTCATGCAGAGAAGCGCCGGCGGCGGCATCAGCGCCGCTACGAGGCTGGCCTCCGCTCTGCACCAGCTCGGCGTGGTGCTCGAGGCGTACGAGGCGCAGCGGCGGCTCGACGACGTCCGCTAGGGGCGTGCTCGCGCGGCGTCGCGAGGCGGGCACCTCGACGGCGTGGTCGGGTGGGGGGGAGGCCGGGAGCGGTCCCGAAGATCTGCTCTGAGGCGCATGTGAACGAAGTTGTCGACGCGGCGACCCGATGCGGGTCGCCGTTCTCGTCTGTGGCCGCCGTGTGCTCCGCAAGAGAGTGGCACGCTGGTGGTTACCTGGCTCGGGGTGATCGTGGAGCGCGGTCGGGCGCACGTGGCATGTCGGTTGCTCGTGGAACTGAGCGAGCGAGCGGGCGTGGCGATCGCGCCCGGACGCCTGGCTTAAGGCTCCGCCGCGGGGACCGTGTGACGCGGCCGACCGACCGCGGCAGGGCCGATCGACCGCGGGCGGTCCGGCCGGGATGTGAGGGGACGGGTGTCGGGACGTCGCAGCGGACCCGCGGCGGGAGCGGAGCTGCCCTGGAACGAGACCCCTCGGGAGAACACCCCGTGCGACATCCAGAGGGCCACGACCTTGCCTCGATGTTGAGGAGGCTGAACGCGCGCCTCGCGAGCGGTCTGGCGCTGGAGCTGGCGGCGGGCTCCGGGGAGGACGATGCCCTGGTGCTTCTGGGCGTGCTTCGCGACGGGGCCGTCGCGGTCGTACCCGTGGCGCCCGGGCGGTCCGCCCGGAGCGAGCTTCTGTCTCTCTCCCGTTCGATCGCTGAGTGCGCGATGCTCCTGGGCCTGGGGACGGGCATCTATCGGGGGTCCGACGGCCCCGCCCGGCTCTGACGGCGCGCCGGCCCGAAACGCCTTGCCCGACGCACCTCACCGTGGAAGAATCCGGGTTGTGGGTCCGCAACCGCAGGTCCGACGAGTGAGGGGGCAGCATGAGCAAGGCATTCGATGCGTTCGTGGAGCGGTACCTCGAGATCAAGACCGCGGACGCGCCCACGTTCGGCACGTTCCTCGGTCTGCACGATCGAGACGGAGAGCTGGGGGACTTCTCGCTCGACGCGATCGAGGAGGAGCACGGGCACGACCGGACGCTTCTGGCTGAACTCGAAGCGATGGATCTCGACGGTGAGCCGATGGAGGTTCGGGTCGACGCCGCGGTCCTCGCGTCGACGCTTCGGACCGAGATCTTCAGGCATGAGGTCCTGCGGACGCACGAGCGGGTGCCGAACATGTACGTCGGAGCGGCGCTCGGTGGCTGCAACCTCCTCATCATGAAGGAGTTCGCGCCGATCGAGGAGCGGGCCGTGAGTCTCCTCTCGCGCGTCCGGCAGATCCCCGGCGTCCTCGATTGCATGCGTCGGAATCTCAAGGATGTGCCGACCGTCTTCGCGGGCGTCGCGGCTGACTACGCGGCGGGCGGCGTCGCGTTCATGCAGAGCATCGTGGATGATGTGGCGCCGGTCGCTCCGGATGTGAGCGACGAGCTCGTCGCGGCGTGCGGCGAGGCGTCGTCCGCGTTCGAGCGCGCCGCCGGCGAGCTCCGCGCGCTGGGGGAGCGTTCGGAGGAGCCTTTCGCCGTCGGACGGGAGGCCTACGAGTGGCTTCTTCGCACGACACATCTTCTCGATCTCGACAGCGACGAGCTGGCGGAGTTCGGCCGGGAGGCGATGCGTGAGACGAGAGCGCGCATGGAGGAGACGGCGGCGAGGATCGATCCGGACCGCACGGTCGAGGAGCTTCTGGACGAGCTCAAGCTCGCGCATCCCGCGAAGGGCGAGCTCCGCGAGACATACGCATCCGAGATGGCGCGCGCCCGCGATTTCGTGCGGGAGCACGACCTCGTCACGGTCCCCGAGAGTGAGGAGCTCCACGTCGTGGACACGCCCGTCTTCGCGCGGAGCGTCCTTCCGTATGCCGCCTACATGCCGCCGGGTCCTTTCGAGAAGAGACAGCAGGGTCACTTCTACGTGACCCCGGCCGACGATACGAAGACGGAGGAGGAGCAGGAGAAGCAGCTTCGCGGTCACAGCCTGCACACGATTCCCGTCGTCGCCCTGCACGAGGGATACCCGGGACATCATCTGCAGCTCGTGCGGGCGAACGCGACGGACCGGATGGCCCGGCGTCTCACCTGGAACACCGTGTTCGTGGAGGGGTGGGCACTCTACTGCGAGGAGATGATGAAGGACGCCGGGTTCTGCCCCGACCCAAGGACACAGCTGGGGCAGCTCAAGGAGACGCTCTGGCGCAGCGCGCGTATCGTCGTCGACACGTCGATCCAGCGCGGGGAGATGACGCTCGAGGACGGCATCGACTTCATGGTGCGCGAGGTGAAGCTCGAGCGGGTCAACGCGACGGCCGAGGTGAGGAGGTACGCGACGGCGCCGACGCAGCCCTCGAGCTACATGCTCGGCAAGCGTGCGATCCTCGGGATACGAAGGAGCTTCGAGAAGGAGGCGGGGGAGGCGTTCGACCTGAAGGGGTTCCACGACCGGCTGCTGGATCTCGGGAGCATCCAACCCTCCCTGGCGGAAGCCTCGCTCGGCCTGCGCGAGCTCGATGGGATCTGACCCCGTGAGCGCGCCAACCCCGGATCCCGCGAGCGTGACGGTCCTCGAGAACGGGGTTCGCATCATCGTGCGCGAGCTCAGAACGGCTCCGGTCGTGGCCCTGAACCTGTGGGTCGGAACGGGTGGAGCCGACGATCCGCCGGACCGTCCCGGCGTCTCTCACTTCATCGAGCACATGATCTTCAAGCCGGACGGCGCCGGAGGCGGAGACCTGGCGCGGACCGTCTACGAAGCGGGCGGGTCGACCAACGCGTCGACAAGCTCGGACCACACCGTCTACTACCAGATCATGCCTGCGAACGCATGGACCCAAGCCCTCTCGGCCCAGGCCCGCGCAGTTCGCTCGCCGAGCTTCGGGAAGGCGGCGGTCGAGACGGAGCGCCACGTGATCCTCGAGGAGCTGCGTTCGGCCGAGGCGGATCCCGATCGCGTGGTGCACCGCCTGCTCGTGGAGACGTCTTTGCTGAAGCACCCGGCGAGACGCCCGATCCTGGGGACGGAGCCGTCGATCACGGCGGTCCGGTCGGACGAGCTCGCGGCGCACCACGACGCGCACTACCGCGGCGAGAACATGGTCATCGTCATCGTGGGCGACGTCGACGCCGGGGAGGCCACAGAGAGGGCGGCGGAGGCCTTTGGCGGTCAGGGGGCCGGTGACCGTCCGCCGCGCGTGCGCGCGACTGAGCCGGTCCAGGAGAAACTCCGCGCCCGGTGCGCTCACGCGCCCGTACGGGAGGTCTCCGTCGCGGTCGCGTTCCACGCTCCGGGCGTCCTCGACGGAGACATCCCGGCGCTGGACGCACTGTGCGGGCTTCTCGGCCGGGGGAGGAGTTCCCGGCTTTACAGACGGCTCGTGCTGGATGAGGGGGTCGTGAGCGAGCTCTCCTGCGGCATCTCGGCGTATCGCGACATGGGGCTCGTGTCGCTCAGGGCCTCGGCCACGACGCATGGTATCGAGCGGATCGTACGGGCGGTGTTCGAGGAAGCCTGGGCGATCGCGGGGACGCCTCCGAGCGGCGCGGAGATGGAGCGCAACCTCCGGCGGCTCGAGGCCGGGTACCTGCTCGAGCACGAGACGCCCGAGGCGATGGCGGGAGGCCTCGGATACTTCGCGCTGCTCGGCGATCACAGGCTTGCCGAGACATACGTCGACCGGTTGGCCGATGTGACGCCGGGCGATATGAGCCGCGTCGCGGGGGAGTACCTGCTCCCGTCCCGGGCGGCCGTTCTCCTCTTCGGACCGGATGACATGGCGTGTCCGGAGGGAGACGTGTCGGCGTTCGTGGCCGGCTCGATCGGGCCCGCGGGAGGACGGGAGACGGTGCGTGAGAGCCGCGCCGGCTGGAGGCGAGGCGGTTTCGACCGGCCGATGATCCTCTCCGAGGCGCGCGCCCCGAGGCGGGAGCGTCAGACGCTGTCGTGCGGCGCGACTCTCATCACGAGTCACACGGAGTGGCTTCCGCTGACGTCGGTAGCCCTCGGTCTGAAGGGTGGACACTCGCAGGAGACCGACACGCTCTCCGGCGCGACCTATCTCATGATGCGAGCGGCGCTCAAGGGCACGCGGCAGCGGAGAGGCGGGGCGCTGGCCGATGAGATCGAGTCGATGGGAACCACGTTCTCCACGTTGGTCGAACGAGATGGCTTCGGGATCGGTTCGACGTGCCTGGCGCGGCTGCAGTCCGGCGCTGCGCCGCTTCTGGGGGAGGTTCTCATCGAGCCGGCACTCGAGATCGCCGACGTCGATGTCGCGCGCACCGAGGTTGAGAACGAGATCGGACAGCTCGAGGACCGCCCGGCGACACGCGCGCTGCTTCCGCTGCTTCCGTTGCTCTTTCCAGAGCACCCGTACGGACGACCTCTCAGAGGAACGCGGGAGAGCCTCGGTCGACTGACGAGAGAGGACCTGCTCTCGAACCACCGTGCGAACCAGGATCCGAGGAACCTCGTCGTATGCGCGAGCGGCTCCGTGGATGCGGGAGCGCTCCGCGAGGCCGTCGAGCGTCTTGCGGAGCGTCTGAAGTCCGACCGACCCGCCGGCGGGCGCGCGGCGTCGGTCCCCGTGCGGGTGCGCCCCGAAAGGGTGGAGCGCTCGAACCGCGTGTCGGGTCAGTCCTATCTCGCGGTCGGGTTCCGTGGTCCGAGCGCCGGTGACCGCGACGCTCTCGCGATGCGGTTCCTCGCGAGAGCGCTCTCGATGATGGGCGGTCCGTTGTGGATGGCTCTCCGTGAGGGCCCGCCGCACGCCTACTCGGCGCACGCGTCTCCGCTGCTGCTGGCATCAGGCGGAGCGGTCCTGTTCTCGGTGACGGCGCGTCCGGGCGATGAGAAGCGCGCGGAAGAGCGGTTGCTCGAGGTCCTGGCAAGGCTCAGGGAGGACGGTCTCGTCCCGGAGACGCTCGATCGGTCCCGACGGTCGGTGGCGGGCATGATGGAGATAGCGATGCAGCGCGAGTCGACCCGCGCTGCATCGTATGCCATCTCGGAGATTCTGGGTGTCGGTTTCGAGCGGCTCGAATCGGCCCCGGACGACGTGCGGAGACTGGTCAACGACGACGTCATCCGCATCGCCCGGGAGTATCTCGACCCGGAGGCGGGATACGCGCTCGTCACGCTCAACGGCTAGGAGGCACCGGTCTGCCAGGCGCCCGGTCGCACGTCGACGACTGGGAGGCTAGGACCCGCGAGCGCCCGGTCGCACGTCGACGACGCGGCCGGCGGGACCGGTTCCTCACATCGCCCGATCACTGCGTCGGCAGCTGGGGCGCTCCATCCTCGCCGTCGCCGAGCCCGTACATCTGCCACATCTCCCACAGGCTGTTGATGCGGTCGGCCATGCCGAGCTGCTGGTACGCCTCCATCAGAGGCGGGTAGGCCTCGTATCGCCTGGGGTCTCGTGAGAGGACGTGCTCATAGGCGGTCACGGACTCCTCGAAGTGAGCACGGGCCTGCTCGTGGTTGCCCTGCTTCTTCTCCTCGTCCGCCAGAACGAGATGGACGCCGCCCAGGCGGATCCATCCATCGATGAGATCCGGCTGTGTCTCGACGAGCCGCTCGGCGAACGGAAGCGCCATCTCGGGCCTGCGGAGCCGGGCCGTGTACACGACGACGAGTCCGTTGAGCGCGGGTCCGTAGCTCGGCGCGAACTTGAGCGCGAGCGTGAAGAGTCGGATTGCCTCTTCAGAGCCCGTCTCCTCCTGGAGCGCAGTCCAACCGAGCCTTGAGAAGCCGGCTGCGTAGTTCGTGATGAGCCGGCGCGTCGGGCCGGTCTTGTAGACCTCATCGACGACGCGCCAACCGTCCTCGACGTCGACGATGCTCGTGTAGTCGTAGTTCTCGAAGATGTTCTCGTAGGTTCTCTCAACGTCGACCATGTGCTTGCCGGTCTCGTCCGTGAGTCTGAACACCATGCCTTCGAGCTTGAGGTTGTCGTAGTAGCCCATGAAGTCGCTGACCGTAACGGCGAAGTAGATGGGCCGCTCTCCGTCGTTCGTCTCGATGATGTTCTCGATCGCCATGTCACGCAGCGTGACGAGCGTGAGCTCGCCGGTCTGGGGGTCGCGCTTCCAATGCGGACGGAGCTGCTCGATCTCCTCGTACGTGTAGGTCATCGGCACGCCCGCCTGCTTGACCTGCTTCAGGTGCCAGTTGATCTGCGCGAGCGAGAGATTGACGATATCCACGTCCAGCCGGACGCCCTCGACCTGCTGCAGATACCACAACGGAAACGTGTCGTTGTCGCCGTTCGTGATGAGGATGGCGTCTTCCTCGAGGTAGTTGAGGATGTTCATGCCGTAGTGATACGCCACGTAGTTGCCGCTGCGATCGCAGATGTGGTAGTTCGTGGCGAGCGGCACGAGCGCGATGGCTATGAGTCCTCCGGCGAGCGCCAGCCTCAGGGGGCGCGCGGCGCTCTTCGCCCACCGGACGATGCCGCCGGAACCAATGCCCATCCAGATGGCCAGCCCGACGTACGAAGGCACCCAGAAGTACTCGCGGCTCCGCACCTCGTTGTCGGAGATGTTGAGGTACATCAGAAGCCCGACCGAAGCCATGAAGAACGCGATCACCATCATCGTGAACGTCCTGAGGTCGCGCTTCAGGTGCACGAAGAAGCCCCAGATCGCGAGGATCAGGGCGTACGGGGCGAGCCAGGAGAGCATGAGTCCCGGGCGCATAAACTGCTGCGCGTGGTAGCCCCACACGATGCTGAACTGCCTCGCGAAGTTCGTCCTTCTCGGGAAGAACCGCATCGGTTCGTACTGCGCCCTGCGCATCACCTCGAGGACGGTCTCGATCGTCTTGGGCTCGGCCTCATTGATGGCCGGCTCCAGCCGCGCGCGGATGAGCAGGTAGAGGTGCACGGTCAGGGCGAGGAACGAGAGGATGAGCGCGGCGAGAAGGGCTCGCGCAGGCACCTCCGGGTTCTTGAAGACCCGGACGCGGGCGAGCGCGACGAACCCTCCTATCGCGGCTCCGCTGGTGATGACCGAGAGGAAGTAGTAGAGCGCCGGGATCGGTCCCTTGACCCGGGCGGTCGAGAAGATGAAGAGAAGCAGGATGACGGCCAGCCCTGCCAGGAGCCCCCACGGAACAACCGGGCCGGGTTCGCGCCAGACGCCCTTCCGCTTCCGCTGCGCGCGCGTGATCTTCTCCTTCGGCCAGAGCGCCGGCAGCGCGTAGTAACCGGCGACGAGCAGGCCGGTTCCCCAGAGCGGGGCGCCGCCGCGCCACCACTCGAGGCCCGCGGAGATCATGGCGAAGCCCGCGGCGAACGGCACCGCCAGCATCACCGACCCCAGATAATCCATCTCGAAGAGGATCATGAACACCAGATAGGCCGGCGCCCAGAGCAGGCTCCCCATGTGGATGCCGATGCCGAGGGCGAGGATGTAGAAGAGGTTCCGGACCGGCCAGGGGACGAGATCGACCAGGGGAAGGAGAATTTTCTCTCTTGCGGTTTTCATCGTTGGGGCAAACTTAAAGATTGAAGAGTAGTTATCAGCTTTGGTCGA
>CAZAQL010000111.1:0-8613 GCA_964487295.1 uncultured bacterium | reverse complement strand
TTCCATCCGGTGAAATAGTAAAATGCCCGTTTTTTGTTAAGTACTCATTGCCCTGTTCATCCTGAACAACGAAAAATCCTTTTTCATTTTCTATGGCAATATCAAGTGGGTTGTCGGTTTTCCTGAAAGCGCCCTTGGAAAAGTCGATGTATTTACCGACGGGCGGGTCGTCCTGTTCCGCATCGCCGGGTACATTGAAGAAGTTGGCGCGGGCGTCGATCAGCGCCGGGATGGACAGGACGTGCAGCACGAAGAACACGAGGACGCCCGCTCCGAACGCGGCGCGCTTGTCGTGTCTGATGGCGTCCACCCAGGCTCCGAACCCGGCGGCTGCTCCTGCTGGTCGGTTCGCCACGCGTTGGTCCTTCCTGTTGAGCGCGGGACCTGCCGTCCGCCGGGAACCCCGGTGCTCCGGCGTCCGCCCCCGCGCCCGGCGTCTCTCAGTTCACCGAGTCCCTGATCCTCGGGTCGAGCCACAGTGACACGAGGTCCACGATGAAGTTCGCCCCGAGCACCGCCAGCGTGATCACGAGGAAGATGCCCTGCATGAGCGGATAGTCCTGACTCCGGACCGCCTGCACGAGAAGATACCCCTGCCCGGGGTACGAGAACACGATCTCCGTGAGCAGCGAACCGCCCAGAACGAACCCGAGCGCCATGCCGAATCCCGTCACGCTCGGAAGCAGCGCGTTCCGTGCGGCGTACCGGAGCGCGACCTTCGCGGGCGAGAGCCCCTTGGCGCGCGCGAGGTTGACGTAGTCGCGGCCCAGGACCGACACCATCGTGTTCCGCATCGTCAGGAGCCATCCGCCGAGGGTGGCGATGACGACGGTCCCGACAGGGAGCACGGCGTGCCTCGCCACGTCCGCGATGAAGGTCAGGCTCCATCCCGGCTCGACGTAGTCGCTGTAGGCGTGGCCCAGCGGGAACCAGCCGAGCTGGAACCCGAAGATGTAGAGGGCGACCATCGCGAGCCAGAAGTAGGGGAACGCGCCGATGAGCGCGGCCGCCGGCGGCACGAACGTGTCGACGCGGCCGAACCGCCACCACGCGGCGGCTATCCCCAGGAGCGTGCCGATCGTGAAGCTGATGAGAAGCGCGGACCCGGCGAGGAAGACGGTCCAGACGAGCCCGCTCTGGATGACCTCGATGACCTCCGCGGGGAAGTACGCGACGGAGATGCCGAGATCGCCCTGGAGCACGTGACCGAGGTAGGTGAAGTACTGCACGATGAGCGGCGCGTCGGTCAGGCCGAACGTCTCCCGGAGCGCGTCGAGGGCCTCCGGCCCCAGCATGCCGCGGAAGCGCGCGAAGAGCGCCGTCGCCGGGTCGCCCGGCATGAGGCGCGGAAGGAAGAAGTTCAGCGTGACCGCGACCCACGCGGCGAGCAGGTAGAAACCAAGTCTCTTGAGGAGGAATCTCACTCTCGGCTCCTGCTTCTCGAAGCGGCCGCGAGCCGGAGGCTCCGGTCCGCGACCCGTTCTACCGCCACTCGTACTCCTGCGCCCGGAAGCGCTGCCCGTTCCGCGCTCCCTCGGGCAGGAGCGCCGGGATGAGCGCGCCCGGCAGCACCGTCGTCACATCGTGGTCGCCGTGCGGTCCGCCCATGTCGGTGCGCAGCCACCCGGGGTCGAGCGCGCTCACCAGCACGTTGGTTCCGTCGAGCTCGGCCGCGAGGTCCGCCGTGTACTTGTCGACGGCGGCCTTCGACACGCTGTAGGGCGCGAGCTGAGGAATGTCCGCGATGCCGGAGCTCAGGTTCACGATGCGCCCGTAGCCCCGCTTCAGCATAGCGGGCGCCAGCGCGTTCGTGAGCTCGACCACCGCGAAGAGGTTCACCTCGAAGATGCGCCGCCACGTGTCGCGTTCGATCTCCCACACGGGTTCCCACGCGTTCTGGACGCCCGCGTTGTTGTAGAGGATGTCGATGGGGCCCGGAAGCCCGCGCAGCACCGAGCGCACGCCGGCATCAGTCTTGAGGTCGCCCCCCACGACGGCGGTCTCGACGTCGAACTCCCGAAGGAGCTTCGCGGTGCGCGCCGCATGGGACTTCGCGCGGCCGTGCACGACGACGTTGCAGTCGAACTCCGCCAGCCCGAGCGCGACCTGCTGCCCGATGCCACGGCTCGAGCCCGTGACCAGGGCCCACTTCCCCTTCAGTGACGAAACCGTCCGGGGACTCACTCTCCGCCTCCCCCCGCCCCCTGCTCCGGCATGTCCTTCGGCCTCAGGGTCGTGAGCACGATCAGCGTCTCGCCCGCGCCGGTCTTGTTCGGCGACGGGTCCGCGTAGGGGTTATCCTCGGTCGGGAACCCCTCGAAGCGTCCGGTGTTGAACTCGGCCCACGACGGGTTCGGGTAGAGAGGAATGGCCGGGGCCTCCGCCACGAAGATGCGCTGGAGCTTCGCCGCCAGCGCGCGCTGCGCCTGTGGGTCCGGCTCGCCCTCGAACGCCGTGAGCACGCTGTCGGCGGCGGCGCTGCCGAAGCGGTGCCAGTTGCCCGCCGCGATCTCGCCCAATGGCTCCACGGTCTCGGGCGACATGAGCCAGCGGTAGAACGTGTAGGGCGTCGGCCCCTCGTAGGACCAGCCGAGGCTCATGTCGAACTCGCCCTCCTGGACGCGCTGGAACCACGCGCCGAAATCGTACGTCCGGACCGACGCGTCGACCCCGATCTTCTCGAAACCGCGAGAGATGATCTGCGCCGCGCGGACCCAGTCGGACCAGCCCGAGACGGTCATGACGGCGAACGTGAGCGGGGCCCCGCTCGGGTCCCTCCGGAACCCGTCCTCGCCGCGCGCATATCCCGCCGCGTCGAGGAGAGCGTTGGCCCGTTCGACATCGTATTCGACCCAGTCCCCCGCCGCGAGCGCCTCCGGGTCCTTCCATGAGATGAAGGCGTCGGAGAGGGCCGTCGCGTCGGCCGGGCGGGAGTAGTTGTAGAGGGCGACCTCGACAAGGAGCTGCCTGTCGACGGCCATGCTGAACGCCTTCCGGACGACGACGTCGTCGAAGGGCGGCTTCGCCGTGTTGACGTACAGGAAGATGGTGCTCCCCGTCAGAGGGAACCAGTAGTCGTGCGTCTCGGGGGAACGCGAGACGAACACGCGATCGATCGCCGGAACGAAGTTCCCCGCCCAGTCGACCTCGTCGAAGACCAGCGCGAGGTTGGCGCGGTCGTTCGACGGGAGCGCGGGGAAACGGAGGGCCTCGACAGCGGGCTTCCCTTCCTGCCAGTAGTGAGGGTTCCGCCCGAGCTCGTAGACCTGGTTCCTGAAGACGCGCACCTCGGTGAACGGCCCCGTCGCGACCGGGTCCTCGTTCGAGAACGCGACCGGGTCCTCAACGTCCTTCCAGATGTGTTCCGGCACGATGACCTGCGTGACGAGCCTCCCGAACCCGGGCACGAAGAGCCGCTTGAACCGGAAGTCGACCGTCCGGTCGTCGATGAGCCGGATGTCCTCGAGGAACGTCCACGCGCCGATGTTGTCCAGCGCGGGGAACTCGCGCAGGAGGTCGAACGTGAAGTAGACGTCGCGCGCGGAGAACGGTTCGCCGTCCGACCACAGAACGCCCTCGCGCGTCGTGATGCGGAGCACGAGGTTGTTCTCGCGCCACTCGTAGTCCACGGCGAGCCACGGCACGTGCTCCGACTTCACGCTGTTGAACACGTAGAGCGGCTCGTAGACGCCGGCGACGGTCGGCCATCTCGCGGCGCCGGCCGTCGTCAGCGGGTTGAAGTTCCTGATCCACGAGGAGTGCTGCTCGACGGAGACGACGAGCACGCCGGGCGGCGCCGTCTGCCGCTCGGTCGTGCACCCCGAGAGCAGCCCGAGGATGAGCAGGACCGCCCCGAGCAGGACCATTGCGAGCAGGATCCGATGGGACCCTGTGGAGCTGCTTCGCCCGGTCATTTCGCCGTCCCGTAGACTCTCACGTAGTCGATGAGCATCGTCTGGGGAAAGGTCGTGGACGCGTTCGGCGGACCGACGTAGTTCCCGCCGACCGCCACGTTCAGGATGATGAAGAACTCGTCGTTGAAGACCCACTCCGTCCCGGTCGGAAGGTCCTCGGGCCTGATGGTCATGTACTCCTGGTCGTCGACCGACCACGTGATCGAGTTCGTCGACCAGTCGACGGCGAAGACGTGGAAGTCGTCGTTGAACGTCCCCTGGTCGAGGGTGAACGCGCCGCCGACGGAGTTGCCTCCCGAGTAGCCCGGTCCGTGAAGCGCGCCGGAAACGACGCTCGGGAGCTGCCCGCGGTACTCCATGATGTCGATCTCGCCGCACTGCGGCCAGCCGACGGGGTCGATGTCGGAGCCCAGAAGCCAGAACGCGGGCCAGATGCCCTGCCCGATGGGGAGCTTGATGCGCGCCTCGAACCGGCCGCGGGCGCGCGCGAAGAGCCCCTGCGTCTTGATGCGGCCGGAGGTGTAGTCCTGTCCCTGATAGCTCTCCTCGCGCGCGGTGATGGCGAGGTTCCCGTTCCCGTCGAGCGAGACGTTCTCAGTGCGCGCGGTGTCGTACTCGAGCTGGTCGTTGCCCCAGTCGGTCCCGATGTCGAACGTCCATCTGGTCGAGTCGGGACTCTGTCCCGCGGGCCCGTCGAACTCGTCGGACCAGACGATGACGACCGGCTCGGCCGTGGTCACGGACGTGCAGCCCGGGCCGACGGCCGCCACGACGACTGCGAGCACAAGAGCGAGCACCGCGACAAGCGTCCTCTTCATCATCCCCGCTTCCTCCCTGCCTGTGCGCCCGCGTGGCTCTCGACCGTCGGGAAGAGCCGCGAGTCCAGGAGCGCGGCCTTCAGCACCAGCGTCGCCGCGCCGATGGCGACCGCCCTCTGCCCCAGCTCTCCCGACCGGATCTCCGCGGCCTTGACGGAGCTCACGAGCGTGCGGCTCCGCGCCGTCTCGCGGAGCGGGACGAGCAGCAGCTCGCCCAGGCCCGCGAGGTCGCCGCCGACCACGACCATGGACGGGTTCAGAAGATTGAGAAGACCGGCGACGACGATGCCGAGGTAGCCCGCCGCCTCCTGTGACACCTGCACGGCCACCGCGTCGCCGACGAGCGCGGCTTCCTCGAACTCACGGATGTCGAAGTCGCGTCCGGCGAGGATGCTGTCCGGGTTCTCGCGGATGAGCTCGTGCGCGCGCTCGAGGAGCGCGGGGGTGCCGATGTAGGTGACCAGACAACCCCGGAGCCCGCAGATGCACGGCTTGCCCTTGGGGTCGATGGCCATGTGGCCGATCTCGCCGGCCACGCCGGTCGCGCCGCGGTAGATGTCGCCGCCGATGATGTGACCGGAGCCGATGCCCGTCGCGACCTTGATGTACGCGAAGTCGTTGACGCCCCGGCCCGCGCCCCACCAGTGCTCGGCGAGCGCGCCCAGATTGGCGTCGTTGTCGATCATGATGGGAACGTTGTAGCGCTCGGCGAGATGATCGAGCCCGAGACGGCCCTGCCACGCAGGAAGGACGATGGCCGAGAGCTTGTCCGGATGCGCCGGGTCGAACGGACTCGGGATGGCGATGCCGATGCCGACGAGCGGACGACCTTCGCGGGCCCCGTTCCCCAGACACTCGTCCGAGAGCTCGGCGATGAGCGCGCGCGTGCCGTCGGGGTCGGTGCGGACGGGGTGCTCGCGCTCCTCCCACGCGAGGACGTTTCCGCGCAGGTCGGTGAGCGCGACGGCCACGTGGGCCGCCCCCATCTCGACGCCGAGGATGACGCAGGCGTCGTCCTGGAACTCAAGGAGCACCGGGCGGCGTCCGCCGCGCGACTTCCCGAGCCCGCCCTCCTCGACGAGTCCCGTCGGGAGGATCTCGCTCACGACCTCGGAGACGGTCGAGCGCGACAGGTTCGCCTTCTTGGCGATGGCCGCCCGCGAGATGCGCCGCTCGCGCCAGATGAGCCGGAGCACGGCGTCGGCCAGCGGCCTCGGCCCGTCCGGGTCCCGTCGTCTCTCGCCTTTTCGTACGGACTCCATCGGATGCTCTCCCTGGCATGAGGTAGACGTGGCCGCGCGGTCCGAAGAGCCTACTTGTGGAAGTAGACGTTGTCCACAATGACCGACATGACATCCGACGACGAGATGACGATCTGCGCGATGTGCTCCCTCGAGACGAGCCCCACGAAGTCGGAGAGCGGAATGTCGAGCTGTGACCACTGGCCCGAGACGAAGGGCGGCGTCGTCCCGGCGTTGAACGTGAGCTCGTACTCGCTGTCGGGCGCGCCGCCGAACAGGCCGTCCTCGCCGAAGTCGACGAGCTTGACCTTGAAGGAACCTCCCGTCGGCGCCCACAGGTCGATGTGGAAGTGGGTCATGCCGGGCGTCTCGACGTCGATGACGTTCGTCAGCTCGATGCCCGCGTACCAGAACCCGAAGGGCGAGTTCGTGTAGAGCTTCGTCTCGTCTCCGGCGACCTGGAAGTCCGCGAGGCCGACCGTCGGCGAGCTCCACTCCGTGCGCCACGTGGTGACCGGCACATCGTCATAGGGGCCTGAGAAGAGCGAGATGACGTCGTTCTCATCGTGCGTGGGCGTGGGCGCCGGCCCGTCCGGCGAGTCGATCACCTCGACCGTCACTTCGCCCTCCACGTCCACGGTGTCGAGAACCGCCGTGATGTTCGCCGTGCCGCCCCCGACCGCCACGATGGTGCCGGCCTCGACGATGGCGACGCTCTGGTTCGAGGAGACGTAATCGAAGCACGCCGGGAAGCAGTCGACGACGACGTCCTCGCGTCCGACGGCGAACGTCACCTGCGTACCGGTGATCTCCGCCTGCCCGCCCTCGAGCACCGAGACGGTCTTCGTGTCCATCACCGGCCGCGGGTTCGAGATGTCGGTCACCGTCTCGTAGATGACCTCGTCGAACCACATCTCGAAGCCCTGGTTGTTCTCGTAGCCCTCGGCGAACCAGAAGAGGCCGCCCTCGCTCGTGAGCTTCGCGGGGTTCGGGATGGGGATGACGACGCGCTCCCAGTCGGTCGTGAGCGGGACGGAGCTGATGCTCGACTGGTAGAGCGAGGTGCCGGTGTTGTCGTTGGCGATGCCGACGATGTCGAGCGTGGAGTTCATGCTGGACTTCGCGTAGAAGGTCAGCGCGTTGTAGCCGGAGAGGTTGCGCCTGTTCACCGTGGTGAAGGCGCCGCCGGCGAACGTCCCGTCCGTGTTCCCGGGACCGGGGACGGTCACGACGAGCGACGTCGAGCCGTCGTACGAGGTCGTGTTGTCCATCTGCACGGCGTCGGTCTTCGAGCCCATGAAGGCCTGGTAGTCGACGGCGCTTCCGAAGGTCTCGTCGAAGACCACCGGGTCGTCCGGCGCGACGGCCGGGGTCGTGAGGTTGTCCCTGCCGCAGCCGGCGACGACGAGGGCGCCCAGAAGGACCAGCACCGTAGCTCGGGTGATGCGCTTCGCGTTCACGTTGTCTCCCTCCTTCGTGTGAAGAGAGGCCCGGGTCTCATCCGCCCGGCGGCTCTCTCCCGCCGGGCACTTTGTTCGCTGTGACCGCGACTTTGTGCGGGCCCCTAACAAAGAATGAACCATAGGGCGGTCTGTGTCAAGTGATGAGTGGTCCGATCAGGCTGCGAAACCGGCTCGGCCGTGCGCGCCCGCTGACTCCCCCCCGCCGACCCCGGACAGCTCCCTTGCCAGACATCAAAAGAAATGCAAGAAAGTACTTGATTCGGTAACCGAACATAGTCTATACTGTGACCATGCGAGTGGGGCTCGTGCCCTTGAGGTCTCCTCCACGGGAGCTTTGGGGGCCGGGTCCAGGAGAGAGAGTGACGTCAGTGGAGTGGTGGTTCTCATCCAGGACAGGAGGTCTTCAGGATGAAGAGGAATGCAAGCGCGATCCTGGCCGCGGCGCTCATCTGCGCGGTGTCGTTCACGGCGCTGGCCCAGACGCCGTATTCGCAGGACTTTGAGGCTCTGGCCCCGGTCGACGGCTCGATGGCCGGCGACGGCTGGCTGATCTTCGGCAACGTCTTTGATCCGGGCGGCGGCTACCTGTACGGCTACGGTGTCTTCCCCGCGCCGAACAACATCGGCAACTGGTGCGACATCGTGACCGGTGAGGGCGGTCCCGACCAGGGCATGCAGCAGCTCGTCGTCTACAGCGACTACGCCAACGGCGACCACGCCAACGGCAACCTGATCGAGACCAACCTGTTCCAGGAGCAGGTCGTCCCGGCGGGCGCCACGGGCGTGTGGACGTTCACGTACGACGGCAAGAAGGGCAACATCGCCGGCAGCTCGACGGCGCTGGCCTTCATCAAGACGCTCGACCCGAACGCCGGCTACGCGATGACCAACTTCATCACGCAGGACATGACGGACCCGCCGACCACGTGGCAGGGCTACTCGCTCAGCCTCGACGTGGCCGGTCTTGACGGTCAGATCCTGCAGTTCGGGTTCTCGACGACGTCGACGAACTACGAGCCCACCGGCAACTTCTACGACAACGTGTGCTTCTTCGAGGAGATCACCGCCGTCGATGAGACGACGTGGGGCGGTGTGAAGAACCTGTTCCGGTAATCTCGCCGCGAGAGTGACATCGGAACAACGAAGGGCCCGGGCTTTGAAGCCCGGGCCCTTTTTC
>CAZAQL010000110.1:0-8671 GCA_964487295.1 uncultured bacterium | reverse complement strand
CCGACAACGTCTACATCACGATCCCGAACGGCCAGGTCTGGGGCTCCCCGATCGTCAACGCCACGCGCATGCCGACACGCCGCGCCGACGTCTCCGTCGGCGTCGCCTACGGAACGGACGTCGACAAGGCGGTCTCGGTCGCGATGAACATCATGAAGTCGCACGACCTCGTGGCGAGCGACCCGGAGCCGGCGGTCGTCCTCACGGAGCTCGCTGACTCGTCGCTGAACCTGACACTCAGACCGTGGACGAACACGGCCGACTACTGGACGGTCAAGGGCGACCTGACCAAGGGCATCTACAACGCGCTCGGCGAGGCGGGCATCGAGATCCCGTTCCCGCAGGTCGACGTTCACGTGACGAAGGACTAGCGCGGGCAAGACGCCTGTCCGCCCGCGGACACCGGGAGCCGCCCTTTCAGTGGCGCCCCACGGACGAGGGACGCGTGCGCGGCACGCCCTCACCAAGGAGGAAGAGATGTTCAAGGAGTTCAGGGAGTTCGCGATGCGCGGCAACGTCGTCGACATGGCGGTCGGCATCGTCATCGGCGGCGCGTTCGGTCGCATCATCGCGTCGTTCGTCGCGGACGTCCTGATGCCGCCGATCGGTCTGCTCCTCGGCGGCACGGATTTCTCGAACATGTACTCGGTGCTCAAGGTCGGCGCGACGCCGGGACCGTACGAGTCGTTGGCGGCCGCCCAGGAGGCCGGCGCCGTGACCATGAACTACGGCCTGTTCATCAACACGGTGATCAACTTCGTCATCATCGCCTTCGCCATCTTCATGGTCATCCGGACCATGAACCGCATGAAGCGCAAGGAGGAGGAGGCGCCACCCGCCGAGCCGACCACGAAGGAATGTCCGTACTGCCACACCGAGATCCCGATCCCGGCGACCAGGTGTCCGCACTGCACCTCGGAGCTCGGCAAGGCCTAGGCCGTGCGGGCAGCGACCACGGTGCCAGGATGATCCCGATCGCGCGGCGGGCCCAGCGGGCCCGCCGCGTCGCCACACTACAGGAGGTGATGCGATGCGAGCGCTTCTGACGACCATTCTGACAGCATGCCTGACGCTCCCGGCCTTCGCGGGATGGACGGTGACCAGCGAGACGAACCTCACGCTCACGCAGTACGCCTACAGTGACAACTGGGAGGGCAGCGAGACCGGCGCGCTCTCGTGGGCGGCCGACACACGGGTCGTCGCCGAGAGCCAGCTCACAAGCGTCCTTCACACCCGGAACAGGCTCGAGCTCGAGTACGGACAGACGCACAACCAGAACGCCGAGACGAACGAGTGGTCGAGGCCCGTCAACTCGACCGACGACATCGACTTCGAGACCGTGTGGCGCTTCACCCTGGGCGGGCTGGTCGATCCGTTCGCGGCCGGCCGGCTGGAGTCGCAGTTCACCGACGAGCGCGACCCGGACGAGACGCGGTACATCAACCCCATGATCCTCACGGAGAGCCTCGGTGCGGCGCGTCAGATCGTCGATGACGGTCCCCGCCAGTGGTCCGTCCGGCTCGGAGGCGCGCTCAGGCAGCACATCGACGACGGCGTCCTCAACGCGGAGACCGACGAGATCGAGAGCGAGACGACCGTGGACTCCGGTCTTGAGTTCGTCTCCGAGTACGCCACCCCCCTCGCCGGGGAGCGGCTCACGTTCACGAGCAAGCTCGGCGTCTACCAGGCTCTCTACTTCTCGGAATCGGAGGACATCGAGTCCGATGACTGGAGATCTCCCGACGTCGAGTGGGAGAATAAGCTCTCCGCGGGCATCACGGACTTCCTCATGGTGAACCTGAATCTCGACGCCTTCTACGACAAGGAGATCGACGGCGATCTCAGGCTCCGCCAGACGCTGTCGCTCGGTCTCACCTGGGCGACGGGAGACACGGAATCCGAGGATTCATGAACCGTCGTCATTCACCCTGGGGCGGCGGCTCGATGCGCGCGAAGAGCCCGTGTGGATCGAAATGCCCCTGCGGATCGGGGCATGGCCGTCATTCACCATCCGTTCTCAACGAACGAGCCGTTCGCAGCGAGCGAGCCGTTCACAGCGAGCGAGCACGGCCCGTCGCTGTTGACAGCCCGCCCGCTCGCCGGTATATTATTGCCTGACCATGAATGTCTATACGGACATCCGAAGGCTCCGGACCGCGAGGCTGGTGGCCAGGTTCTCCCAGCTCCCGGCGGGCGCTCGTTTCTACTCGATGCTCTCCGTACTCGTGCTGGTCCTGGCGCTCGCCTCCGGGCTCACCGTGCACCGGGCCACCGATCCGATCGGTGTCGACCTCAACCCTCGGACGCCGGTGTTCCAGCATCTCTCCCCCTGGGGAAGGGTGATCGCCTCGGAACGGACCGGGTATCTCAAGCCGAGCTTCGACATCATCGGGGTCACCACGCCGCTTCCGCAGGATGTCTCCAGCAGCGACTACCTCGCCTCTCCCGGCGAGGATCTCGAGACGGTCGCGACGCGCATGGGCGTCGATCTCGATCTGCTCGCCAGCGCCAACAACGCCAGCTACGCGCGCGTGCCGCGGCGCAAGACCGAGATCAGGCTGCCGCTGCTCTACTCGCGTGACACGAGCTGGGACCGCTCGTTCGAGTTCCTCTACCCCATCTCGAATCAGATGCCGCTCGGCGGCAACGGCAAGGCAAAGCGCGGCGCCCCGAAGATCGTGCGGCACCCGGTCGCTCGCGGCGAGTGCCTGTGGAACATCGCCAGGCGATACCACGTCCGCATGGAGACGATCATCGGGATGAACGACCTCCCGAGCGCGCGGCTCCTCCGGCCGGGGCAGATCCTCGAGATCCCGGACACCGACGGCACGTACTGCACCGTCAAGCGTGGCGACACGATCGCGAGCCTCTGCAAGAAGTATGAGGTCGAGCTCGCCGACGTCGTCAACGCCAACCCCGGCATCAACGTCGAGGCGCTTCAGATCGGTCAGCGTATCTTCGTGCCCGGCACGGGCGCCCTCGAGCAGCTCTTCCGCATGGCCTGGCCGGTCTACGGCCGGATCTCGGGCCGCTACGGCTACCGGGTGCACCCGGTCTATCGACGCAGGATGATGCACACTGGCCTCGACATCGCCGCCCCGCACGGGACGCCCATCAAGTCCGCTCTCGCCGGACGCGTCAAGTTCTCTGGTTGGAAGGGCGGGTACGGGCGCACCGTTATCGTCGAGCACCCGAACGGCTACGAGACGCTCTACGGGCACTGCACGAAGCTGCTCGTCAGCAAGGGTGAGACGGTGAAGCGAGGCGAGACGATCGCGAAGGTCGGATCGACCGGCGTGAGCACCGGACCGCACGTGCACTTCGAGGTCCGTGAGAACGGCAAGCGGATCAACCCGGAGAAGGTGCTGTACTAGGGTCGCTCCGCTCTGCCGGCGACGGACGCTCTCCCCCACTCGTCAGAGGCGCATCCGAGACTTGGTTCCCCTCCGGGGTTCGGTTCGCCACGGGGGCTCGGTTCCTTTCGGGGTCCGATTCTCCTCCGGGACTCGGCTCTTCCCGTCAGAGCCCCAGGTCCCCGCTGATCCCCTGCATCGACTCGATCGCCAGAGCGAGGAAGTCCTCGAGCGGCAGGCCGAGCTCCTCGCAGGAGCGGATCTGCTCTCGGTTCGCCCCGGCGGCGAAGCGCTTCTCGCCGAACCGTCGCATCACGAACGAAACGTCCAGCTCAGCCAGCTTCCTGCTCGGATGCATGAGCGTCGCCGCCACGATCAACCCGGTCACGGGATCGGCGGCGAGGAGCGCGCGGTCCATCGTTGACTCGCACGGCGCGTGTTCGTTGTGCGCCTTCACGGCGTGCACGATGTCCTCTGAGAGTCCCAACTTCTCAAGGAGCGCCGCCGACGCGAGGCCGTGACGGTCGGGGTCCTCCATCGTCTCCTCAACGTCGATGTCGTGCACGAGGCCGGCCAGCCCCCAGACCTCGACGTCCTCGCCGAACCGCTCCGCCAGTCCACGCATGACGGCCTCCGTGGCCAGCATGTGCTTGATCAGGTTCCTGTTCTTCACGCGCTCGCCGATCGCGGCGAGCCATTCCTCGCGCGTCATGTCTCCTCCCTGCTCTGACCGGAGTCGCGACGCCGTGCACCGCCCCGCGCTCAGCGGGGGCGACGCACGGCTTCCGTTTCGTGCGTCATCCCACCTCCATGAGATCGACCTGTCCCCGGAAGCGCCGCTCGACCGCCGCGACGGCGCGCCGGCTCTCGTCGCACGAGAGCTCAGGATCGCGCTCGAGGAGCTCGAAGGCGTCCTCTCGCGCCCTGACGAGCAGCCGTGTGTCACCGGCCAGGTCCGCCACGGAGAATCGAGGAAGCCCGTGCTGCCGAACCCCCAGGAACTCCCCCGGGCCGCGGAACTCAAGATCCCGCTCCGCGATGACGAACCCGTCGTTCGTCTCCGTAAGCACGCGCAGGCGCTCCCTGGCGTCGTCGGAGGCCGCGCGGCCGACCATGAGGATACAGTACGACTGCTGCTCTCCCCGCCCGACGCGCCCCCGGAGCTGATGGAGCTGTGCCAGACCGAAGCGCTCTGCGTGCTCCACGACCATGACCGTCGCATTCGGGACGTCCACGCCGACCTCGATGACGGTCGTCGAGACGAGGATCGCGATCTCGCCGGCCGCGAACGCTCGCATCGCGGCGTTCTTCTCGTCCGGTCGCATTCGGCCATGCACGAGTCCGACACGAACCTCCGGGAAGATCCTGCGCTCGAGCTTCCGATGCATCTCGGTGGCCGCGGCGAGCTCGACCTTCTCGGACTCCTCGACCAGGGGGTAGACGATGAAGACCTGTCTCCCCTTTTCGACCTCCTGTCTGAGGAACGCGTAGACCCGCTCCCGCGCGGACTCGTCGCGGACGGCGGTCCGCACCGGCGAGCGCCCCGGCGGGAGTTCATCGATGACCGAGACGTCGAGGTCGCCGTAGACGGTGAGCGACAACGTCCTCGGGATCGGGGTCGCCGTCATGACGAGGACGTCCGGCGCTCCCGCCTTCTGTCTGAGCGCGGCTCGTTGCACGACGCCGAACCGGTGCTGTTCGTCGATGATGACGAGTCCGAGATTACGGTACCCGACGCCCTCCTGAATGAGCGCGTGGGTGCCCACGACGATGTCCGCGTCTCCGCTGGCGACCGCCCCGAGCGCCGTCGCCTTCTCGTCGGCCGGCATCCCGCCGCGGAGCAGCACGACCCGATGGCCGAGTGGCTCCAGGACGTCTCGCAGACCCTCGAAGTGCTGGCTGGCCAGGATCTCGGTAGGCGCCATGAGCGCGGCCTGCCATCCGTTCACGCAGGCCTGGTGAACCGCGGCGGCCGCGACAACGGTCTTGCCGGACCCGACGTCGCCCTGAAGGAGACGGTTCATCGCGGCCGGCCGCTCGAGGTCCTCCCGGATCTCAGCGACGCATCGGTCCTGAGCGGCCGTGAGCCGAAACGGGATCGTCTCGAGGAGCCGGGCGTGCTCGGTATCGTCCCAGACGAGCGGCGGCACCGCGCGCGGCGCGCTGCGGCGCCGCCTCCTCCGAACGCCGACGATGATCTGGAAGAGGAAGAACTCCTCGAACGCCAGCCGGGCCCGAGCCCGCGACGCCCGATCGAGATCGCCCGTGAAGTGAACGTCAGCGATCGCCTCCCGGAGCCCCGGAAGGGATCTTCGGTCGAGCACCCACGGCGGCAGTGGATCGACGAGCTCGTCGAGATGCCCGTCGAGCGCCGACTTGACGAACCGGCGAATGCGCTTGCTGGAGAGGTCCCCGATCTGCGAGTACTCGGGAACGATGCGCCCGGCGTGGACGAGCTCCGCCGCCTCTCGCTCTCCCAGGAGCTCGAACGAGGGACTGACGAACTCCTTGCGCCGCGCGCGCCTGTCGAAGCGGACCTCGCCGCTCAGCACGACGCGACGTCCCGGCTTCAGCGAGTCGAGCAGGTACGGCTGGTTGTACCAGCGTGCGACGATGGCTCCCGAATCGTCCTCGATGACGGCCAGGAGCACGCTCCGTCGCCCCCGCCTTCGGGACAGGTCGCTCGAGAGGATGGTGCCGACGACGGTCACGCGGTCGCCGACCCTCAGTCGGTCGATCTCCGCGACCGTCGACCAGTCGGTGTAGGACCTGGGCACGTAGTAGAGCAGGTCCTCGATGGTCTCGATGTCGGCCCGCGCCAGAAGCTCGGCGAACTTCGGCCCCACGCCCTTGAGGTAGCGGACGGGCGAACGCACCGTCGTCTTCTGAACCTCATTCATAGTGTAGGATCGTCCTGCTCCGTCTTCCGAACCGAGGCGCCGGCTGCGCCAGCCAACACATCTTAGTGGACGCATGCGGCCGAGGTCAACGCCGCGGACGCCGTCCGGGAAACCGCTTGCGGCGATGCCACCGATATGCTAGATTTGGGTTTCGACCAACTCACATGGAGGAGCTACGATGTCACGGAAGTGCGATATCTGCGGGAAGCACCCGCGCGTGGGACACAACATCAGCCACGCCCACAACGTCACCAAGCGCCGGTGGCTTCCGAATCTGCAGCGGGTCCGCGTCGTCATCGACGGCACGCCGAAGAAGCTGAGCGTCTGCACGAGCTGCATCCGCTCCGGCGCCATCGACAAGTACAAGCCGAAGAAGAGCGCTTAGACGCACCCGGAAGGCGCCGTCGCGGGCGCCCGGATCAGAAACCAAGAGCGGGGACCTTCGTCGAGAGGGTCCCCGCTTCTGTTGCACGGTTCGTCTGTCGCCTGCACGGTTCGTCTGTCGCCTGCACGGTTCGTCTGTCGCCTGCACGGTTCGTCGATCGCATGCACGGTTCGTCGATCGCATGCACGGTTCGTCGACCGCCCCGCCCGCTCGCTACGCGGGCTTGAGGGACTTCGAGAGCTTGAGCGTCGTCCCCTCGCCCTCACCCATCTCGTAGTCGACCGTGTCCATCACCTGGCGCATGATGTAGATCCCTCGGCCCGAGGTCTCCATGCAGCGCTCGGGGTCAGTGGGGTCCATCACGCAGGAGAGGTCGAATCCCCTCCCCTCGTCGTGGACGGTCAACTCGAAGAGACCCGGGCTCCAGTCGTAGCGGACGCGGACCTCCTTCGTCTCGTCGCAGCGATTGCCGTGAACGATGGCGTTCGTCACGGCTTCGACGACGGCGATCGCGATCTCCATCAGGGGGCCATCGGAGAATCCGGCGAGACGGCCGAACTCCACGGCCAGCTCGTCGACGCGATCGAGCACGCCGAAGTCGCTGGCGAGCACCAGTTCCTCTGAGCCTCCGGATCGACTCATCGTACTCCAGGGCGCCGCCGGACTAGAAGGCCGAGAGGGCCTCCTCGGTCGTCGGGTGCGTGTCGAAGATTGTGAGCAGCTTCGTGATCATGAAGAGGCTCTGGATTCGATCGGACACGTGCGCGAGCTTGAGCGAACCCTCCTCGCGCTGGACGCTCGTGTAGATCGCCATGAGCGTTCCCAGGCCCGTGCTGTTGATCCAGGGCACGCCCTTGAGATCGATGACGAACTTCCGGGTCCCACCATCGAGAAGGCGTCGCATCGCGCCCCGCACCTCGTCGCTCTCCGGACCTCCCGTCAGGTTGCCCGAAAGGCGCACGATGGCGACCTCTCCCTCCATCTCGGTCTTGACCTTCAATTCTCACCTCCCGCAGTGACCGTCGTGCGGCAGTCCCCGATGAGCGGCACTCGCTCTCGGGACGGCGTGCCGCGCTGGCGCCGTTCCGAGCAGTTTAGCACGAACCCCGGTTTCGTGGAAGCACAAAGCTCTCGTGGAGCCCTCCCCCGAGCGCGACGGGTCCCGAACTGGTACGGCTCATGCAAGATACCGCGCGGATGGCGGCCCCGAAAGCCCTCCGGACCACAGCGGTCCAACCAGGCTTCGCGGGTGGGCGCGCCACCTGAACTGACCATCATTCACTTGACGGGTGCGTTGCCTCTTGCACGGTGGAGCCCCATGAGCGACCGACGACGACTCGCGGCACTGACGATTGGCGTGGCGGCCGCCCTGTGGGTGGCCTACTCGCTCGTCTCCTCTCTTCTGCTCGGCGCGGGCACGCTGCTCGAGACGCTCGCGACGGGGATCCATCCTGTCGAGCTGGCGCTCCGCCTCATTCTGACGCTCTTCACGCTGGGCATCGGACTGCTGCTCGCCCGTTTCTCAACCAGTCGCGAGCGGGCCCGCGACCGCGACAACTTCGTACAGGCTCTCACCAACCAGGCGAACTGCGGCTTCGTCGTCACCGACCTCGACGGCCGCATTACCTACACGAACTCCTACTTCGCGGAGGCCCACGGCTTCGACTGTGGCGAGCTCATCGGCATGAACATCGCCGAGATCCAGGCGGGCGAACAGAAGCCCGTCGCGCTCGGAGCGCGCGACGGCCTCCGGCATGGCAGAGCGTACAGCGCGGTCGAGGTCCAGCACCTCCACCGCCAGGGGATCACCTTCCCGATGCTCGAGACCGGGACGGTTCTCAAGGACCGGGCCGGGTCTCCCGCCGCGCTCTCTATGACGGCCATCGACCTGAGATCCCACAGCGACACGACGCATGCCCTCGAGCGCCGTCGAGCCCTGGAGCGAGCCGTCGCGCACGTGTCCAACGCGCTCGTCTCCGAGATCTCGATCGATCTCGACACGGTCCTCGGGATCCTCGGACGCTCTCTCTCGG
>CAZAQL010000109.1:8530-8805 GCA_964487295.1 uncultured bacterium | reverse complement strand
GGTAGTCGCGGAACTCGATGTCGTTGAACAGCAGACAGCGCGACCGCTGTCGAACGGTACATCGGCGTGCAGTTGCGGGCGGTGTGTGCGGCACGACGACACGTTCTGCAGCACGTGTGGTCGCGTCCTCAAGTGGCTGCGGGTGACGCCGGATGCCTTGAGTGTGAAGACGGTCGCCGGCGAAGGTCACGCGACGCTGGTGCTGGCGAACAACCAGGGCGAGGATGGACAGGACCTCCCGGTCAACCCCGTCCTCGCTCGGTTCAGGCTGAACG
>CAZAQL010000109.1:6918-8520 GCA_964487295.1 uncultured bacterium | reverse complement strand
GCGAAGACGGTGAGTCCGTCGGTGCGCGAGCGGAGCTGATCGTGCCGGCTGGCGGCTCGGTGACCCTCGAGCTCAAGGCGGACGTGCCGGATGACACGGTGTACGACCTGCTCTGCGAGGCCCTCGTCGACTCGGACGACCCGAAGAGGCTGCCCATCAGGGTTCCGATCGCGGTGACCGATGAGCCGCCGCAGTGCGAGTGGATCCGGGATGACGAGAGACCCGCTGTCGACCGAACAGTGAAAGAGGTGCGGCTCCGTGCTTCACAGGAGACGTTGACCCAGGCGATTCCGATCGACCTGCGCGTTCGGAATGCCGGAGGTGGTTTCCTTGTCGTCGGGCAGGTTGAAGCCGAGGAACCGTACCGCTCCGCAGTGGAGTCCACATCACGCGGGAAGCACATCGCCCGCCATGGGGAGGCCGAACTGACACTGAGTGTCAGACCGTCGATGTTCCCCGACGGAAGGACCCACAGGATCCCTCTGCATGTGGACTTCCCGGGCGTGGGCGGCGAGTCGGTGGACGTGGTCGTGAGCTTCGTTCAGCCGGGTGTTCTGAGTGTTCGGTTTCCCGCCTTCACACAGCGAAGCGACGGCCGGTGGCATCTGGAATGCAAGCCCTACGGACGCCAGGACTTCGTCATGGAGCTCACCAACGACGGAGACGAACCCGCGGCGATATCGAGTGTGGAGTTCGGACGCCCTGGGATCGTGAGGGTCTACGAAGGTGGATACCGGAGACTCGAGTCGGGGCCGCTCGACACACCCATCAGCATCAACCCGGATGAGGTCGTGACGGCCCTGAAGCTCTCAGTGGATCTGCAGCATCTCGGTTTCGATCCGGGTTCGCAGGCTGAGCAGATGCACGAAGTCCCGCTTCGTTTCGAGACCTCACCGCACGGCGTCGTCGTCAGCGAGGTGCTCGTCTTCCATGTGAAGCGGAACACGTTCGCTCCCCTACAGAACCCGGCGTACGTGGGGCTCGACTTCGGGACGAGCAACTCAACGGTCGCCGTGCGGAACCTGGGCGCTCAGGCGGGGCAGCAGGTCTACCAGGTGCTGCGAATCGAGGGGGACGATGGAGGGCAGAGAACCGAGGATCCCTACTGTCTGAAGTCAGTGCTCTTCTTTCGCGAACTCGACGATCCCATCATCGGGGAGGCGGCCGGCTCGGTCGGACTCGCTCGGCCGGAGGACTATCTGCGGTCCTTCAAGCGGCTCGTCGGACTGAAATGCTCGCGCCGCATCCAGGACCAGGAGTTCTCACCCGAGGACCTTGCAGAGATCATCTTCAGCCGGCTCATTCAGCGGGCCGCAGCTGACATGGCCTGCTTCTCGCCGCTCGTCGTGGCGACCTATCCGGCGAACTTCTCCAACAACCAGATGATGACCGTGCGACGGGCGTGTCGCCGCGCGCTCATCAAGATGATGCTCCATGTTCACGCTGACGACCTCCAGCGGGCGCTGAACACGACATACCAGCCCGTCTCCGATCAGGTGCGGGCAGGACTCGCAGATGTCGGTGGTGGGCGTGAGCTTCTTGCGAACATCGCCAGGTTCATGACGCGTGAGCAGCCGGCCTTCGGCTGGGATGTCGACAACC
>CAZAQL010000109.1:0-6908 GCA_964487295.1 uncultured bacterium | reverse complement strand
ACCCCGCGCACTGCTTCCTCCTTCTCGCGTATCTGGTCGTGCACCGGGGACTCGTCGAACCGCGGGAGGGCGAGACGCTGGACCTGCGCCGGGAGCACCATCTCGTCTCGAGAGTCGCCTGCGCGCTCCTTGCCCCACTGGAGATGACGAAGCACCCAGGGACGGACCTGTCGCTGGTTGCGTTCTCAGGCTCTCCGAAGGCGGCCCTCGAGGACTGGGAGGATCAACTCGCCGGCGGAGACGGTGAGGCATTCTACAGCTACTGCGTTGACTGGGTGAGTGACGTGCTGCAGGCGGCCTTCCTCCTGGACATTCGTCTGCTCGACGAGCCGACCGCTGCCGCTCATGCCTACCTGCTCGTCAACAGGCAACGGTTGCAGAAGCTGGAATCGGGTACCGAGTACATCGCCGTCTTCGACTTCGGTGGCGGCACATTCGATGTCTCGATCGTGGCGATCGAGAGAGCGAAGGGGAAGTCGGCCCTGCGGGTCGTGCACTCAGACGGCATCGGCGAGCTCGGTGGAGAGGAACTGGACGTCGCCCTGATCCGCCATTACCTCGACGTGGCTCAGGTGTCGAAGCAGGCTCGAGAGCTGATCGAGTGCAACATCCATGAGCTCAACGAGCTTGTGGCGCGCCGATTCTCCGAACGGGACGTGCGGGCTGACGTCGAGCGCAAGACGAAAAGCCTGAAGCGGCTGCTCAAGGGGGAAGCTGAGCGCAACAAGATAGCGCTTTCGCTGATGAAGCAAGAGGCTGTTCAACGCAATGCCTCGGCGAACGATGTCTCCCTGCCGGCAGACATCAAGATCAAGGTGGACATCGAGTTTGAGGAACCTCTCCCGGGTGGAGAGCACAGAGAAGTCGAATTCGAGCTGCAGTGGTCAGAGCTCGCTCGCATCCTGACTCCGGTGGTGCAGCGGACGGTGGAGAAGTTCTGCGATGTCGTGAGCGTGGCGGAGAGCAGGGAGCATGACAACGGCAGGGAGTTCAAGCTGAGCAGGGTCCTTCTTGTCGGGAAATCCTCCAGGCTTCCGCTCGTTCGCGAGTTGCTGCTGGCGGAGCCTGCGCTCAGTGAGGGTGGCGCCGTGCTGGATGACTCCCTGCGTGGACAGGAGAAGGTCTGCGTGGCCAGAGGGGCGTCCTACTACGGAACACGTGTGAAGCAGCAGGCGCACGCCGGTATCGCCGAGGGGAGCACGCGCGTGCTGACCCGGTCCATCGGCGTGATCCGCGAGGAAGACGACGCAGCGATCTTTGACCCGCTGTCGGAACTGGAGCGGGGCAGGACGTTTGATCCGGCCACCGGGGTGCTCAAGGGGATACTCCGTGTTCGCTACGGACCCTACGGCTGCCTGTGCATCGCGGAGAACGCAGGGACCAGCAGAGAGCTGGAGCTTGGGGGCGTGGTCAACCCCGAGATCACACGCATCGGCATGTTCTCCTGGAGGAGTGGCGTTCTTGGCGACGTCGGGGACAAGATCGACATAGCTTTCCGGCTCGATGCCAACGGCATCCTCACGGTGCGCGGGATCTATCGCGAACAGCCCATCGGTCAGTACTCACCACTCGCACTGACTCTCGCGGAACGGCCGGTCTACTTCTTCATCTGAGCCGCTTCGCGTTCTCGGAGACTTGCATGCAGGTGGGACTCGATCTCGGTGCTTCTGAGTCACGGCTTGCCTGGATCTCGGCAACGCTCGGCGCGGGACCCCGTTCCTGGGGCGCCCACAACCGTCGCACCGCAACCGTACCCTCGTGGATCGCAATGGACCTCGCCGATGGGCCAGCTTCTGAGGATTCCGATGCCAGCATCTCCTGCGGCGAGGACGCGGTCCTGAGGTGCGCGGACCCCGCCTTTCAGGAGCGTGTCAAGAGGGATGAGGCAGTCGCCTGGCCCCGCTTCCCACGCCGTGCGGCCAGGCATCCCGGCAATCTGCATGAAGGAGTCGAGGTCTTCTGGCTCGGTCTGCTCAGGAGATGGCGCGAGCGAGGGATCGAACCCGAGCGTTACTGCGTGACGGCGTGTCTGGAGCTCGAGCGCCTCATCGCGGATGCGTTCCGGGCGGTCCCGCTGTCGATCTTGCCGAAGACTCTGCCCGACTTCTTCGCAAGCTACCTCGCAAGTGGTCCCGTCCCGGATGAACAGCGTGTGGCGTACGTCGATCTCGGGGCTGAGGCGCTCCGGATCGTCACCTTCCGGACGTGGTCCGAGGCCGGCGAGCAATGGGTCGTCATCGAACAGTCGCGTGAAGACAGGCCGCTCGGCATGCAGGCAGTCCACTCGAGGATGCTCGAGGGAGGAATGTCGCCCCTGCCACAAGGACTCGATTTCTGGCTTGCGATGGAGCGGCTGAGGAAGCGGTATCTCAGCGACACGCTCACTCCCTCGGAGGCCGGGCGCCTCACGAACGAGATGGACGCGGCCTCTCTATGGGTACGAACGGCGTTAGAGGATGTGGCGGTCACGTGTGGCGGGATCGACATCATCCTGTTGAACGACCCGGGCTTCATGGCGCGGCAGGACTACCCCGCGCGTCGATTGCACGCTCTGGACCCGTACGATCCGGCATGCGGCGCCGCTCTCTTCGGAGCAGTGCGAGAGACGCCCGTTCACTTCGTCATGGAGGTGTCCCTCTACGCTTCCGTGAACGGAAGTGCCCCGATCGTGATCGCTCCTTTCGAGTCGCTGATGGCGCTGGGCCCCGACAGACACACTTACACGATCCCCTACGCGAATACGGCCGGAGGTCCGGTCGAGGTCGCGCTGCTGTGGGGGCCGGCCGGTGCATCCGGGCCGCTGAGGACCCTGAGTTGGCAGAGCGTGGAGCCCGGGAGGGCCGTCTTGGAGACGCCCGTCGTCTGCCGCGCGCGGCGCCAGGGATCGACGCTCTTCGGTGACATCGGTATCTTGAGTTGTGAGGCGGAGGTCGGGGATGGGGAACCGTGGCGTCTGGACATGGACCACAACGCGTTCTGGTCAGTCATGTGAGGCGGAGATGAAACACAGAGCATTGGCCGTGTCGTGCTTCATCGTGGTTGTTCTGTTGTGCTGTGGCTGGGGGTGTCGGGACTCGCAGCAGCACGACGGTGAAGGGGGAGGAGAAGGCGGGGGCGTCTCAGTCCGGATGGAACGGCCTCGTGCTGAGGCTGACACGTTGTTCCAGGAGGCGTCCGCCGCTGCGGAGACAGCACCGGATACGTCCGGAGCGGGCGAGGAGTACGTGTCGGCGACGCCGGGCTCGACACGATTGGTGCCTGCCGACCCCGCCAATCGCGCGGTCGGGGGAGAGACCCCACCAAGTCCACAGACACTCCGTTCCCCGCCAGAAGAGCAACAGGACTCCGGTAGTCTGTGGCATCGCATCACCACCGGAGGAGCAGTCAGCCTCATGGAGTGGGGCACCCTGCTCGGAGCCTTCATCCTGGTCGTCGCACTCGTGGCCTGGGCGTTCTCGAAGCCGGGTGTGAAGCGGCGGCTCGGCCGTCGGAAGGTCGCCGGAGACGAGGAGATGCCGGCGGACGACGAACTTGTGGGCGGGCCGACCCGACAGCCCGGGCGCCGCCCAGCGGACATCGAGATCAAGCAAACAGAGGAGGTCGGGAGTCCGGTCGGGAGCCCGGGGGGCGGCGATGGCGCAGGTGTCCAGGGCGAAGGGCAGCTCTGGGGCGATGCCGAAGCGGGCGACGGGGCGTCCGAGCCTCTGACTCCGCTCGACCAGGAACGACAGGTCTCGGCTGATCTCAGGAGCAAGCTGTTCGCCACACAGCAGCAGCTGCGCTCACGGAAAGACGAAGTGGAGCAGCTCGGTCAGAGTCTGCAGTCGGCGGAGGAACAGCTGAAGCAAGCCTCGCGGAGCGTTGAGCGTGAGAGGCTTGCCCATGAGAACACCCGCAGCGAGCTTGACCGGCGGAGCGAGCAGCTCAAGCTCGTCGCGAAGCGCGTCGACGGCACCGTACGGGGAGCACTGCTCGAGTGGAGCCACGAAGCAGCTCTCGACCTCGCGGGCGCCGTCCTGAAGAGACGCACGAGCGATCCGTCAGAAGAGGTCGCCTCGCGCATCGTGGGGGTAATCGCTTCGCTCCATCGGATAGCGCGAGAGACCCGGTGGGACATCCTGGAACAGCAGCTTGGTACGTCCTCAGCCGGGGAACACGCACGCCGGGTCCTGGCGGCGCTCGAGCCGCTTCAGCATGTCGACCGCCTGGAGGCGAAGGCCCTCGGCCCCATTCTGCGTCTTGAGCCCGTGGAGTCTCCGCCGCAGTTCGATGTTGTCCGAGCGAGCGATGCCGAGTTTGCATCGTGGTTCTCACGGGAGGGGCTATCGCGATCCCACGACCGGCTGTCACGGGAGCTCATGCAGCTGCTCGGTTTGCCACGTCAGGCGAGCCACGAGAGCCTGAAGGCGATGGACGACGCTCTCAGGGAGACGTTGCTCCACGAGGCGCTCTCGAACTACTTCATCGGCCGGATGTGGTTGCTGCGCGGGTCGCGCCCGACCGGTGAACTGGCGATCCTCGAAGAACGCATCCTCGATCTGCTCAAGACGTTCTATCGGGTCACGCCGCAGGCCATATCGATCAACATGCCGTTCAGTGACACGGACTTCCAGGTCGACATGACCGTGGAGTCGGCGAAAGGAGAGCGAGTGGAGCCGAACCGCATCGCCGACGTCTCGCGCTGGGGGTATGAGCCACTTGATCCAGAGCAACCGAAGATGAAGGCGCTCGTTGTCATCGTCGGTGTCTCCCGTCACTAGCTCTGACACCGTGGGGATTTGGATTGGCGCTCGACAGAGCAGCGATAGCGACTTCTCTGGCATACGCCCCGCCGCGACGCCGGGGGCGCGACCTTCCATCGGACAGGGGCGCGCTGCGCAGCATCGTAGTGAACGCCTGCGATGCCGTGGTTGCGGATGGGCTTCTCACGTGGAACCTGAAGGAGCTCTCCTCGATCGCGCCGAATGCCGAAGCGGCCTCTCCCGCGGTGCGCGGGAATCCGTACGGCGCTCGCCTGCTCAGCGGCGACAGACCGGACGCTGCGACTCTCGCTGTGCCGGTTCTGCACGCGCCGAACATCGGCCACTGGCGAGTGGAGCTCATGGTCCCGGATCTTCAAGAGGACGTCAGGGTCTGGATCGTCTTCACGCCGGACTGGGGCGTCGATGCACAGGTCGCAGTGGACATCGACGGCCGGGGGAGATTTCGAGCAGTGGGACCGTTCATCCCGGAGCTTCCTTCTGACCTCGCCAGCGAGTCTCTGCTGTCCGCGGATGAGGCCTTCAGGGGGACCGTCAGGTTGCTTCCTGAGAAGGAGGGCGGAGAGGGCGCATCGATGGCGCCTCACATTCGGGTCTCGTCCGACCACAGAGCCATCCGGTTTCTTGATGGAGGCAGACAGTCATGGGGCAGCGTCTGCGAGCTTGAGTGCGAAGAGCAGCCGGTTGTGGATTACGTCCTGGAACCGTCGTTGCTCGAGCCCGGCTGGAACACCCTGAAGATCACGGCGACACTGACCGGCAGCGATGGAGATGCAGCATCGACCCACGGCTTCATCCATGCGCTCAAGCTCCCGCTCCCGTATGGCGCCGTCGGTGCGTCGCTGGACAAGATCGACCTGACGCGTGCCGTGAGCATTCGTGGAGAGGTCATGCGTTCGTGCTGGGTCTGGAATGCCTCTCCCGTGGACGCGGAGGTCGTCTGCACCAGGGCTGACGTCAGCGTGTCCTCTCTGAAGCAGGTGGCGGTCGAAGCACCTGGCGCCACCGCAGAGGAGCCGCATCAGCTGGCGGCCAACGCGGTCGGCATCGCGAGTCTGCTCTTCGGCCGCTCTTCGGGACGTCGTAGGGCGAAGAGAACGTCGAAAAGGGCCGCAGGGACCAAGACGAAGGCGCCGCCGCCTCCGAGGATCGAGATTCAGGCGGTCTCTCCTTCGAACAGGGTGATTGCACCGACGCTCCCTGAGGCCGTGGCAATCCAGGAGATGGCGGCGCTGGAGGGGGAGCCCGTTTCGGGCGCGCATGACGAGCCAGTGTTCGTTGCCGAGGAGGGAGACCCAATTGCCTGAGCGTCTCGACACCTGTCCGACGCCGGGATGCAGCGGCGTCATCAAGGTTGAGGATCAGGGGACCTGTTCGCTGTGCAAGAAGCCGCACCGGGCGTGCCCTGTCTGCGGAACGGCGAACGACGTCTTCGCCAGGTACTGCCGACGCTGTCGAGAGGAGCTTGGCCAGGTCGCAGGGACCTGGACGCACTACAGGCAGGGACCGGGCCGTGCGGCCTGGTCGAGCGTTCCGAGCTTCCACGGCGTCGAGCGGCTTGAGTGCGCGGCGCACTGCGACCTGGGAAACGCCGTCGAGGCGGGCGCCGTCACGGCGTACGGCAGCCTCTACGTGACGAAGACCTCCGGGATCATCCATGAGCTCACCCAGGGTTCGCTCTCGCATGGACGGACCTTCTCCCGGCTCGCCGGTAGCGACCAGGTCTTCAGGGCGACACCGCAGATCGTCGGACAGCACATCCTCCTCCATGGGGAGCGCGAGCTGGACGCGACGTTCTTGGGCGAGGGCGGTGTCAGCCGGAGGCTCGGCACGGTGGACCCCGGGTGGGAGATCAGGCGGGGTTCACTGCTCGCTGTCGGAGAGCACCTGCTCGTCGTCGCGTATCGCGAAGCGGACTGGAAGGTGTTCGGTTTTCCCGGCCCGACGGCATCGGCCGCCGCCGCGCCGTGGGAGTCGGACGTGTTCGAGAGCTGCGGCGGGCTCACGATCCCCGTGCTGGCCGGCGACCGCGCTGTCATGCTGAGCGGTCGCGGCGGGATCTACAGCTTCACATCCGACGGCCAGGTGTCGGTGAACGAGGAAGCCAACATCAACGCGTGGCTCGCCCACGTGCACCCGGTCGCCGAA
>CAZAQL010000108.1:0-8978 GCA_964487295.1 uncultured bacterium | reverse complement strand
AAGACGATGATGGAGCTCTGTCTCGACCCCGAGAAGGCGAAGCGCGTCCGCGACGCCGCCCCTCCGTCGGACGACCGCCTGTGCTCCATGTGCGGCGAGTACTGCGCCGTGCACAAGATGAGCGGCGTCCGCGAGCGGGAGGGCGAATGACGGAGCCGGGTCGCGGGGACGGGATGAGGCGTGAGACACCGGCGTTCGACTCCGCCGTCGGCGGGTCTCCGGGGACGAGTTCCCGCGGGTATCCTGCGACCTTCGTCTCGATCGATCTCGAGACGACCGGTCTGGAACCCGGCCACGACCGCATCATGGAGATCGGGGCGGTTCGCGTCACCGAGGGTGTCGTCGACGCCCGGTACACGACGCTCGTGAACCCCGGGGTCTCGGTACCGTCGGACATCAGCTATCTCACGGGGATCACCGACGACGATCTCGCCGGGGCGCCCGACATCGACACGGCGCTTCGGGAGACGATCGAGTTCTGCGGGGACGCCCCGCTCGTGGCTCAGAATGCGGTCTTCGATCTCGGGTTCCTCGCGGTCGCGGCCGACAACCGGCCGGAGTATCTCATCGGCCGCGAGGGCGTCTTCGACACGCTGACGCTGGCGCGCGCGCTCGTTCCGAGGATGCGCAGCCACCGCCTGGCGGCGCTCGCGGAGTTCTTCGGCGTCGAGCCGGGCCGCGCGCACCGCGCGCTCGACGACGCCGAGGTCACGGCGACCGTCTTCCTGCGCCTGCTCGAAGTGCTCGACCAGGTCGGACCCGCCATACTCGCTCGAATGTCGGCGCTGGCCGACCCGCAGACGCGTTTGCTCATCGAGGCGGCGCGCGAACGCGCCACGGACCCGGCGCGCGAACGCGCCACAGCCCCGGCGCGCGAACGCGCCACAGCCCCGGCGCGCGCGGCCGGCGGCGCGCTCGCGCCGTTCGCGGTTCCCGATCACGGCTCCCGCGAGAGCAACCTTCTGCGCTACGACGTCGTCCGCGGCGCGCAACACGCGCGCGTTCCCCGGGAGGAGCGCCTCGAGGTCGATCTCGATTCGGCCGAGCGGCAGTTCGTCGAGGGAGGCGCGATCGCGTCGGAGCTGCCGGAGTACGAGGAGCGCCGCGAGCAGCTCGAGATGATGCGCGCGGTCGGGGACGCGCTCAACAACGGGCTCGACCTCGTCGTCGAGGCGGGCACGGGCGTCGGCAAGTCGCTCGCGTACCTGGTCCCGGCGGCGCAGTACGCCGTGCTCAACGGCGAGCGCGTCATCGTCTCGACGAACACCCGGAACCTGCAGGAGCAGCTGTTCAACAAGGACGTCCCGTTCCTGGAGCGTGCGCTTGACATCGGATTCAGCGTGTCGCTGCTCAAAGGACGGAGCAACTACCTGTGCCGTGAGCGGTGGGCGCGCGCGCTCGAGCGGGGCCTGTCCCCGGAGGAGCGGGCCGGTCTCCTGCCCGTGGCGCTCTGGGAGGCGGAGACCGACTCGGGAGACGTCAGCGAGCTGGCGGCACTGAGGCGGCGAAGGTACCTGTGGAGCCGCATCTCCGCGGACGGAGGGCCGTGCCTGGGGCAGAAGTGCCCGCACAACGAGACATGCTACCTCCAGAGGGCCCGTCGAGCAGCGCAGTCGTCCCACATCGTGGTCGTCAATCACTCGCTCCTGTTCAGCGACAGTGAGACCGAGGGACGCGTGCTCGGCGAGTACTCGATTCTCATCTGCGACGAGGCCCACAACATCGAACGCGTGGCGACCGAGCACCTCGGGCGCCGCGCCGGGGTCTGGCGTGGAAGGACGACGCTCGACTCGGTCTACCGACGCGACGGCGGCGACGACGGCGTGCTGCCGGATGTTCTGGCCCGGCTTCGGAGCGCGTCGGACGGTGGGATCGTCTCGACGGCCGCCGAGGCGGCCGAGCGGGGCATCTCCGAGTCGGAGCGCGCGCGCAAGGACCTCGAGACGTTCTTCGCGACCCTGAACGCCAGACACGAGGATCTCAACAACGGCAGACCAGTGGAGTACGGCAAACTGAGGTACCGCGCCGACCATCCGGTCGCCGCTCTCGCGCGTCCCGAGCTCGACGCCGCCTCGACGAGCCTCTCGCGCCTTGTCGAGACGCTCACGACGCTCGCCGACCTGGTGACGGACTCGGGCATCGAGGCGGCGGATTCGATCGTTCAGTCGCTCGAGTTCGAGACGGAGCGGATCGTTCGCCTTCTCGAGGACATGGCCTTCCTCGCCGAGGCGACGGACGGCGAGAGCGTCTTCTGGCTGGACGTGAGAACCTACGGGGACACGCGCGAGTGCGAGATGAGAAGCGCGCCGGTGAGTGTCGCCGACAGGATGCAGGACTTCCTGTACGACAGACTTGAGTCGCTGATTCTGACCTCGGCCACGCTGACGGTCGACGGGTCGTTCGACTTCTTCTGTGAGCGGCTGGGGCTGGATGCGATGGCGGACTGGCGTCTCGTCACGCGCGATGTGGGAAGCCCCTACGACTACGGCCGACAGGCCATCTCGGTCGTCGCGCAGTATCTGAGCGAGCCGTCGAGCAGGGGGTTCAACCAGGCCGTCGCCGATCTCGTCGTCAAGCTCGCGATGCCGGCGGCCGGAGGGACGCTCGTGCTCTTCACATCCCGGTCGGCGCTCGACACGGTGTTCAAGCTGGTCCGGGACCGGTTCGCCACCGCGGGGAAGCCCGTGCTGGCGCAGGGCCACGGGGCGCCTCGGACGGCGTTGCTCGAGCAGTTCGCGCGGGAGACCGGCAGCGTGCTGCTGGCCACGAGCAGCTTCTGGGAGGGCGTGGACGTTCCCGGGAGGTCGCTCGAGCAGCTCGTGATCGTGAAACTGCCGTTCCCCGTGCCGTCGGATCCCGTCGTTGAGGCGCACTGCGAGCGGTACGAACGCGCCGGCGAACGAGCGTTTGACAGGTACATGGTGCCCCGAACCGCCATCGGGCTCAGGCAGGGATTCGGACGCCTCATCCGGTCCTCGACGGACATGGGCGCGGTGGTCTTCCTCGACAGCCGGCTCGCGAGCCGCCAGTATGGCGTGAGGCTTCTCGATCAGCTGCCGACGAGTACGGCCTTCGCGCGGAGCGAGGCCGAGCTGCTCGCCGCGCTCGCCGGACTGCACGAGGAGGCGGGGGTCACACGCGGGACTTGATGCGACGGTCGTCCCCTCGCGGGCGCCGTCGAGAGTGATTCAGGGAATGCCGCGCCACCGCGCGGCGATCACGGAGGATGGTGAGATGGGCAGCGCCGAGAAGAGGACCGTACGCGCGCCGCGCGGCTCCGAGCTGACGTGCAAGGGCTGGCTGCAGGAGGCCGCGATGCGCATGATCATGAACAACCTCGATCCGGAGGTCGCCGAGCGGCCTGACGACCTGGTCGTCTACGGTGGGAGCGGTCGGGCGGCCCGGAGCTGGGATGCCTTTGACGCCATCGTCCGCACGCTTCGCGGGCTCGAGGACGACGAGACGATGCTCGTGCAGTCCGGCAAGCCCGTGGGGGTCTTCAGGACCCATCGGGACGCCCCGCGCGTGCTGCTGGCCAACTCGAACCTCGTCGGCGACTGGGCGACGTGGGAGAAGTTCCGGGAGCTCGAGCGCCAGGGACTCATCATGTACGGCCAGATGACCGCCGGGAGCTGGATCTACATCGGGACCCAGGGAATCCTCCAGGGGACCTACGAGACGCTCGCGGAGCTCTCGCGCCGGCACTTCGGCGGGAGCCTCGAAGGCCGGCTCGTTCTGACCGGCGGCATGGGGGGCATGGGCGGGGCACAGCCGCTGGCCGTGACCATGAACGGCGGGGTGTGTCTCTGCGTGGAGGTCGACGCGGAGCGCATCCGGAAGCGACTGGACACGGCGTACTGCGACGAGATGGTCGATGATCTCGACCTCGCCCTGACGATGGCCGAGAGGGCCGTGAAGGCGCGGAAGCCGCTGTCGATAGGCCTCGTGGGCAACTGCGCGGATGTGCTGCCCGAGCTCGTGCGGCGAGGCGTCACGCCCGACGTCGTGACCGATCAGACCTCTGCGCACGACGCGCTCGGCGGGTACGTTCCCGGCGGCATGACGCTCGCGGACGCTCTCAGGCTTCGCGAGGACGCCCCGGACGATTACATCGCGCGCGCGATGCGGTCGATGGCCGACCACTGTCGGGCCATCCTCGACATGCAGAAGGCCGGCGCCGTCGCGTTCGACTACGGCAACAACCTGCGCGGTCAGGCGAAGGAGGCCGGCGTCGACGACGCGTTCGACTATCCCGGCTTCGTGCCCGCCTACATCCGGCCGCTCTTCTGCACGGGGAAGGGGCCGTTCCGGTGGGTGGCCCTGTCGGGCGATCCCGAGGACATCTACAAGACCGACGACGTCATCATCCGCGAGTTCCCGGAGGACGCGGCGCTCGTCCGCTGGATCAAGCTGGCGCGAGAGCGCGTGAAGTTCCAGGGGCTGCCATCGCGCATCTGCTGGCTCGGGTACGGCGAGCGGGCCCGCTTCGGCCGAATCATCAACGAGATGGTCGGTTCGGGGGAGATCTCGGCGCCCATCGTCATCGGTCGCGACCACCTCGACAGCGGCTCGGTGGCGTCGCCGTACCGCGAGACCGAGGGCATGATGGACGGCAGCGACGCGATCGCCGATTGGCCGGTGCTCAACGCGCTTCTGAACGCGGTCGGTGGCGCGTCGTGGATCTCGTTCCACCACGGAGGCGGCGTCGGGATCGGGAAGTCGCTCCACGCCGGCATGGTGATCGTCGCCGACGGCACACCTGAGGCGGCCGTCAGGCTTGAACGCGTCCTGACGACCGACCCCGGGACGGGCGTCATCCGCCATGCGGACGCCGGATACGATCGCGCCGTGGAGTTCGCGAGGGAGAACGGGATCCGGATCCCCATGCTCGAGGAGTGACGATGAAGGCGGCAGATCTTCTGATCCACAACATCGGGCAGCTCGTCACGGTCGCGGGGGACGGAGCGCGCGCGGGTGAGGCGGCAGCCGAGCTGGGCATCATCGAAGGAGGGGCGGTCGCGGCGCTCGACGGACGCATCGTCGCCGCCGGGCCCGAGCGGGAGGTCGTCGAACGCTGCGAGGCGGGGCCGGACGCGGCCGTCATCGACGCGAGAGGTTCGGTCGTTACGCCGGGACTCGTGGACCCGCATACGCACGCGGTCTTCGCGCGCACGCGCGAGGACGAGTTCGCCATGCGCGTCGCGGGCAGGAGCTACGAGGAGATCGCCGCGGCCGGCGGGGGCATCCGATCGAGTGTGCGCAGCGTGCGGGAGTCCGGTGAGGATCTTCTGTTCCGAAACGGCGCCGCGACGCTCGACCGCATGCTCGAGCACGGGACGACGACGGTGGAGGTCAAGAGCGGGTACGGCCTCTCCCTCGATGCGGAGCTCAAGATGCTGCGTGTCATCGCGCGGCTGTCCGCGCATCATGCGGTGGACGTCGTGCCGACCTTCCTGGGGGCTCACGAGTTCCCGGACGAGTGGCGTGAGGACCGTGAGGGGTACGTCGACCACCTCATCGACGAGGTCATTCCCGTGGTGGCGAAGGAAGGACTCGCCGAGTTCTGCGACGTCTTCTGCGAGGAGGGCGTGTTCACGGTCGAGCAGTCGCGCAGGCTCCTGCTGGCGGCCGCGGAGCGAGGCCTCAAGCCCAAGCTCCACGCCGACGAGCTGCACCCGTCGGGCGGGGGAGAGCTGGCCGCGGAGCTGGGCGCGATCTCGGCGGACCACCTGGTATGCGTCTCAGAGGCCGGCATCCGCGCTATGGCGGCGGCCGGCGTGATCGCGGTGCTGCTCCCGGGCACGACGCTCTCGCTCGGGAAGCGCGACTTCGCGCCCGCGAGGCGCTTCGTCGAGGCGGGGGTTCCCGTCGCGCTCGCGACGGACTGCAACCCGGGCAGCTCGATGACCGAGTCGATGCAGATCATCGTCTCGCTCGCGAGCATGGCGATGAGGCTCACGCCCGAGGAGGCGCTCGTCGCCGCGACGGCGAACGCCGCGGCGGCGCTCAACAGGAGCGACTCGGTCGGCAGCATCGAGCGAGGCAAACTGGCGGACATGGTCGTCTGGGACGTGGACGACTTCCGGGCCATTCCGTATCACTACGGCATCAACCTGACAAGACACGTCATCAAGCGCGGCGCGGTCGTTTCCAGGGACCGACCGGCTGCGCCCACGGATGGAGGTAGTCTATGAAGATCGTCGAGTGCGTACCGAACTTCAGCGAGGGCAGGAGGCCCGAGGTCGTCGACGAGATCGTCGGGACCATGACGGCCGTGGAAGGCGCTCGGCTTCTCGACAGGGAGATGGACGCCGACCACAACCGGGCCGTCGTGACGATTATCGGGGAGCCCGAGGCCGTCCTCGAGGCGGCGTTCCGCGGCATCGAGAAGGCGCGTGAGCTCATCGATCTGACGAAGCACGAGGGCGAGCATCCGCGGATGGGCGCGACCGACGTCTGCCCGTTCGTCCCCGTCAAGGACATGAAGATGGACGAGTGCGTCGAGCTGGCCAGACGCCTGGGTGAGCGCGTGGGCAAGGAGCTCGAGATCCCGGTCTATCTGTACGAGGCCGCCGCGACCCGACCCGAGCGCGAGAACCTCGCCAAGGTCCGGAAGGGGCAGTTCGAAGGGCTCAGGGATCAGATCGGGACGGACCCGGCGAAGGAACCGGATTTCGGGCCGAACCGCATTCACCCGACCGCGGGGGCCATCGCCATCGGCGCGCGTCCGTTCCTCGTGGCGTACAACATCAACCTGGGAACGGACGACATCAGCATCGCCAAGACCATCGCCAAGTCGATCCGCTTCGCCGGCGGCGGTCTCCGGTACGTCAAGGCCATGGGTTTCGAGATCAAGGACAGAGGCATCGTCCAGGTCTCAATGAACATGGTCAACTACAAGGGGACCCCGCTCTTTCGGGTCTACGAGATGGTGAAGACCGAGGCCGAGCGCTACGGCGTGCCGGTCATCGGATGCGAGATCGTCGGGCTCGTTCCGCTCGACGCGCTCGTCGACTGCGCCGACTTCTATCTGAGGCTCGAGAGCTTCAAGCGGGACCAGATCCTTGAGAATCGCCTCGCGGAGATCTAGAGAACGGAAGGAGAGACGATGACCGGAGTGAACGATTTTCTGGCCGAACTGGCTTCCAGCAGCCCGACGCCCGGCGGGGGCAGCGTGGCCGCGCTCTGCGGGGCGCTCGGCGCGAGCCTCGGCTCGATGGTCTGTAGTCTGACCATCGGCAAGAAGAAGTACGAGGACGTCGAGGAGGACATGAAACACGTTCTCTCACAGACGGAGCGCCTCCGCGTCGAGCTTGCGGAGCTTATCGACGAGGACGCGGCCGCTTTCGACAAGGTGATGGAGGCCATGAAGCTGCCGAAGGAGAGCGAGGAAGACAAGACCGCCAGAAAGACCGCCATGCAGGACGCGCTCGTCGACGCGGCCATGGTTCCCCTGGCTGTCATGGAGAAGTGTGTCGAGGTCGTCGAACTCTCAGGGATGGTGGCGGAGAAGGGCAACCGGAACGCGGTATCCGACGCCGGCGTGGCGGCGCTCGTCGGCAGGGCCGGCGCGCACGCGGCGCGGCTCAACGTCCTGATCAACCTCGGCGGGATCCGCGCGAACCGGCACGCCGGATTCGTCGAGAAGGCGACCGCGGCGATCAACCAGCTCTCCGAGAGGGTGGACCGGATGGCTGACGACGTGATGAAGACGGTGCTCGACGCCGTCTCGTAGGAGGTCGCGCATGGACCACCGGATGTTGGTCGCGCTCGCCGTCATCGTTCTCGTGGCCGGATGCGCCCCCGTGCCCGAGGTCGCGAGTGACGGGAGCGGCGAGGAGCAGATCGACACGTTCTCGCTCATCGAGATCGCGGTCGCGGCCGGGAGGCTCGACTACTCGACCGGGATGCTCTACAAGGTGTACGCGCAGTACGATCCGATCAGTCTGCCGGACGAATACCAGAGCGACGTCATCGGAATGGTCGGAGCCCCGCTGGCCACCGAGATCGAGCGCAACTGGCACCGGATCCTCCCGGAGCACCGCGCCGAGATCTCGCAGTACATGGAACACGTGCTCGACATCGACGATGAGGGCACGCAGCTGGACGACGTGACGCCCGACCGGCTGGACCAGGAACGGAACCGCATTGACTGATCGGACGACGCTCGAGACTGCGGGCGGGGTGGCGCCGGTTCGGTGGGTGGCGCCTCTCGCCGTGTTCTCCGCGCTCGCGGCGGCCCTCGGCTACGCGCTCGCGGCGATTCCGAACATCGAGCTCGTCACCATCACGATCTTCGTGGCCGGGGCCGTGCTCGGAAGGACCCGCGGCGCGATGGTCGGCGGAATCGGCATGGGCATCTACTCGGCGCTCTCGCCGTTCGGCTCTGGGCTCGCGCTCCCGACGCTCTTCCTGGCCCAGGTTCTGGCGGCCGCCTTCGTCGGGTTCGCGGGGGGGCTCCTGGGAGGGCTCTGGACCGGGGAGCCGGGACCCGTGCGCGTGGTGACGGCTGCCGTCACTGGCCTGCTCTTGACGACCATCTACCAGTTGGCCGTGATCATCGGGTACGCCGTCGTGAGCCCGGACATACGGAGCGGGTTCTGGGCGGCGCTCGCGGCGAATCTCTTCTTTCCCTATCTGCACATCATCTGGAACACGGTCCTCTTCGCGGTGCTCGTACCCCGCGACGTCCCCAGGATCCGCCGGCGTGTCGCACGGATGATGCCGGCGGCGGTTGCGGTCGCCTGCGGGCTGCTGCTCGCCGCGCACTCCGCGGAGGCCGTCGCGCAGGAGCCGTTCACGACGGACCCGGCGTCCGCGCGGCCCGACGCCGCGTCCGCGCGGCCCGACGCCGCGTCCGCGCGAGCCGACACGGCGTCCGCGCGAGCCGACACGGCGTTCGCCGCGGCCGATACGGCGTTCGCCGCGGCCGATACCGCGTTCGCCGCGGCCGATACCGCGTTCGCTGCGGCCGACAC
>CAZAQL010000107.1:5874-9073 GCA_964487295.1 uncultured bacterium | reverse complement strand
CGCCCCGGATCTCGGTGAGGGCGCCGAGCAGGTTGAGCGCCTCCGGCTTCGTCGAGTCCTCGGCGATTGCCAGTCGCACATGTTCTCTCGCTGCGTCGAACTTGCGCTCACCGATGTACTTCTTGGCGAGTTCGAGGTGATCCTCATAGTCCTTGGCCGCCTCCGCATCGATTCCCTCGCGGTCGAGCACAGATGTCACCAGCTCCCGGATCTCCTTGGGCGTGAAAGGCTTCTGGATGAAATCCACGGCGCCCAGCTTCATCGCCTCGGTCGCCGATTCGATCGTGCCGTACGCGGTGATGATGATGACCTTGATGTCGGGGCGCGTCTCGCGGACCTCCCGCAGGACCTCCATTCCGTCCATTCCGGGCATCCTGAGGTCGAGGAGCATGAGCCCGAAGCTCTTCTCGCCGAGCCTCGTGAGGGCCTCCTCGCCGTTCACCGCCGTCTCGACCTCAAGATCAAGAGCCTCAAGCGCCTGCGACAGGGTCATGCGGATGTTCTTCTCGTCGTCAACGATCAGGACGCGTGTCTTCTCCATTGTCTCTCTCCTGTGTCTCGCCGCTCGTGGGCAGCGTGAATGTAAACGTGCTGCCCTTTTCAGGAGCTGAGTCAACCCAGATCGTACCCTTGTGGGCGTGGACGATCTCTTTGCAGATTGCCAGCCCGAGGCCGGTGCCTCCGACGCTCTTGTCGCTCTTCACTCGCACGAACTTCTCAAAGATGCGGCTCTGGTATTCCTCCGGAATCCCCTCGCCGTCGTCGGCCACCGACATGTGGATCCACTTTCCGATGTGACGGGCGGAGACGACAATCTCGCTGCGCGCGTACCTGATGGCGTTCGCGATGAGATTCGTCAGCACCCACGTGACCTTGTTAGCATCTGCCGTCGTGTCCGGCAGATCCTCTGGCACATCGACACGGATCTCGATGTTCTTCTGCTCCGCCTGAGACCTGAGCACCTCCGCCGCTCTCTCGGCAAGGATGCGCGAGGGGACGCGCTCGATCTCCATCTCCACCTTGCCGGCCTCGATTTTGGACAGGTCCAGAAGATCGCTGATGAGGCTCTTGAGCCTGGCGAGCTCCTCACGGGCCGCAGTGAGCAACTCCGCCTGCTTCTCGTCCAGCTTGTCGGCGGCACCCTCCTGAAGCAGTTCGATACTCATCCCAAGGCTCTGGAGCGGCGTCTTGAGCTCGTGGGACGCCGTCATCAAAAACTCGCTCTTCATGCGGTCGAGCTCCGCGAACCTCGTGACGTCGCGGAGGAGCAGCACGACGCCCAGCATCCCTCCGCCCTTCGAGACCACCGGCGTCACATCGAACGAATAGTGCCTGACGTGCTCCCCCTCGCCGATGGTGAGAACGCTCTTGCCTTCCTCGATCTTCGGCGGCTGCCCTGACTCGGCCGCCTCCTGCATCAGTTCGAAGATCCGCTCGCTTCTGAGGACCTCGAGTACGTGTTTCTCCGCGGCCGCCTCCGGATCGATGTCCAGAATCTCCCCGGCTTGAGGGTTCATGTTCGTCACGCGGAACTCTGCGTCCACCACGACGACCCCGTCCTCTATGCTTCTCAGGACCGCGTCGCTCTTGCGCTTCTCGGCGACCACGTGCTCCACGTTGATGCGATGGTAGGCTCCCAGCTTCTTCGCCATGGCATTGAAGCTCTCGGCCAGCCTACCGAGCTCGTCGGTGCCGGCGGCCGGCACCTCCAGGTCGTATTCGCCTCGCGCGAGGATCTCCGTCGCCTCCATCATCTGTCGCAGCGGGCGGACCAGACGCTTGCTGAGCAGCAGACTGAACGCCAGGCCAACGCCTATGGCCGCGAGCGCCACGGCCATCGTCGACCAGATCGCCTTCACGGCGACGGCCTCGGCCCGTTGGCTGGCGGCGAACATTGTCTCGTGGTTGATCTCGCGGAGACGCACCGCCTCGTCGCGCACGCGCTTGAACGAGGGGAGCACCACCTCGTGATAGAACTCGCCGGCCTCCGGGGGTGACGAAGCGCGAAGCTCTCTCAGTCCTGAGAAGTTAACAAGATACGCCGAATAGCCCTCCTCAATGGAGGCCAGAATGTCGACCTCGCCCGGGATCGTGATGTTGTCCTTGGCGCGCCCAAGCCACTGGAGGAAGCTGTTCTCGTTCCCGTGGAACTGACTCAGGCCCTCGTCCGAATAGCCCAACATGAGAAGGAGCACAGCGCTGTCCTGGCGCTCAACAGCGTCGATCATGTTCTCGGCTGCGAGGATGCTCCTGTAGTTCTCGCGCAGAATGGCGTCGCTGGCCTGACCGAGGCTGACCAGATTCATCACGGCCCACACCAGGACGACCGCCACGAGGGCGAGCGCCATGCCGTGGCCGAGCAGGATGCGCTTGCGGAGGCCCGTCATCATGCGGGTGATACTATAGCCGGTTGCCGCATATGGCAACACGGTTCTGGAGCGTGAGGAGCGAGGGCGGCGCCAGGGCAGTCCCCGGTTGGCCGTCCTTCCGTCGTATGATAGCTTCATGTTCGGTCGCTCCTGGACGGGAGGTTCAGCGGGGCCGGGGACGCCGCGGGCATCTGAGGGGCCTCTCAGGCGAGGGAGAGGAGACCGAGCCGACACGCTGCACCCGGGGCCCGCGCGGCAAGGTTGCGACAGCACAGCTGGGGGTGTGATGAGCATCGAAGGACTCACATCGGCCGAAGCCGCGACGCGGAGGGCCAGCTACGGGCCGAACGCGCTTCCGGCTCCGCGGCACCGCCTCATCCGGCTGGTCCTGCGTCAGTTCCGCGGCATCTTCAATCTGCTTCTGCTGGCGGCATCCGGCGTCACGTTCGCGCTGGGCGAGCCGATCGACGGCGGGTTCATTCTCTTCTTCGTGTTCCTGGGGACCGCGCTCAACGTCATCCAGGAGCACAAGTCCAATGCGGCAGCAGACAGGCTCAGGTCGTACCTGGTCAGGACCATCACTGTCCGCCGCGACGGTCGCGACCGGGAGGTCTCCACCGACGAGATCGTCCCCGGCGACATCCTCAAGCTGGAATCCGGCGATATCGTCCCCGCCGACGCCGTCGTGCGTGAGGCGCGCGATCTTCTCGTCGACGAGACGACATTTACCGGCGAGAGTGTTCCCGTGGCGAAGTCCGCCGCGGCAACTCCGGACGAGGCGGACGAAGGGAATCGTCTTCTTCAGGGTGTGGTCGTGGTCCGGGGCAACG
>CAZAQL010000107.1:0-5864 GCA_964487295.1 uncultured bacterium | reverse complement strand
GAGATGATCGCAGTCGACGATGCCCTCGATTTCATCCAGGCCGAGATCACCGCGACCGGCACGCGGACCCGGCTCGCAGGGATCGCGGCGACCGCTTCCTCGGTGCAGGCGGAGAGCGAGCTCGTCAAGGGGATCGATCGAATCAGCGGTTTCATCCTGCGGGCGACGCTCATCACGCTCCTGTTCGTCATCCTCGCGAATGTAATGATCGAGGGCGCTGACACCGACATCCCGCATCTGCTGATCTTCGCCATTGCTCTCGCCGTCTCGGTGATACCCGAGGCGCTTCCTCTGGTTCTGACGTTCTCCCTGTCGCGGGGCGCGCTGCGGTTCGCTCGGAAAGACGTCATCGTCAAGCGCCTCTCTTCGGTGCAGGATCTCGGTTCCGTGACCCTGCTCTGCACCGACAAGACCGGCACCATCACCGAGAATCGCCTGATCCATGTGGACGACTTCGTTGCTCAGGACTCGGGCTTTCATCCGCTTGTACTCGCGCGACTCGCGGCTCACGGCCTGGGCGGCCCCAGTCCTGAACCTTTCGATCGCGCCATCGATGAGGCGCTCTCGAGCGAGCACAGGGCCGTCGTGGAGGGCTTCGAGGTTCTGGAGGAGGAGGCCTTCGATCCGGCGCGGCGGAGCAACGGCGCTGTCGTTCGCGGCAAGAACGGGACCCGTCTTCACATCCGCCGCGGAAGCCCGGAGGGTTTCGTCGAAGCCGGGCTCATCGAGCGGGACGCCGTCGGGAAGTGGCTTGTCGGGCAGGAGAGACAGGGACACAGAGTGCTGGGTGTAAGCTACGACGCCGGCGAAGGCGCCCGCTTCGCCGGCTTCGTCTCTTTCGTCGACAGGCTCAAGGCGACAACCGCCGAGACGATTGAAGAAGCCGGACGCCTGAATGTGGCGATCACGATCATCACCGGCGACGCGCTGATGGTGGCCCACGCCGTCGGCCGCGATGCGGGCCTTGTCACCGGCGATGACGAGGTCATGGAGGCCGGCAAGTTTCTGGCGCTCCCGGCGCACGAGCAGCGCGAACGCGTGGGCGCGGTGAGAGTCTTCGCGCGGACGACACCGGAGCAGAAGCTCGAGCTGATCGAGCTTCTCAAGGAACAGCACACAGTCGGGTTTCTGGGGGAGGGGATCAACGACGCGCCGGCGCTCAAGGCCGCGCACGTCTCGATGGTCGTGGAGTCCGCCGCGGACGTGGCACGGGAGGCCTCGGACATCGTGCTCCTGAAGAGCGACCTGCGTGTGATCGTCGAGGGCATCCGGTCCGGGCGGGAGACGCACGCCAACATACTCAAGTACATCCGGGCGACGCTCGTCTCCAACTTCGGGAATTTCTACGCCGTGGCGGTCGGCTCACTCTTCATCGACTTTCTGCCGATGCTGCCCAAGCAGCTCCTCCTCCTGAATCTTCTCTCCGACTTCCCGATGATGGCGATCGCGTTCGACCGCGTCCCGGAGCAGGAGGTCGCGTGGCCTCAGCGCTACGATTTCCGGTCTCTCTACATCATCTTCATCACGCTGGGACTTGTGAGCACGGTCTTTGATTTCATGTACTTCGGGTTGTTCTACCGCATTTCACCGGCCGTGCTGCAGACCAACTGGTTCATCGGCAGTGTGATCACGGAGCTGCTGCTGGTCGCGTCCATCCGGTCGATGCTGCCGATCAGAAAGGCCGGCTGGCCGGCGCCTCTGATCGTGGTCATCTCCGGGATCGCATTCGCGGTCACGCTTGCGCTGCCGGTGATACCGTGGACGGCGGCTCTCTTCGAGTTTACGAAACCGTCGGCTGCACACATCGGCATCATCGTGGCGCTCGCCGCTCTCTACCTCGTCGTGACCGAGATCGTCAAACGCCCGCTCGCGCGGTTCCTCAACAGTCGCCGGGAGCGGTAGTGCCAGCACTCGCTCCCCAACAGCTCGGAGCGATATCCTGAATCAGGAGCTGCTTCCCGAAGCACGAGCGCTTGATGGTCGGCGCGTCGAGGCCTGCGGCGGTCGAGATGGGAACCGACACCGGATGCGCGAAGAGCCCGGGGCAACCGGCGGGGACTCTCGTTCTTGGTGGCGGGGGACGCGCCATGAAGTCCAGAAGAGAATCTTGGGGGGGTAGCACGGAGGTGATTCGGGTGAGGTTCAGGGTCAGGGGCGGGGCGCTGATGCTGGTGTGGGTGTCAGGTTAGTGAAGCACCTTCACTGTTGACCGCCTTCCTTCCGGTTGTTACGATTCCTCGGTGGTTATGAAAGGAGACCGAGAAATCGTGACATCCAAGAGCCCGGCCGAACGAGCGCTCACCGTCCTCAAGAAGACGGGGATCGCACGGTCCCGTGATCTTGAGCGCGCCGGAGTCTCACGAACCCAGATTCGACGCCTGCGTCTGCGGGGAGTGATCGAGCGCGTCGGGCGTGGACTTTACAGGAGGCCGGGAGCTCCGCTCACGGAGCGGCACGATCTGGCGCAGGCGGCCCGCCTGGTACCCGGAGGAGTGGTGTGCCTGCTCTCGGCTCTCCGATTCCACGGTCTCACGACGCAGAATCCCTTTGAAGTGTGGATGGCTATAGACAGCAAGGCGTGGCGCCCACGCGCGGAGCACCCACCAGTGCGCCTGGTCTACCTGTCGCCTGCCGCGCTTCGCGAGGGAATCGAGGAGCATGATGTCGACGGCGTCCGCATCCGCGTGTTCAGCGCGGCCAAGACCGTTGCCGACTGTTTCAAGTTCCGCAATCGCATCGGGACAGACGTGGCTGTTGAGGCTCTGCGTGACTACAGGCGTCTCCATCCGAAGGACCTGGAGTCAGTGTGGCGCTTCGCGAAGGTTGATCGTGTGACACACGTGATGCGCCCGTACCTCGAGGCCATCGGATGAGCCCCCAACGGGAAATCACGAACGTAGCCGCATCCGTACGGACTCGGCTCCTCGATCTGGCTCGCCGGCAGGGCGTCGAGTTCCAGCTGATTCTGTCTCGCTTTGCCACAGAGCGGTTCCTGTATCGGCTCGGCGCTTCCCGTCACGGTGAGAGGTTCGTTCTCAAGGGCGCCACTCTCTTCAGACTGTGGTCGGACGAGCAGCCGAGGGCGACTTGGGATCTTGACCTTCTCGGTCGAGGTTCCAATACCATCGCGGATGTCGTGGCCGTTGTGAGCGAACTGTGTGGGATTCATGCGGATGACGGCATCGAGTTCGACCCCGATTCCATCACCGGCGAAGAGATCCGTGTACCCGACGAGTACTCCGGGATCCGAGTTAGGCTCGAGGCGCGGCTCGCAGATGCGCGGATTCCAGTGCAAGTGGATGTGGGCTTCGGCAATGCGGTTGTTCCGCCGCCGAAATGGGAGATCTTCCCCACGCTTCTGGAACACGATCCACCGCGCATCCTGGCCTACTCCCGAGACGCAGTTGTCGCCGAGAAGCTGGAGACCGCCGTGTCGCTTGGGGTCACGAACAGCCGCATGAAGGACTTCTATGACCTGCACCGGCTCGCATCCTCGGCGGAGTTTGATGGACCGACGCTGGTCGAGGCGGTCAGGGCGACCTTCGGTCGCCGTCAGACGCCGCTTCCCGACAAGGAGCCGCTGGTCCTAACCGCAGAGTTCCTGACAGCGCCTGAGCGAGAAGTGCAGTGGCGCGCGTTTCTTCGGAGAGGGCGACTGGAGGCGCCGCCGGATGCCAGAGAGCTGGTCGAGGACCTCCGTGAGTTCCTGCTGCCAGTGCTCAAGGCAGCCGCCAGCGGACGCGAATTCCCAGCGACCTGGCATCCTGGTGGTCCCTGGGAGACACGGAGCCTCGTGAAACGTGCGCCCGAGGACTCGAACGGCGAGAACTGAGACCGAAAGGGACCGGACAATGACCAAGGGCGAGAGTGCAGCGAACATCGGGTTCGAGGCGGAACTCTGGCAAGCCGCAGACGCGCTTCGTTCCAGTATGGACGCGGCCGAGTACAAGCACGTCGTACTGGGGCTCATCTTCCTCAAGTACATCTCCGACGCCTTCGAAGAGCGGCGCGCGAAGCTGGTGGCCGAGAAGGCGAGCGGGGCGGATCCCGAGGATCCCGATGAGTACCGCGCCGTCAGCGTGTTCTGGGTTCCGTCCGAGGCGAGGTGGGACCAGCTGAAGTCGCAGGCGCGTCAGCCCACGATCGGCCAGACCGTCGACAAGGCGATGGAGGCTATCGAACGGGACAACCCTGTGCTCAAGGGCGTCCTGCCGAAGGACTACGCTCGCCCCGCGCTCGACAAGGCGCGCCTCGGGCAGCTCATTGACCTCGTCACGAACATCAAGGTGGGGGACGAGGCCAGTCGCTCCAAGGACGTCATTGGACGGGTGTACGAGTACTTCCTCTCGCAGTTCGCGAGCGCAGAGGGGAAGAAGGGCGGCGAGTTCTACACGCCGCGCTGTGTGGTCAAGCTCCTGGTGGAGATGATCGAACCCTATCGAGGCCGCGTGTATGACCCGTGCTGCGGCTCATCGGGCATGTTTGTGCAGTCAGTCGAGTTCATCAGAGCTCACGCAACAGGGACCGGGAACGGAGGGAAGGCCAAGCCCGACATCTCCGTCTACGGTCAGGAGTCAAACTACACGACCTGGCGTCTCGCGAAGATGAACCTCGCGATCCGCGGCATCGACGGCCAGATCGCGCACGGCGACTCGTTCCACAACGATCGGCACCCGGATCTCAAGGCCGACTTCATCCTCGCGAATCCTCCCTTCAACGTGAGCGACTGGGGCGGCGATCGCCTGCGCGAGGACAAGCGCTGGAAGTTCGGTGCTCCGCCCAAGGGCAACGCGAACTTCGCCTGGGTGCAGCACATCGTTCATCACCTCGCGCCGGCGGGCGTGGCCGGCTTCGTCCTGGCGAACGGCTCGATGTCGTCGAACCAGTCGGGCGAGGGAGAGATCCGCAAGAACCTGATCGAGGCCGACCTCGTGGATTGCATGGTGGCGCTGCCGAGCCAGTTGTTCTACTCGACGCAGATCCCCGCGTGTCTCTGGTTCCTGGCGCGTGACCGTGAGGACGGCAAGTTTCGCGACCGCCGCGGGGAGGTGCTCTTCATCGACGCCCGGAAGCTTGGGAGTATGATCGACCGCACGCACCGCGAGCTGACCGACGATGACATCGCTCGCATCGCGGGCACCTATCACGCGTGGCGCGGTGAGAATGAGGCGGGCGAGTATGAGGACGTGCCGGGCTTTTGCAGGGGCGCCTCAATCGAAGAGATTCGGAAGCACGGCCACGTGCTGACCCCGGGCCGCTACGTCGGCGCCGAGCCTCAGGAAGAGGACGATGAGCCGTTCGAGGAGAAGATGACGCGGCTCGTGGCGGAGCTCTGCGAGCAACAGGCCGAAGCCGCGAAGCTGGACGCCGCCATTGCCGAGAACCTGAAGGAGCTGGGATGGCCTCTGGGGAGTGAGTGATTTGTGGCAGCCGAGATGCTGCCGGGCGGCGGAAGGGGAGACCGAAACGCACGGAAATGCACGGGAAACGCACGCGTGCGTTTCCAGCCGCTCAGTGCCCTTCGGATTGGGTTCGATGGAGCTGCCTCGGAGGAGCTGAAGGAGCTGGGGTATGACGGGTGAGTGGCGCAAGATGACGCTCCAGGAGGCGAACGTCGCGCTGATCGACTGCGACCATCGTACGCCGCCGGCTGCCGATAGTGGCTACCCCTACGTAGCAATCCCACAACTTCGAGAGGGGCGTATCGACCTCTCAGATGCGCGTCGGATATCACCAGAGCATTTCGCGGAGTGGACTCGCAAGGCCAAACCTTCTGTAGATGATGTTGTGCTCTCTCGACGCTGCAACCCGGGTGAGTCCGCAGTTGTTGATTGGAGCGCCGAGTTCGCTCTCGGTCAGAACCT
>CAZAQL010000106.1:0-9113 GCA_964487295.1 uncultured bacterium | reverse complement strand
ATGTGGTAACCAACCCACGATAAAGGGTCGAGCCCGACCGTTCCATATGGTCTAGTATCATCACATTGCAGTTTGAAGAGGCGGATCGGGCACAACCCGCAGAGGGTTGGTGCTCGGTCCGCCTCTCTGTTTGTGGTTGAACGATAGCGGGTGTAGAACATGGGCAGCCAGGCTGTCCTTCGCGCCCCGCGCGTGAGTGCGGGGCGCAGTGGTTCGCGGGGGGCCCTCGGCCCCCCGTTCTCGTGTGCGGCGGCGTGACATCGGCCCCGGTCGTCCCATTGCTTCCCCCGAGCCCGATTCCCCTGCAAACGCCCGCATCACGGGGGCTTTTTTCGCTTGACAGGGTACACCACCTCCCTCTAATCTCCCCCGGGTGGGCAGAAGTGGGATGAAGTGGGGCATACGCGGCTGCGGCCCCCGGAGCGCATGTGAACACCTTCCTCGGGACATACCGGCACTCGCTCGACTCGAAGGGGCGTCTCTCGATCCCCTCGAAGTTCCGCAAGGCTACGGGCGAGGTCTTCGTGCTGACGCTCGGCCTCGACGGCTGTCTGTTCTTCTATCCGAGAGACGAGTGGCAGCGCGTGCAGCGCCGACTGGGAGCGCTGTCCTTCACGTCGCGCAAGACCCGCTTCTTCACGCGCGAGATCGCGGCCCACGCAAGCGAGGTCGTCGTCGACGGCCACGGCCGTATCGTGGTTCCGCAGGACCTCAGAGAACTCGCCGGACTCGACAAGGAAGTTCTCGTCATCGGCGCCATCGAGCGCATCGAGATCTGGAGTCCGGAGCGCTACACGACGTACCGGGAGGAGTTCGGGATGACCTACGAGGAGGTCGCAGAGACCCTGTGGGAGAATCCGAGCGACGTCCCGAACGATGAGGGGGAGTAGGACGTGACCATCCGACCGCGCGCGACACGGCACTCCGTCGTGCTCCAGATGGCAGGGAGCATGGCCGCTCGCGATTTCGCGCAGCTCCATCGGCACCTCGTCGGCCTGCTGACAAGCAGGCAGAACCGGATCGTGCTCGACTTCAGCGCCGTCGAACATATCAGCTACCGCGATGCCTCGCGGCTGGCGAGCGAGTTCGAGCTGGTCCGTGCTCATGCAGGTGATCTGAAGGTGGCCGGTCTGAGCCCCTACGTGAGGAACATTCTCCTCCTGGCGGGGCTCCACGGACTCCTTGAGACGCATACGACGGCACCCGAGAGAGAGAACCGGACGGGCTCTGCACGCGAACCGCTCGCGAGCTGACCGAAGCGCCCGTTCCTCAAGGGGTCGTCGAAGCAGCGAACCGCGTACCTGACCAAAGCGACATAGCCATGCAGGCGGCTCACGTGCCGGTCATGACGGCCGAGGTGGTCGATTTCCTCGTGACTCAGGCCGGCGGGCTCTACATCGACTGCACCGTCGGCGCCGGGGGGCATGCGAGGCAGATCCTCCTCAACGCCGCGGCCGGCAGGCTGCTGGGGCTGGACCTTGATGCCGAGGCGATCCAGGCGGCCGGCGCCGCGTTGAGCGGTTTCGGAGAGAGGGTGGAGCTGGTGAGAACGAACTTCGCTTCACTGCGCGAGACCGCCGAGGAGCGGGGCTTCTCACCGGCCGACGGAGTGCTGATGGACCTGGGTTTCTCCTCGATGCAGCTCGACGAGGCCGACCGCGGCTTCAGCTTCACGCACGAGGGACCGATCGACATGCGACTGGATGCCGGAGCCGGCAGGAGCGCCGGCGATCTCATCGCTCACTCGCACGAGCAGGGACTGGCCACGATCATCCGGGATCTCGGTGAGGAGAGACGGGCGCATCCGATCGCCCGCGCGATCATCGACGCGCGCGACCGCGGGCGGCTCAACACGACGGCCGATCTCGCCGAGGCCGTCGTCTCCACGAAGCCGAAGAACAGGACGAAGACGCTGGCTCGGGTCTTCCAGGCGCTCCGCATCGCGGTCAACGACGAACTTGCGAACCTCAGCGAGGGGCTCAGGCAGGCCGAGCAGGTGCTGCGTCCGGGCGGTCGACTCGTCGTCATCTCGTACCACTCGCTTGAGGATCGGATCACGAAGCACTTCTTCGTCAACGCCGCCGACCCGTGCACCTGCCCCCGCGACCTGCCGATGTGTGTCTGCGGCAGGAAGCCGACGATGCGCATCGTCACCCGGCGGGTCGTGACACCGGGGTCCGGGGAGATCGTGAGGAACCCCCGGGCGCGGTCGGCGAAGCTGAGGGTCGCAGAGCGGTTGCCGGACCACGCGGCGACCTGACAGGGGAGCGGCGACCGGGCGCCATGAGGCCCCGGTCGTCGGACTGCCCCGAGGGAGAAAGATGTCGAGTTTGCGATTCCTGAGGAAGAGCTGGGCGGCGCCGAAGCGTCACTCGAACAGGCGGGGCGGAGCGACTCGGCCGGGGCGAGGAGCGGCCGCTCTGGCGCGATCGATGCCCGGAGTCGCGTGGTCACGGCACGCCTCGCTCCTCGGGGCCATTCGCGGGTCGGCACACGCCAAGGGCCTTGTGCTTTGGACGGCCGCGCTCGCCACGGGGATCCTCTGCGTCTGGCAGCACATCTACGCGTCCCGGCTCGCGTCCGAGATCGAGGCGCTCAGAAACACACGTAGCCGTCTCGAGGCCGAGATCGGCTTTCTGGAGATGGAGTGCGTGTCGCTCTCGCGCCGTGAGCGCGTCGAGGAGTACGCGACTCAGCATCTGGGCATGCGGTATCCGGAAGAGGGCGAGGTCGTGAGGCTTGGGGACCCCGCGAACGCGATGACGAGGACCGACTACGTCATGAACCGCACGGAGATCGACGGTGACGGGTAGAACCGAAGCAACGACACACGGTCACATCCGCAGACTGAGCATCTGTCTCGTGCTCGTTCTGGTCGTATGGGCGGTCATCGTCGTGCGCCTCGTGCTCATCCAGGTCGTGCACGGTCCGCGTCTGGCCGCGTACGCGGCCCGCCAGCAGACCATGACCGTCGAGCTGGCGCCGGAGCGCGGGACCATCTACGACAGGAATCTCGAGCAGCTGGCCGCCAATCTCGACGTTCACTCCGTCTGCGCGCGTCCGCACTCCGTGGAGGCCCCACGCGAGACCGCTCGTGCGCTGGCTCGCGTTCTCGGCGGCAGCCGCCACGAGTACGAGCGCCTGCTGTCGAAGGACGCCGGGTTCGTCTGGATCGAGCGCCAGATCGCGCCCGATCGCGCGGCAGCAGTGGAGGCGCTCGGGATCGACGGCCTCGAGCTGCTTCCCGAGACGAAGCGCGTCTACCCGCACGGCGACAGGGCATGTCACGTCATCGGGTTCACCGATATCGACGGACACGGCATCTCCGGCATCGAGCAGCACATGGACGAGCGACTGCGCGGCACGCCCGCGACCGTGCAGTACCACATCGACGGGGCGCAGCGGAAGTCGCCCGCGCCGTCCGGATCGCTCGTCGCGCCGGAGGACGGTGAGTCGATCGTGCTGACCATCGACGCCGCGCTGCAGGAGATCTGCGAGGTTGAGATCGAGAAGGCCGTACGCGAACACGAGGCCCGGTCGGGAACGGTGGTCATACAGGATCCCTGGACCGGCGAGATCCTCGCCATGGCCAACTACCCTCGATTCGACTGCAACGCGTTCGCGCGGTACGCGGAGGCGAGCTGGCGCAACAGAGCGGTGACGGACCAGTTCGAGCCGGGTTCGACCTTCAAGGTCGTCACGGCCTGCGCGGCCGTGGAGACGCACGCGGCGGACGAGGCCTCCGTCTACTACGCGTCCCAGGGCGCGATGAGGTTCGGCAGCTTCACGATCCGTGACGTCAAGCCGCACGGCTGGATGACGTTCCGCACGGCTCTGATCAAGTCGAGCAACATCTGCTTCGCGCAGATCGGCGAGGCCCTCGGAGACTTCGCGCTCTACCAGTACGCCAGGGCGTTCGGTTTCGGTTGCCTGACGGCGATCAACCTCCCCGGCGAGGTTCGCGGGACCCTGAAGCATCCGTCCGAGTGGAGCCGACGTTCCGTCCACACGATCGCCATCGGACAGGAGGTCGCCGTGACGGCGCTGCAGCTGGTGGGCGCCTATTCCGCGATCGCAAATGGTGGTCATCTCATGGAGCCGCACATCGTGAAGGCGGTCGTGTCGGAAGAGGGGCGCGTGCTCGAGGAGGCGCAGCCGTGCGTCGTGCGGCAGGTCGTCAGCGCGGACGTGGCCTCGTACGTCAGAGAGGTTCTCACCGATGTCACGACGGTCGGCACCGGTCGGAAGGCCGTGGTCGCCGAGTTCTCAGTCGCCGGCAAGACGGGCACCGCACAGAAGGTTGTCCCCGGCACCCCGGGGTACGCCCCGGGAAAGTTCGTCTCCTCCTTTGCAGGGTTCGCTCCAGCGGATGACCCGGGCATGGTCATTCTCGTCGTCGTCGACGAGCCGAAGGGGCGGGGGCTGGGTGGAGACGTCGCGGCGCCCGTCTTCCGACGCATCGTCGAACGCGTGGTCCGCAGCACAAGCCATCACCTGGTCACCGGGCGGCGGAAGAGCGTTCCCGAGAGACTCATCACGGCTCAGGTCGGTCGGGATGCGTCGACCGGCCACGCGACCGCCGGGGATGTGAGAGACGAAGGTGCGTTCTCCGGCGGCACGAGCGGCGTCGTCCTGGCGGAGTCACCCGGCCGCGGCATGAGCTCGCGGGCGGCGCTCGGAGACGGCGTCCGGGGGACGCTCGTCATGTCGGCGGCCCTCGCGGCGGACGGCACGGGTTCGCCCGACGGGGACGGCGGGGACGTGAGCGTCGCGATGCCGGACCTCATCGGCATGAGCGTCCGCGCCGCTCGACGGGAGGCCGCGCTGCTCGGACTCGTCGTGACCTTCGAAGGAAGCGGGCTCGTGCGGTCGCAGTCGCCACGGAGGGGCGCGTCCGTGGAGCCGGGCGACCGCGTCCGACTGGAGTGCAGATAGCTTGAGCGAGAAGGGCACACACGCGATGAACCTCGCAGAACTGCTCGCGGAGAGCGGGACGGCGGCCGTGGCCTCGACGGGTGTTCCGTCAGAGGCGGCCGGGGTCGCCGTGAGCTCCATCGAGTTCGACTCACGCCGCGTCGAACCGGGCAGCCTCTTCATCGCGGTCACGGGGTTTGTCGCGGACGGCCATGAGTTCGTGAGCTCTGCGGCAGAGCGCGGCGCGGTCGCGGCGCTCGTCGAGCGCAGGACGGGAACGCAGGGCATCGTGGAGATCGTCGTCCCGGACACGAGGGCGGCCATGGGACCTGTCGCGCACGCGTTCCACGGACGCCCGTCGGAGAAACTCGTCGTCCACGGCATCACCGGGACCAACGGCAAGACGACGACGTCGCACATCCTCGACGCCATCCTGGTCGAGGCGGGGTTCCGGACGGGGCTCATCGGAACGCTCGGATCGCGGATCGGGGAGGCCTTCGTCCCGGCCGCGCGGACGAGTCCGGAGGCCGTCGACCTCGCGCGCACGCTCGCACGCATGGTCGACGAGGGGCTCGACGCCGTGACGATGGAGGTCTCATCGCACGCGCTCGCGCTCGGACGGGCGCTCGGCACGCGGTTCGATACGGCGACGTTCACGAACCTCTCGCGCGACCATCTGGACTTCCACGGGTCGTTCGAGGAGTACGGCGCCGCGAAGCGGAAGCTCTTCGAACTGGCCGAGACCGAGGCGAACAAGCCCGGGTCGGCGGCCATCATCAACACGGACGACCGCTTCGGGCGGGCGCTCGCCGAGGCGTTCGAGGGATCGGGCAGCCTGACCGTGCTGACCTACGGCATGGAGCGCGGAGACGTGTGCGCCAGTGACGTGGTCACGAGAGCCGACGGCACCGAGGCCCGGTTCCATACGCCCGCCGGCGACTTTCCGGTGTCGATGCGGCTCGTCGCGGGCTTCAACGTCATGAACGCGCTGGCCGCCACGGCCGTCGCCATCAGCCGCGGGATCGCGGTGCCGAACATCCAGGCCGGCATCGCGGCCGTCGAGCGTGTGGCCGGACGGCTGGAGGTCGTTCCCGGGAGTGCCGGGTTCTCCGTCGTCGTGGACTACGCGCACACCCCGGACGCGCTGGAGAAGGTTCTGCACGCCGTGCGCGACCTGGACCCGCGGCACGTCGTGACCGTCTTCGGCTGCGGCGGCGACCGCGACAGCGGAAAACGCGCCGTGATGGGCGAGATCGCTGCGAGGCTCTCGGACCGCGTCGTCGTGACGTCGGACAACCCGAGGACCGAGGAGCCGAGGCGCATCATCGATGAGATCCTCGAGGGCATCGGCGATATCGGGCGAGCAGGAGTGGACGTCATCGAGGACCGCCGCGACGCCATCCGCACGGCGATCGGCATCGCACGCGATGGGGATGTCGTGGTCATCGCGGGCAAGGGGCACGAGGACTACCAGATCATCGGTACCGAGAGACTCCACTTCGACGATCGCGAGGAGGCCCGCAGGGCCATGGCGGACCTCGTCGCGAAGAGCGGGGGAGGCGGCGCCGTGGGAGGCGCCGGAGCCGACTCGCCGAGGATGATGGGACACTGATGGAGACGCTGGCGGTCAGAGATATCGCGGACGTGCTCGCGGGAACGGCGGTGACGCCGGTTTCGAACGCGCCCTCAACGGCGCCGTCCGGAGATGCCACCTCAGGGACCACGCGGCCGTCCGGTGAGGTGAGGGGCGTCTCGACGGACTCCCGCACGACCCGCACGGGGGACCTCTTCGTGGCGCTTCGCGGAAAACGCTTCGACGGGCACCGGTTCGTGTCCGACGCCTTCGCGTCCGGGGCGGCGGCCGCCGTCGTCGAGAGCGCGTGGCTCAGAGAGCGGGGGGGGAGTGTCCCTGACGGAGCGACCGTTCTTCCCGTGGAGGATACGCTCGTCGCTCTCCAGGAGCTCTCGCGCTGGTACAGGAACCGCTTCGACATCCCCGTTGTGGCGGTGACCGGCTCGAACGGCAAGACAACGACGAAGGACATGACAGCCGCGGCGCTCGGTCACGAGTACGCGGTCTGGAGGACGAGAGGCAACTACAACAACCATGTCGGCGTCCCGCTGACGCTCTTCGGGATCGAGCCGGAGCACGATGTCGCGGTCGTCGAGATGGGAATGAGCCACGCCGGAGAGATCGCCAGACTTGCCGAGATCGCGAGTCCGCGAGTGGGCGTGGTCACGAACGTCGGAGCGGCGCACCTGGAGACCATGCGCGATCTGGACGGTGTGGCGAGGGCCAAGGCCGAACTTGTCTCGTCGCTTCCGTCCGACGGGACGGCGGTCCTCAACGTCGACGACCCGAGGGTCCGGGCGATGGCGAAGGGCGGACCTTCGGCGGTCGTCTTCTTCGGACTCGGCGCCGACGCGGACGTGGCCGCCAACCACATCGAGCACTCCGAAGCGGGCATCCGCTTCACGCTGAGGCGGACGGATCTGGTCGGGGAGGCGGTGGAGGTTGCGCTGCATGCGCCGGGCCGCCACAACGTCCACAACGCGCTGGCCGCGATCGCGGCCGCCGTGTCGGTGCGCCTGTCGGCGAGCGCCGCCGCGGCCGGGCTCGAGGAGTTTCGCCCGGTGGCGATGCGGATGGAGATCGTCCGGGCCGGCGGCGTGACCGTCATCAACGACGCGTACAACGCGAACCCCGAGTCCATGGCTGCGGCGCTCGAGACGCTCGTGGACGTTGCGGGACGGCGTCCGACGGCGGCGGCGCTCGGGGACATGCTCGAGCTGGGAGATGGTGGGAGAGACGCGCACCGCGCGCTCGGCGCTCAGGCCGCGGCACTCGGCGTCCGTCGGCTCTTCCTCCACGGTGAGGCGGTCAAGGCGCTCGCGGAGGGCGCCATCGATGCGGGGATGCCGCCCGACAGGGTGCGCGTCTATGAGGACAAGGGAATGCTCGCTCGTGACCTTCGGAGCGGTCTCGAGCGAGATGCAGTCTTGCTGGTGAAGGGGTCCCGCGGAATGCGGATGGAGGAAGTGGTTGAGTCGCTGGTCCTGGAGGCGCCCGTCTCCTGACCGGTCAACCCCGGGGCTCTGCCCCGATGGATGAGGGCCGTTATGTTGTACCACCTGTTGTACCCCTTGAGGGACTACATTTCTGCCTTCAATGTCTTCCGCTATATCACCTTCCGTTCGGCGTACGCGGCCATAACCGCCCTGCTCATAAGCTTCCTCCTGGGACCCCTCTTCATCCGTCTGCTTCGCAGAAGACAGCTCACCGACGGCGTTCGTGAGTTCGCCCCGGAGTCGCACGCGGCGAAGGCGGGAACGCCGACGATGGGCGGTCTCCTCATTCTCACGGCCACGATCGTTCCGACGCTCCTCTGGGCGCGTCTCGACAACGAGTTCGTGTGGTTGATGGTCATCGCGACGGTCTGGATGGGACTCGTCGGGTTCACGGACGACTACCTCAAGGTCATCAGAAAGCGGCGCAAGGGTCTGATCGCCAGGTACAAGCTGGCGGGACAGCTCGGCCTGGGGCTCGTCGTCGGGCTCGCCATCTACGGCGGCTCGATGGTCGTCCGCGCGAGTCAGGTCGAGGTCCCCTTCCTCAAGGACGCCGTCCTCTCTCTGGGACCGGCGTACGTCGTGTTCTGCATGATCGTCATCACTGCGAGCTCGAACGCGGTCAATCTGACGGACGGACTCGACGGACTGGCCATCGGACTGGTGCTCTTCTGCGCGCTCGCGTTCGCCGCGCTGAGCTACGTCACGGGCCACGTCCGCTTCAGCGACTACCTCAACATCCCGTACATCGCGAGCGCCGGGGAGCTCACCGTCTACTGCGCGGCTCTCATCGGCGCGGGGCTTGGTTTCCTCTGGTACAACGCGCACCCGGCCGAGGTGTTCATGGGCGACACGGGATCTCTCGCGGTCGGTGGAGCGCTCGGCACGCTGGCCATTCTGATCAAGAAGGAACTCTGGCTCCTGATCGTCGGCGGCATGTTCGTACTCATTGCCGCGTCGGTCATCATCCAGGTCGCGTCATTCAAGCTCCGGGGGAAGCGCGTCTTCCTCATGGCGCCCCTTCACCACCACTTCCAGAAGCTGGGGTGGCCGGAGAGCAAGGTGGTCGTTCGGTTCTGGATCGTCGGGGCGCTCTTCGCGCTGCTGGCCGTCTCGACGCTCAAGCTGCA
>CAZAQL010000105.1:0-9180 GCA_964487295.1 uncultured bacterium | reverse complement strand
GGTACAACGGTTTTCGAGACCGCCACGATCGACCAGCTCCGTCACCCCACCGCATCTGATGCCCGGCGGCGTTCTCCTACGTACTTCTAGCGCCGCCCGTCGGACCTGAGTTTCTCAAAGAACCCGGAGACAAGAGAGGCACACTCCTCCTCTCTCACTCCGGATGATACCATGACCTTGTGGTTCAGTCGCGGGTCCTCCGGGATGCTCCCGAGCGATCCGCAGAAGCCGGCCTTCGGATCGGCGCATCCGTAGACGATCCGTCTCAGTCGCGCGAGCACGATGGCCCCGGCGCACATGGCGCAAGGCTCCATCGTAATATACATGGTCGCCCCAGTCAAGCGCGGCACCTTGAGCGCTCCCGAGGCCGCTCCGATCGCGAGGATCTCGGCGTGAGCCGTCGGGTCTCGTGTCTCCTCGACCCGGTTCCTCCCTCGGCCGATGATCCGGTCATCCCGCACGACGACCGCGCCGATGGGGACCTCTCCCTGGTCGAGGGCACATCTCGCCTCGTCGAGGGCCGCGCCCATCCAGTGGTGATCCAGCTCATCGGAGCGGGCCATTCCGCCTCCCGGATCTCAAGGGACTCAACGTGCCGACGCCGCGCGGGCCGCTCCCTCACGGACGCACGACAACGTAGCAGCGGCGATGCCCGGTGTCAACCGCGCGCGGCGAGACGGGCGCCACGCGCGCAGAGGCCGCCGCGCAAGTCACAAGGCGGGTGCCCGGCATGCGCAGAGGCCCGCCGCGCATCTCACGAGGCGGGTAACCGGCATGCGCAGAGGCCCGCCGCGCGAGCGCGGCAGGCCCTTGAGCATCACGGAGCGGCTGGTCAGTTGACGCGGTTCTCCCGCGCCTGCACCACGCAGTTCCTCGAGGACGACTTGGCTCTGTAGAGTGCCTGGTCCGCTCGCTCGACAAGCTCCTCCTTCGAGGCGGCGTGCTTGGGGAACGCCGCCACGCCGAGGCTCACGGTCAGGCGACCCAGCGGCATGACCTCCTCGCCCTCGAACTCCGTTTCGTCGACGAGGGCCCGGATGCGTTCGGCCATGCTCTTCGCGGACCCGCTGTCGATCTCCGGCACGATGATGGCGAACTCCTCGCCCCCGTACCTCGCAACGAAGTCGCAGGCCCTCACGCAGCGCTTCAGGACGTGCGCGAGCTTCCGGAGAGCCATGTCTCCCGCCGGGTGCCCGTGCGCGTCGTTGTACTGCTTGAAGTAGTCGATGTCGAGCATGATGAGATTCACCGAGCGGCTGTATCTCTCCGCTCGACTCACCTCGGTCTCGAGTAGCTGGTGGAAGAAGCGGTGATTGTAGAGCTCAGTGAGCCCGTCCTTGCGCGAAAGCTCCTTGTAGAACTGGCCCTCGGCGGCCTCCCGCCGGAGTCTGCGCTCCTTGACCACGTTCGCGACGATGATGCGGATCTGATCGATGTTGAAGGGCTTGGTGATGTAGTCGGCCGCCCCGAGCTTCATGGACTCCACGGCCGTCTCCATGGACGCGTACCCCGTCATGACAATGACGTCGACGTTCGTCGGCAGCTTCTTCGCCGCCGAGACAACGCCGAGTCCGTCCAGCCCGGGCATCACGATGTCCGTCAGGACGATATCGAAATGCTCCTGCTCAAGCACCTGCACGGCCTCCTCGCCGGAGCAGGCCAGTTCGATGTCGTATCCTTCCTCGCTGAGCACCTCGCGAAGGAACGTACGCATCATCTCCTCGTCATCGACGATGAGGAGACGCACGGGGCGGCAGCTCGAAGCGTCACCGCTCACATCAGCTCGGTTGACATCGGAGTTCATCTCTTCAGGCTCGATCACCGGTGAGCTCCATCCTCGTTGCCGTGCTCCCCGTGCGCGCCGCTATCGGGGCGGCCGGGATCAGCACGGTGAAGGTGCTTCCGCTTCCCTCTTCACTCTCCACCTCGATCGTGCCGCCATGCTCGCGCACGATCCCATAGCTCACGGACAGTCCCAGTCCCGTCCCCTGCCCCACCTCGCGCGTCGTGAAGAACGGCTCCCAGACCCGTTCCAGATCAGACGCCGGGATGCCCTGCCCCGTGTCCTCGAACGAGGCGAAGACCAGGGTGTCTCCCGAAGGGTCCTCTGTCATCCCCGTTCTGATCGTCAGGATCCCGCCACCGGGCATCGCGTTCCTGGCGTTGACGATGATGTTCATGAACACATGCTGCAGCTGGACCGGACTGCCCACGACGTCGGTCCGCCGCGTCTCCAGCTCGGTCCGCACGTCCACGCCCCGCATTCTGAGCGGTTCGGCGGTCATCCTGAGAGCCGCGCGGACCGAGTCATTCAGAGGCATCATCTCTTTGCTGCAGCCGGCCGCCTCCGCGAACGTGAGCAGGTTCGAGACGATCGTCCGACAGCGTTGCGTGGCGCTCTCCACCATTCGGAGGTGACCGGCGAGGGCCCGGCTCTCGTCGACCGCCAGCGGGCGGTCCTTCCACCGTTCCATTCGCTCGATGTCGTACTGGACGTAGCCCAGAATGCCACCCAGAGGATTGTTGAGCTCGTGCGCCACCCCGGCCGCCAGCTCTCCAACGGCCGCGAGCCTCCCGGACTCGACCATGCGCGTTTGAACCTCGGTGAGCTCCATGGTCCGCTGCTTGACCCGACGCTCGAGGTCGGCGTTCAGAGCCGCGAGTTCGCGCTCCGTCGCGCTGAGCCGCGCCGTTCGTTCCTCGACGCGCCGCTCAAGGACCCGATTCCAGTCAGCCATCTGTCGGTTCTTGATCTCGACCTGCTCGCGCAGAGCGGCGCCTTCGAGCGCTCTGGCGACCTGCGAGGCGAGCATCCTGAGCGAGTCCTCGTCGCCGATCCCCTCGTCGATCTCGTCCTCGAGCGGCAGAGCGATCGCGCCCATCCGGCGGGTGTCCACGACCAGCGGGACGCCGACCCAGACGACGTCGTCCTCGCGGGAGGTGGTACGCTCCCCCGGGTCGGCAAGAGGTGCTCCCTGAGGCCCGTAGCGGTCGCTCGTCGCCGAGGCGGCGTCGGTGACCATGATCTCACCGGTCTCCGCGACGCGCTGGGCGATCGACGCGCCGACTCCTCCGGACTGCTGTAGGTCGGGAAGGTCGCCCCGAGAGGCGATCGCGACGGGATCGTCCTCGACGCGAGTGACGACGAGGTGGACCTCCGAGGCAGCGGTTCTGCATCGAACGAGGTCCGCAACAGCGCGAGCCATCGTCTCGACCGAAAGTGGTCTGGCGGCCAGCCTCCCCACCGCGGTGAGGAGCTCAAGCCGCCGAACCTCCTTCATCAGGCGCGAGCGCGTCTCCCAGAGGCTGCGTGCGGCGGCGCCGGAGACGATGAGCACGATCGCGAGAAGCGGGAAGGTCGCCGGTTCGCCCGGTGTGTAGCTGGCCACCATCAGCATAGCCAGAGGCAGCATCGCAAGCTCGACGACCACCCCTCGACGGCGTAGCCACTGCACGGTATCGTCGATGGACCAGCGCGGCCGTTCGCCCGTCGCCGCCGAGAGCATGACGCGGGTCACCCCGAAGACGGCGAACAGGATCACGAAACGAGCGACGTCCGCGATCATCATCGTGGTCGGAGGCACTCGCCCGCCGACCGCTGCGTACGCGACGCCGGCTGCGGCGACCGCGATGACGCGGACGGAGAGTGAGCGTGCGCTCTCGCCCAGCGGCCGGCGATAGACGAGCAGACTCAGTACGGCGCCGGTCGCGGCGACGACCCAGAGCGCGATGTGCGGCCCGAAGAGCGCGACGGTCGCCATGTAGACGGACGTGCTGAAGGAGATGTAGACGCGGCGTCCCGTCGGGAACGCGAAGAGACCTGTCCCCAGCCCCAGCGCGCTCATGATGCCGACTGCGCCCCAGTCGAGCGATTCGAGTCGCGGCAAAGAGAACGCGAGAACGGTGACCGCCGCCACCATCGTTCCGAGCGCGAACCGCGCGCGTCGCCGGTCGCCGCGCCGCGCCTCATGGACGCCGCTATCGGACCCTGAAGACATGCACCCCCTCCAGCGTGAGGCGCACCACGGCGCCTCTCGCAAAGCCTGGTCTCTCCCTGCTTCGCCTCGTAAGTGCAAGTGATGTGCCATGCTGGAGCCGTACGCCGAGCGGCGTTCAGCCTGTGTGCGGCGGCCGAGAGGGTGCTACCGAACTCCATCAGATATCGATGACGGAAGGGGGGATTTCAGGGAGCCATGGGGTCCTGGTCGATGCTGAGAGTGACACGCAGCGTGCCGCCGGGAAGCGCTCTGGCATCGAACCGGAGCTCTGTTGAACCCGGCTCGAGCGGCCACGGTCCGAAGCGACCCTCGTCGTCCAGGGACTCCGGTCCCCGTTGGACGCCGGCGCCGCGCAGCATGACGGAGAGATCGGCGGCCGGCCGACCCGCCCGCTCGACTCGTCCGAGCAGTTCAGGCGCGCCGCCGGGCGCCGAGAGCTCACACACGAAATCGTAGCCGCCGTCGACCGACCAGCTGAACGTCAGCGGCTCTGCGCCCACCCTCGCGCCGAGGAGGGCCGGATCCCGCAGAGCGTCACCGGTGGCGACCGTCAGGTCCCGCACTCCGGAGATGCACCCGTCGAGGAAGCGGATTGCCCCATCCGCGATGCGGATTGCGAGACCGCGCGCGTCGGAGCGCAGTCGGGCGAGCGCGACCTCCGATGCCGCGACGTCCGGTGCGTTGATCTCGTCCCCAATGATCGCGAGAACATCGGAGAGCTCGCGGAGACACGATCGACAGGACGCGACGTGGCGCTCGAAGGCCCTGCGCGTGGCTCCATCCATGGTCCCGTCCACGTAGTCCCAGGGGTCCCAGCGTCCTTGGGCTGCCGCCGGGTCAGCGGCGGCGCAGGGAGGTTCCTCCTGCGCACCGCCGCACTCGTGACGGGCGGCCTCAAGGAGGCGGAGCATAGATGCCATCCCGTCGAACTCGCGGCGGCAATCGGCGCAGCCCGCCACATGCTCCTCGACCACCCGCGTCTCGTCGGAGGGCAGCCGCCCCTCGGCCAGCGCAAGCAGAGAGGATCGGTCCGGACAGCTCGACGTCACGATCGTTCTCCCGTGATGAAGGGGGCGATGCCGTCGACCGTGCGCAGCTTCGCAAGCGCGCGGTAGACCATTCCACTGACCGCTCCGACCGTCATGTCCAGAGCGGCGGCGACGTCCCGATACGTGTTGCCTTCGAAGTAGATCAACCGCACAGCGAGAGCCTCCCTGTCCTCGAGGACGGCGTCGATGGCCTGCTCCAGCGTCATGCGGAGGTCGCTGAGCTCGACGGGGTCCTTCGCTCCAGTCGACTGACGCTCTCTGGAGGGGCGTTCTTCGTCGATCTCCTGCGATTCGCCTCGTCGGGTCGCCTTCCTCAAACGGTCGATGCAGATGTTGCGGACGATGCGGTATATCCAGGTCTCCAGGCGACACCTGCCCCGCCACGTCGCGAGCGCTCGCCCGCGGTCACGAAGAAGACGGTAGAGCGCGTCGGAGAAGAGCTCCTCCATCTCCATCTCGCCCCATCCCGCGTCGTATCGATGATTCACCTGGTGGATCGCGCCGAAAACGAGACGACGGTACCTCGCGATGAAGTCACGCCAGGCATCCTCGTCACCGGCGCGCAGACGCTGGATCAGCTCTCGCGCCGCCTCGTCCCTCGCCACTGGACGCTCCACGCAATCCGTCCCTCTCATGACCGTCTGACGCACACCGGGATCTCGTGCTTCGCGACTCGCAGGACCAGGTGAGGATCCGTGGCCCGCCGGCGTCGGGACGGGCGCGGACCAACACAGGCGGGTTGGCCGGCGTCAGATACCCGGGGCCGCCTCGGAGCGCAACGCCACCGTGGGGTCCCCGCACAGCACGTAGTTCGCCCACGCGGCAACGTGAAACCTCTGCAGAACCTCTCTCGCCGAGCGGATGGCGCAGCCGGTCGTGGCCCCGCCCGTCAGCGAGGCGTAGAAGGCACGCGCGAACGCGGCGCCGGCGACATCGTTCGCGTCCCAGAGCGCGCCGACGTAGCAGCGAGTGCCCCAGTTGAGGAATCCCGCCGCGAGCTCGAGTCCGATCGTTCCCCTCCCCGTCCCGGGCGCGCACGCATTGGAGAAAACGAGCAACGGCGCCTCTCGCGGTGGCGAGACGGCATCCGGAGCGATGACCACCCCGCCGGGAAGCGTCCAGCCGAGTCGGCCGTCGTCCGTGCGTCCGCCGTGACCGGCGAAGTGGATAGCATCGTACTCCCCCTGCAGCAGTTGCTCGAACTCGAGCGGCGTTCTGGGCGTGCGTCTCACGACCCGCAGGAGATCGGGCCGGGCGGCGCCGAGTTCCATGATGTCCTCGGCCTCACGTGACGCCGCCGGGAGAGCGCGTCCCTCGTCACCGGCCTCAAGGTCCGCCAGGAGAAGCAAGCGGAGCGGCAGGCGGACGTCCGCCGAGCGCCGTGGGCGGATCGCAGTCCCGGGGAGCTCCCTCGCGATCGCGAACTGCTGCCAGATCGGCGCGCTTCCCTCCCGGAGGACGGCAAGCTCCCAGGGCAGGTCGGCGACGTCATCTCCCGTCCGGATGAGCAGATGGGTCGCCGGTGAGTCGAGGATCGCTTCCCCGGCCTTCGTCCCGGCGCCCATCATGGCTCCCACGGAGCGCCCCAGGGCCAGAAGCTCCGACCTCAGCCGCCCCGGATCCGTCGCCCCGGACCCCGCGCCTCGGGCGGAACGCTTGATGAGCGTCGAGAAGGTGGCGGCCGCGTGCGCCTCCCTCTCGGCGTCGCGCGGGATCTCCACATCGGCGCCCTCACCGGGGCGACCGTCACGGACGCTCACGTGCGTCACGGCTTGATCAGGGCGGATCTCGACGGAGAGGACGAGTGGACTTTGGACGGGGGCGGATCGCCTCCTGCGAACGCTGAGGGCGCCCGCCACAGTCGCGATGAGGACGACGGCGAGCCAGACAGGGGAGCGAAAGGCGTCCAGCGTGCTTGCTACACCCGTGTAGAGCTCGGCGCGTGTGACGTTCCCGCTGAGTCGCAGGAAGACCCAGAAGGCCATGAGCGCGCTGCCGATCCAGACGATCACCAGCGACCCGCGTCGGCCGGTGGCGGACTCCGAAGGAGGGGCGGTCCTCGACCAGGGGGCAACGCTCGTCGTCTCGCGCCCGCACTTCTGGCACCGATAGGCGCGCGAAAGGCGTCCGCTCGCGTCCCAGGTCTCGGACCAGAGGCGCGTCCGTCCTCCGCAGAACGGACATCGGGGTCTGAACATGAGCGCACTCTCCTGCCCGTGGCTCCATCACAAGACGGGTGCGCCATGTTCGCACGCGTCTCGCGACGGCGCAAGGCGGAAGACCAGCGATGAGACATGGGCATGTGCGCCACGGAAGTGTGGCGACTACTGGATGGCGTCCAGCCTGACGAGGTTCACGGGCTCTTCAGCTCCGTGGTCCTCACACATACAGGCGATCACCTGACGTTCGTCGGAGATCTCACGGAGCAGCTCGAGAGCGCGGAGCCGGCGGCTCGGATCGAAGTTGACGAACACGTCGTCGAGAATGAGCGGAGCCCCTTCCGAATCGGAGAGGAACTGCAGCAGCGCATAGCGCGTGGCCAGGTAGAGCTGGTCGACGGTTCCCGTGCTCAGATCTCCCTCGAGCACGTTCGGAGGAGCTCCGGGCCGTGTCGAGGGGTTGCTGACGGCTACGGCGAGATCCCTGCTGACGGTGACCTCTGAGTAGCGTCCCGATGTGATCCTGGAGAGAACGCGCGTGATGATCGGGGCGATGACCTCAGCCGCCTCCTCCTTCGTCGTGGCCAGCGCCTGGCCGAGTCCGTCGGCAGCGCGGTCCATGATCGCGAGCTTATCCTCGACGCCGGCGATCTCCGCCTGGACGAGTTCGAGACGGGCCTCGAGTTCGGGAAGCTCCTCGCCCTCTTCGTCACGCTCCATGCGCGCCTTGTCGAGTGTGAGAGCCTCGCGAAGCTGTTTCTCCTGCTCTCGCTTCGACTCGAGTTCGCCTCGGAGCTTCGCCAGCTCGGCCGGCTCGAGAGCGTCCACGGTCCTGCCGTCGCCCTCCAGCGCGGCGCGGAGCTCGCCACGACGCCTGCCCAGCGTGACCGCCTGAGTCTGAAGCTGCTCCTCATACTGCTCGGGGTCCTTGGCGTCGCAAAGCTCCGACAGCTGAACGCGTGCGATCTCGGCGCGCTGCCAGCGCTTGTCCTGGTCCTCGTACAAGCGCGCGAACTCGGCGAAACTCGGGACGCCCACCTGCATGAGAGCCGCCTGCAGGGCCAGTTCCCGCTTTCCCCGCTCGCGCATCAGCCCGGCGAGATCCCTCTCGTAGTCACGGAGTCTCCCGTAGCTGCGGAAGAGCAGCAGCGTCCATACACCGAAGCCGGCAGCCGCCGCCCAGCCGATGGCGCGCGGCACGAGAGCGTCCAGAACGAAGACCGCGACGGCGACCGAGAGACCCGCGAGCGCACCCGTGACCATGGCGAGCGTCGCGGTCCGCCGGCTCCTCGCACCCTCGGGGACCGTGGACTCCTCGCGGAATGCCGCGATCATCCGTTCCGTGGCCTCGAGCTCCGCGTGCGACGAACGAACCCGCTCGGCGTCGGCCTCGGAGATGCTGTCCTTGTCCCCTATCGCGTCGGCGTGGTCGGAGCGAAGACGACGGATCCGCGCGATCGTCGACTCCACACGCTCGAGATCCTCCTCGACCTGCGCGAGCTCCTCGCTCACCTCTCGGACCCGTTCCTGCTCCGCGACCACGCGCTCGAGTCCCGCGAACTCGTCCTTCGCGGCCGCCCACTCCTGTCGCCTCCGGGCATGAGCCGCGCGTCGGGTCAACACGACGCTCCAGCGCTGTCCGACCTCCGCGACGCGCTTCGCCAGCGCATCGCGTTCGTCGAGCAGCTCACGGAGACGGCCCGGGCGCTTCGCGGGGCGGTCGAGACCGACTCGGAGGGCCGCTGCGCTCTTCCGGATCGCGTCCACGACAGCCTGTGCATCCACACGCCCGCTCGAACTCGTCATCTTGCGCTCGATCATCGGGACGAGCTCGGCGCGTCGATTCTTCCCGGACTGTCCCTCGAACGCCGCCAGTTCGCCCTGACGGACCATCGCGACGGACTCGAACGCATCCCGGCTGCCGAATCCCACCATCTCGGTGACGCGGGCCGTCACGGCCGTCCGGTCGGCGAT
>CAZAQL010000104.1:5778-9192 GCA_964487295.1 uncultured bacterium | reverse complement strand
AGCGACGTCAGGAGCGAGGCGGTCGCGGGCGCGGTCCAGGATGATGTCGAGTAGACGCGCTCGAAGACGACGCCGTCCTCCGCGAGCTCGGAGAGGAACGGCGCCGTGTCCCGTCCGTACCCGTGGAACGGCAGGTGGTCCGGACGGAGTGTGTCGATGACGATGAGCACCACGTTCGGTGGCCCCGGCGCGGGGGCGCAGGAGCAGATGGAGAGCAGGAGCGCGGCCGCCGCAAGCGCCAGGCGCCGCCTTGTTGCATTCGACATGAGCATCCCCCGGCGAATGTGTCGTGTGGTGACTGCCTGGCAAACACGCCGCGTGGTGCCCGGCAAGCATGCCGCGTGGCGCCTGGCGAATGTGCCGCGTGGCGCCCGGCGAATGTGCCGCGTGGCGCCTAGCGGCCGAGGACCCAGAAGTCCGTCGAGCCCCCTCCCGGCAGCATGTAGAGGATATCGTCGACGACGACCATCGTCCCGCCGAACGTCATCGTGACGGGCGCGTCCTCGAGCGACTCCCAGCTATCCCCGGGGATGTCGTACCTCCACAGAGTGGCGGTCGTGTCACCGCGGGAGAGCACGAGCGACTCGTCCCCATCATAGCAGAGCCAGGCGCCGAAGTTGAGCGCATCCGGGTAGGGAGCGCGGGTCTCCCAGGCGTCCGCACCGATGTCGTACTCGAAGAACTGCTGGTCGTCGGCGGCCGCGAAGATGCTCGTGCCGCCGCCCCAGGCGATCTGCGTGCCGTCGCCCATGGTGTTCGGAACAGGCGCCATGTACGCCCAGCTGTCGGCGACCGTGTTGTAGCGGCAGAAAACGCTGCTGTTATCGCCCTTCGCCACGTAGACGAAGTCGCCCTCGCCGGGCCACACGATGCACTGGCCCATGCGTCGAACACCCGCCTCCGGAAACGACTCCATTTGCGTCCACGAGTCGGTCGAGATCGTGTACCGGTAGAAGCCGGTCGTGCCGTTGCCGTACGTCGCGTACATCTCGTCCCCACCGGTCCATGCCATGCAGGTGGACCAGTAGGCGCTGACGGCCGGCGGACCGAGCTCGGTCCAGCTGTCCGCCGCGATGTCGTACATCCAGAACTCGTCCTGCTGACCGGAGATGTAACCGCTGCACGTGTAGAGCGAGCCGTCGCCGTCCCACGCGAGCGCCGCGCCCAGAGTGCTGCCCTTCGTGAAGCTCGCCCCCGCCGTCCACTCCGCGTCGACGTACCAGGGCATCGCGCTGGAAGGAGAACTCGAGGAACTGCATCCCGCCACGATGATCGCCGCGGGCAATGCGAGGAGCACCAGGATCACTGCGGTCCACGATCGCATGCCAGACCTCCAGTCGATTGAGGGGCGTTCTCTCACGCGAGAGAACGCGCCTTCCGTCTCCGCTCCGAAACGCCTTGTTGCCGCCACGCGCGCGGTCGCCATCCGGGCGCGCTCTCGCCGCCACGCGCGCGGCCGCCATCCGGGCGCGCTCTCGCCGCCACGCGCGCGGCCGCCATCCTAGTGGAACCGGTCCGCGACCGTCAAGCGAGGGGCGGCCGCCGGAGCATGCGAGCGGACTTGCTTTATACCCCCTGGGGGTATATAATGAAAAGTGGACGTTCACAGACCGGACAGAGGAGCGCTGGAGGCAACCCGTTGGCATCACGCACACACCCGGAGGTCGGCATGTCGCACCACACGACCCGTCACGATGAGAACCTCAACCGGCTCTCCAGGATCGAGGGACAGATCCGAGGCATCAAGCGAATGGTGGAGAGCGGCGAGTACTGCATCGATATCGTCACGCAGATCCAGGCGGCCCAGTCGGCTCTCGGCGCCGTCGGCATGCGCGTGTTGCGGAAGCACGTCGAACACTGCGTGACCGACGCGATGCGGTCCGGCTCCGTCGACGCGGCGAACGAGAAGACCGATGAGCTCATGACGGTCATGGAGCGCTACTTCAGACGATAGGCGGCGAGTTCAGTGAGACCGAGAGCAAGCGTGCGAACAACACCGGTCCGCATCGCGACCGTGCGCGCAGTATCAGTCCGCCTCGCGACGGCACGCGCTGCACCCGTCCGCCTCTTGTCCGCGCGCGCCGTTCTCGTCCGCGCGGTCATCGCCGGCACGTTCGCTCTACTTCTCCTCCCCGCAGCGTCAAGCGCCGAGCTTCTGACGCGGGGGGCCCTCGAGGTCAGCTCGATCGTCGGCTGGTCGGACGACGACGGCGTCGTCTCGACGCTCCCCGGGGCGCAGCGAAGCAGCATCGGGTTCGAGGGCTTCGCCAGGCTGTCCGGGCCGGGCGGAGACATCGGGACCGCCGATGTCCAGCTCCGACTCGGGTTCGACTCCGATGCGCCGGCGGACGAAGCGTGGGCTCTCGAGGTCCACAACGCCTGGCTCTCTCTCCGTCTCGGACTCGGCAGGAGACTTCGCCTCGGGCACTTCGCCCCCGCGCACGGCCTGGAGCCGATACGGGACACGCACGGCTCGCTCGCTCAGACCCTGGCGCCGCTCGATCTCGGATTCAAGAAGGACTGGGGCGTCGGCTACGAGGTGATCATCGGCCCGGTGGACGTGACCCTGGCACTCCAGACGGGAACCGGCATGGCACCGAGTCCCGCGGACGGATCATACCTGGTCACGGCACAAGCGTGGACGCCGCCCGGGCGCGAGATGCGCAGCGGAGTGTCGTTCGCGCACGGCGAGCTCCGGCGCGGAGGACAGGCCCGGACGCTCCCCCTGCCCGACTACGACGAGGGCACGCAACGGCGAACGCGGGTCGGATTGGCAATGGAACGGACCACCGGCGCGTTTCTCGTGCTCGCCGAGGCGAGCGGCGGGACCGACGCATCGACGGTGGTTGGCGGGGCGCTCTTCGAGGTCGACTGGACGCCGCCTGCCCATCAGAGGCTGACGCTCGAGTGGCAGGTCAGAGCGTGGGATCCCGACCTCGGCACAGGAGGAGACGTCGTCACGACCGGCCTCGTCGGGGCGTCGTTCCTCGCGGACGACTCCATCACGCTGAGGGCCGCGGTATCGCTCGCGGGACGCGTCTGGTCGCTGGACGATGTCCGGACGACGCTCCAGATCTACTACTACGGAGGTTGAGATGTCGGAACACGGGAGGACCAACCGAGGTGCTGACCGTGCGGGAACCCTGTCGCGTGGCGGACACCCGCCCGGCCTCGCCCCCGCTCTCGCTCTGGCGGCGTGTGTCGCGCTCGCCGGCGTCGCAGCTGCCGCGGTCGGTTGCTCGCTCAACGACCCCGATCGCGACGTGATGCGGCTCTTCCCCGAGGCCACCTCGTACCGCACCGAGTTCATCAGCATCGCCGATCGCAGCGGCGAGGAGCTGGCCGGGCGCGTCGAGGCCGCACTCCGCGATTCGCTGGACGCAGTGTTCGAATCGCTGGACGACGACTACGCCT
>CAZAQL010000104.1:0-5768 GCA_964487295.1 uncultured bacterium | reverse complement strand
CGGTGCTGCGTGGCACCGAGACGATCGGGCGCATTCACGGAGTCAACCAGAAGGGCATGTACGGCGGCATGCAGCTCATCCTCGCCACCGATCCGGGCGGCACGATCGTCGGGTTCTACTACCAGAAGCTCTCCTCGCCCGAGGCGGCGCGATTCCGAGACGAGTCCTTCACGTCCCAGTTCGTCGGGCTCACACTCGAGGACCTGCTCGCCCTGAGAGCGCGCGGCGCAACGGCGGGCGCCACGGTGGTCGGCGGGACCGCGGGGACGGACCGGTCGCTCGACGGCCGAGGCGCGTCGGCTGTGGCACGGGACGCGACCGGACCGCCGCCTGTGAGCGACCCGAGCGAGAACAGCGAGGACGACTTCGACGCGACGGTCCGCGGCATCACCAAGAACATGCTCCTGCTCCACGAGTTCTTCGCGATTGACGCCGGATACGCTGACACGAACGAAGGAGGCGCACGATGAGCACGATTCGCATCATCACGCTCGCAGCGATCGCCCTTGCGGCTTCCGGCCTTCTCGCCGGCTGCGGAGGAGAGGCCGAGCGCTACGGCGAGTCTCTCACCACGACGGAGCCCACCCGGGTCGCCGCGCTGCTCGACTCGCCGGAGTCCCACGACGGCTCCGATGTCAGACTCGAGGGCGTCATTCGCACCGAGTGCCCGTCGGGCTGCTGGTTCGACCTCGAGGACGAAGGCGCCGTCATCCGGGTGGACCTCGCGCCGCACGGCATCGCCATCCCTCAGCGCGTCGGCGACGCGGTCGCCGTGGAGGGTAGCATCCGACTGCGCGACGGCGTCCCGTCGCTCATCGGGCGGGGGGTGGAGTTCCGATTAGCGTCTTCCGGCTCGCTCTACGCGTGCTCTGGCGCCGGAGGATCAGATCGGCGCTCACGATCGGCGGCGTCGGCATCGCGGTGGCGGTCCTGGTCAGCCTGCTGGCGTTCGACGCCGGCTACCAGGAGGCCCTCAGGACCGACATCGACCGCATGGGATACCAGGTCCTTGTGACGGCGAAGGGCTGTCCCTACGAGGCCGCGACCCTCATGCTCAAGGGAGGCGGGGGGCTCAGATACATGGACCAGGACATCTACGACCGCATCACGGCCGACCCGCGCATACGTCAGATCGCTCCGCAGCTCGTCACCACGACGTTCGACGACGGGAGCGTGGCGATGTACATCGGCATCTCGGACGCCTACCCGGAGATCAAGCCGTGGCTGAGCTACCACTCCGGCGGCTGGTTCTCATCCGAGGACGCGGACGAGGCCATCCTCGGGTACGAGGCCGCCGAACTTGAGCAGCGCGCGGTCGGCGACCGCGTGTTCGTGCCCGGGGCCGACAAGGTGCTGACCGTGGTCGGCGTCTTCGGGCGCACGGGTACGCAGGACGACGGCGCGGTGTTCCTTCCTCTCAGGACGGCTCAGCGGACGTTCGACCTGCCGGACAAGATCAGCGGGATCGGAATCCGCCTGAACGACATCGCCGAGCTCCCGCAGTTCGAGGAGGACCTCTACGAGGAGCCGGGGATTCAGGTCGTCAGCATGGCCCAGGTCAAGGGCACCATCCTCAATCTCATCGCCTCGGCTCGTGTCCTGGCGAGCTCGATCGCCGCGATCGCCATCGTCGTCGCGGTCATCGGTGTGATGAACACCATCCTCGTGTCGGTCTTCGAACGCACGAAGCAGATCGGCGTCATGAAGGCCATGGGGGCTTCACGGTCCGACGTCTTCCGGGCTGTCTGGGCGGAGACGACGCTGGTCTGCCTCCTGGGAGGGCTCGCCGGAGCCGTGCTGGCGTTCGTGGGCGCCGGCGTCGCCGAGCGGGTCGTCAGGAGCATCCTCCCCTACGCGCCGAGCGGGAAGCTCATCTCCGTGTCGCTTCCCCTCATCGCGATTGCACTGGCGGGCGCCGTGGCGACCGGTCTCGTGGCATGCCTGTACCCGGCCGCCCGGGCCGCGTCGATGAAACCGGTCGAGGCCATCCGAAGTGGAGAGTGATGATGAACGGCAACATCGGTCGACACATGGGCACGAGCGGCATGAGCGGGGACGGCCGCGCGCCGGCGGTCCTGGCGCGGGGTCTCAGGAAGACCTTCCACCTGCCCGCCGAGGAGATCCACGCCGTCGACGGCGTGGACCTTGAGGTCGGCAGGGGTGAGTTCGTCACCGTGCTCGGACCCTCGGGTTCCGGCAAGACGACGCTCCTCGACATGCTGGGAGGGCTGGAGACGGTCACGGACGGCTCGCTCATCGTGCTCGGACAGGACATCTCCAGGGCCGCGGAGCGTGACCTCGTCGCCCTCCGGCGCGGGAGGATCGGGTTCGTCTTCCAGGACTTCCTGCTCCTCCCCGAGCTCACCGCGTTCGAGAACGTCATGCTCCCATCCTCGTACGCTCGCCGTCCCCTCGCGGCCGACGCGGTGATGGCGCACCTGGCGCGCGTCGGGCTTGAGCGGCGCGCCCGACACCTGCCGAAGGAGCTTTCGGGCGGCGAGCGCCAGCGCGTCTCGATCGCCCGGGCGCTGGCCATGTCCACCGATCTGCTCCTCGCGGACGAACCGACGGGCAACCTCGACTCGCGGAACTCGCGCGAGGTGTTCGACCTGCTTCGCGAGCTCAACGAGCGCGACGGCCTCACGGTGGTCGCGACGACGCACGACGAAGCGCTCGGCTCGTCCGCCGACCGGTCCATCCACCTCTGCGACGGCCGCGTCGTCGTGTAGACGCCCCCCCCGTCCCGAGCGTCTGGCCGCTCACATGGGCACCCGAGGCCCGCCTCCGACGCCCTGGCCCGGCCGCTCCCGGGCCGTGCGCTCGTCCCTTCCGCGCGCCACGCTGGCCCCCGGTTGTGCTTGACATATCTACTCGATGCGCCTATACTGGCACCGAAGCTGAGGACGCGAGCCCAGTCAGCTATAGTGTTCTGCCGACACGAGACCCTCACGCGCCCGACCGGGCGAGAGAGGAGAGTCGCGAATGCGTACGCTGCTAGCGCTTGCACTGGTCGTGCTTCTGGCCGCCGCCGCGCCCGCCGAGGAGATCTTCGTCTGGTTCTTCGGCGTCGGCACGGGCGACTTCATCGCCGACAGCCCCCCCACCTTCGCCGGCGCGATGGACCCGGGCGGCGACATCACCGATGGCACGTGGACGATCACGGTTCCCGACGCGCTGTGGCCCGACACGTCCACGCCCGCCCTCCGCACGCAGTACTTCTGGGACACGTTCTTCGCCGACAACTACACGCCGGGCACGCCGGGCTACTGGATCGGCTACATCGACGTCAACCACGGCCTGCCGGAGCAGAACGCGCTCGACATCGTCGACGACACGTTCGGCGGCACGATGACCGGGGTCTGCACGATCCAGATGCTGGTCACCGACGATGACAACGACGGTGTGCTCGACGACGGGGAGTTCTGTCAGGGCAGCTTCAGCGGCTGCATCGTCATCATCCGCGAGGGCACGGGCGTCTACGACGGCTACGCCGGAACCGGCAGCTACAACGGTTCATTCAGCGTCGACTGCCCGGGCACGCTGCACACGTGGAACTTCGGGATGTACATCTGGATCGACAACGCCGCTCCGGTCGAGACGACGAGCTGGAGCGCCATCAAGGCCCTCTACCGATAATCGGATCGAACGGCAGCTCGTCCGCACGTCACAGTTCGCAAGCACCGTCAGAGCCCCGCTACCCGGCGGGGCTCTGTGCATCGAAGCAAGACGCGGCGGGGTTGCGCGCGAAGCGAGTCCGCCACTCCGACCCTGGTACATGAGCTCGGGCGGCGCCCCGGGCAGAGTGGACTCGCATCCATGGCTCGAAATCATCTATGATGGCTGTGTTGACCTGCTCTGCCGGAGCGCCGCACCGACCCGACACACATGGAGCTGTCATGCCCGGGACCTCACCTCGCGCCGGAGGGGCGCTTCGAACCGCCGCCGTTTTCGTCGCACTGCACCTGATCGTCGTCGGCGCCCACGCATCGCCGGAACGCGACCGCGGGTTCGCAGATCTGAGCTGGGGCCTCAGAGGAGGCGTCAACTTCGCTCAGCACGTCGGTACGGAGGAACGCGAGTCCGAGTACGAGGTTGAGAGCGGATGGCGCGAGGGTGTGACGGCGGCCGTCTTCGTTCACTGGCCCGTTACGGACCGCTTCGGACTCCAGCAGGAGATCGTCTACACACAGAAGGGGTCCTCGCAGCGTATCGGCGTGGAGATACTCGAGATCCCGACCACGCTCGACGTCACCTACGAGATGGACTACATCGAGATCCCGACGCTGACCCGCTTCATCTGGTATCGCTCCGAGGGCCTGGACATCTACACGCTCGGCGGTATGGCAATGTCGATCAAGATCAGCGATCACTACGAGCTCACCGGCGAGGTCACCGACGGGGTCGACACGGTCCCCATCACGGCGAGCGATGACATGTCCGAGGTGGATATGTTCGACTTCTCGGTGGTCTACGGACTCGGGGCCGAGTTTCTCGTCGCGGAGCGGACGCTGCTCGTGGAGTACCGTTTCTCGATGAGCTGGAACACGCTGGGGATGCCGACCTACGCGTACGTCCCGTTCGGTGATGAGGAGGAGATCCTCATCGAGAACCCGTATGTGCCGCTCAAGAACCAGACGCACAGTCTCACGATGGGCATTCGCTTCTAGGAGGGACACCATGCTCCGCATCCTGACGTTGGCGTTCATCGCGCTTCTCGTCTCGCAGGCCGGCGCGTTCGACTACTGGAACGACATCCGGCACAGCGCTCTCCTCCCCGACGATTCCGTGACCGTCCGAGTGGAGAATCCCACAGGCGTCGGGGTCGAGAACTACACCCTCTATCCGGGATCTGTCGTCGAGGAGGTCTCGATGTCGAGCGTCGTTGACGGGCCGTCGACACTCGAGGCCACCGTGCCCGGCCCGATCGGGGCGCCCTCCTACTACGGCTTCCGGCTCATCGAGAACGGCAGCATCAACCTGATGCCGGTCCGCATCGCCGATGGCGTCACACCGTCGCCGGACGACTTCACGCGCGTGTCGACCGACCCGCTCGGCGACGAGAGCCAGGGATACGTGAACCTCGACCTCGTCGACTACCACATGAGCTTCTCGGGGAGCGAGATCTTCGCGTCCCTCACGAACGCGGGCGGTGGCTTTCCCGTATCGCTGGGGCTGGGGTTCTTCGGGTACGTCTTCGGCATCGCCGACCCCGCGCAGGCCGACCCCGACACCGTCTTCGGCCTGATCTACACGTATGACTCGCCCGGCATCATCACACCGGGGCTCTACAAGATCATGGGGACGGGCCTCGACGACCTCGAGAAGCTCGGGGAAATCACCGTGCAGGAGTATCCCGGCACGAACACCCTGATGCTGACGTGCCAGCTCGCCGACCTGACGAGCGACCCCTACTTCCAGAGCTGGTTCGACGCCGCGGACCCCGCCATCGGCGTCGTCGCGCTCACGCAGCGCATCACGCTGTTCGGCGGGACGCAGGAGGCCGACCGCGCGGACGGAGCCGTGGCCTCCCTCCGCGAGCTGCTCATCACACCGGGGCCGAACACGACTCCCACGCTTGCGAACCACGAACTCATCGGCAGCGGCCCGACGGCGCGTGCGTTCATCGACTACGAGGACGCGGACGGTCACTGCCCCGTCCTCGCCGAGATCGTCTTCGACGGGACTGACTCGTATCCGCTCTTCCCCCAGACGCTCGACTACACGGGTATCGTGACGTACGAGACGGAGGAGGGCATCGCGCCGCTGGC
>CAZAQL010000103.1:0-9249 GCA_964487295.1 uncultured bacterium | reverse complement strand
GAGAGGACATTTTCGCTTTGCAGTTAGGGAGGACATTTACGCTTAGCTTACACACCGGCCTCTCTGCGTTGTTGACACCGTCCCGGTCTTGTCATAGCGTGAGCGGGGTTTTCAGCGTCCTGCCGATTTCCCGGGTCCGACCGGGGGGCGGGTGCTGTCTGATCGGGCTCCCGATTCCGGCATCGGGGGTCCCGCGACCGGATTCGCACTTCAACCACCTGGTGGCGGGCCGTGTCAGATGAAGTGACCAAGAAGGCGGGGGAGCCCACGGCCGACGATACGGCGAGGCTCATCGAGCGACTCAAGGCCGGCGACGAAAAGGCCTTCGAGGAGTTCGTAACCGAATACCGGGAGCGCGTTTACCGAGTTGCGTGGCGTGTGCTCCGGGACGACGAGGCGGCCGAGGACTGTGCGCAGGAGGCCTTCATCAAGGTCTACCGGCACATCGGGCGCTTCGAGGGTCGCTCGAGCCTGTACACGTGGGTCTACCGGATCACGGTCAATATCGCGCTCAACAAGCTCAAGCGCGACCGGTTCCGGCAGATGGTCCCGCTGGGTGATCTGCCGCGGAGGGACAAGAGAGCCTCGACCAACCCGCTCCGGGCGGCTCTGAGCAGCGAGGTCGCGGAGCGGATCGACGAGGCGGTGCGGCAGCTCCCGGAGAAGCAGCGGGCCGTGTTCACCCTGAAGTTCTTCGAGGGTCTGAGCCACAAGGAGATCGCGGACATCGTCGGCTGTTCGGAGGGCACGTCGAAGGCCAACTATTTCCACGCCATCAGGAAGCTCAGGGTCATGCTGGAGGATTTGCGATAATGGACTGCGAGCTCATCAAGGAGCAGCTGATCGAGTACGTCGACGGCGACCTCAGCTCGGAGGAGGCCCGTCTTGTCGAGGAGCACCTCGAGCAGTGTCCGGCTTGCCGCGCGGAGGTCGAGGCTTTGAGCGGCGTCAGAGAGCTTCTCCTGGATGACGGGTACGTCGAGCCATCGCCCTTCTACTGGACTCGATTCAACGCGCGGCTGATGCAGCGGCTGCATCGTCCGTCGCTCTTCCCCTGGCACCCGGCCGCCTCGCCTCGCCTCATTCCCATCGCCCTGGCGTCCATTCTGTTCATCGTCGGATTCTCGATCGGCGCCGGCCAGCTCATGAGCCTCGGTGGGGGTCCGGACGTGGCCGATGTCGGCGGCGATTCCGTGATCTCGCTGGCGAGCAAGCAGCACGTGATGAGCGAGGAGGGGGTCATCGAGTTCGCGGACTACTCCGACACGCTTCGCCCGAGCACCTTCGCCGAGCCGACCGAGGGTCCCCAGTTCATCCTGGCTCGCTCGGACCGCTCGCAGGAGCAGATGGAGGAACGGCTCACGAACGAGGGGTATCGCGACTGATCCGGCGGGTACGCCCGCGACACCACACGACGATTGCTTCCGAAGGCCCCGGCGCCCCGCGCGCCGGGGCCTTCGCCTTCCGGAAGGGAATTCCCTTGCCACAGCTCGGCGGCGCCTGCTATGTGTCTGCCTGAGAGCCGCGGTCCGTTCGCGGAGGCGCGTGGTACATCCGCACACAGAGGGGGAAGTGATGAGACGCACTGCGATGATCTGTCTCGTGCTCGCGATTGCGCTCGCGACAGCGCTCGCGGGTACGGGCACCGAGAAGGCTCCACCCGCTGGTGGCTCCACCGACCCGGCCATCAGGGTCGGGGACTGCGGCTCCGGGGGTCCCGCCACGGTCGACCCGAGGCTGACGAGTCGAGGCGGGCCGAACGCCGGGCTGGCAAGCATTCTGCGCGACCCGCCCTGCGAGCTCGGCTGCAACGCCTGCTGGTACGAGGAGGGTGAGGGACCAACGCCTGACGAGTACGTTGATTCCTACAACGGTGGCTGCAACTCGTCGCCCGAGGCCTTCTGGGACGTGACCCCGCAGTACGGTCCGCTGACGATCTGCGGCAAGGGAGGCAACTACCAGTACAGCGGCATGAACTACCGCGACACCGATTGGTACGAGCTCACAATGACGCAAACCCGGGAGATCACGGCGACGTGCATCGCCGAGTTCCCGGTCGAGCTCCACATCATCGATGGGAACTCCGGATGCGCCTCACACACCATCGTGACGACGGACACACAGCCCGAGTGTGTCGAAGCGAGCGTGACGTACCAGTGCACGGCCGGAACGTGGTGGGTCTGGGTCGGTTGTGCCGATTTCACCGGTTGGCCCAACGATGCGGACTACCAGCTGACGATCCACGAGTACGACTATGAGTGCTCCACGGACTGTCCCCAGGACGGCGACCCCGAGGGAGAGCCCCCGCTCGAGGTCGACTACGAGGATCAACTCAACGGAGGATGCAACTCGAGTCCCTATGTGTTCCAGCCGATCGCACCGAGCCCGAGCACGATCATTGTCTGCGGCGAGGGCGGGATGTACGACTACTTCGGCACGTGCTACCGCGACACGGACTGGTTTGAGATCGAGCTGGACGAGTCGCGGGAGATCACGACCTGCCTGACGGCGGAGTTCCCGTACCAGTTCCTCATTGCGGATGTGGCGCCCGATTGCGGGACGATTGATGTCATCGAGTCGGTCAATGGCGACGTGTGCACGGAGGAGTGCATCACACAGACCCTCAGCCCCGGACGCTACATCATCTTCGCCGCGGCGCAGTTCGGCTACAGCGTGCACCCGGGGCTGCGGTACGTCATGAGCATCGACGGCTACACGACTCCCGTTGAGGGCAGGAGCTGGGGGACGATCAAGAGCCTCTACAGATAGGAATCGAATGAGGATCCTCATCGTTGGCGGCGGCGGGCGCGAGCACGCGCTCGCGTGGAAACTCGCGCGAAGCGCATCGAGGCCTGAGCTCATCGCCGCGCCGGGCAACGCCGGCATCGCGGACCTCGCAAGGTGCGAACCCGTGCCGGCCGATGACATTGACGCTCTCACGAAGCTCGCGGTGGACTCGGGATGCGACCTGACGATCGTCGGGCCCGAGGCACCGCTGACGCTGGGCCTCGCCGACAGGATCCGCGACGCGGGAGGCGCCGTGTTCGGGCCGTCCGCCGACGGCGCGAGGCTCGAGGGCAGCAAGTGGTTCGCGAAGGAGGTCATGGAGCGCGCCGGGGTCCCGACGGCGCGGGCCCGCCGCGCGACGACGAGGCAGGAGGCGCTCGACGCGGTCGACGAGATGGGTACGCCCGTCGTTGTGAAGGCGGACGGGCTCGCCGCGGGGAAGGGCGTGATTATCGCGCGGACGCGCGCCGAGGCAGTCGAGGCCGTCGACGGCATGCTCGAGGAACGTCGGTTCGGGGATGCGGGCTCGACTGTCGTTGTGGAGGAGCACCTGACCGGCGAGGAGGCCTCCATCCTCGCGTTCACCGACGGGGAGCGCCTCGCGCCGCTCGTCGTCTCTCAGGATCACAAGCGCGCGTTCGACGGCGACGAGGGTCCGAACACCGGCGGCATGGGGGCGTACGCTCCGACGCCCGCCGTCGACGCAGCGACGACCGACGGCATCGTTCACGACATCCTTCGCCCGACGGTCGAGACGCTCCGCGCGATGGGTATCGACTACCGGGGCGTGCTCTACGCCGGACTCATGCTGACGCGCGAGGGACCGAAGGTGCTCGAGTTCAACTGCCGCTTCGGCGATCCGGAGACGCAGGTTGTGCTTCCGCTGCTCGACGGCGATCTCGCCCGGATCGCGATGTCCGTCGCGGCGGGCGAGCTCGACCCCGCGTCCGTGCGGCCGCTCGACCGGTCGGCGGCCTGCGTCGTGATGGCGTCCGCGGGATATCCCGGCGCCTACGAGAAGGGGAAGCGAGTCTCCGGCATCGCGGCCGCCGAGGCGCTCGATGGCGTGACCGTGTTCCACGCGGGGACTGCGCTGGACGGCGACGAGGTGATGACCTCCGGCGGGAGGGTCCTCGGCGTCACTGCCGTCGCCGACGCGCTTCCGGACGCGCTCGAACGCGCTTACGAGGCAGTCGACAGGATCGCGTTCGAGGGCGCGCAGCACAGGGGCGACATCGGCTTCCGCGCGCTGGCGCGACTGAGCGGCGCCTAGCAGGAGGACCCCGGCATGCGGATCATCGATCTCACCGAGCGCTCCGATGAGACCACGCGCGACCGGCTGCGCCCTGTCGCGCTCGCCATCAAGAACGGCGATCTCGTCGTCCTCCCGACGATGACCTACTACGGCCTCTGCGCGGACGCCCTGAATCCGGATGCCGTCGCGCGCGTGTTCCGCGCAAAGCGGCGCGATCCGTCCAAGCCGCTCATCGTTCTCGTGGATTCCTTCGAGATGCTCAAGCCGCTCGTCGAGGAGGTCCCGCCTGTCGCTCGCGAGCTCGAGTGGCGACTCGGCGCGAAGGGGCTCACCTACGTGCTCAGGGCCTCCGATCTGCTTCCGGCGGCGCTGACGGCGGGGACGGGAACCGTCGCCGTGCGGCTTGAGCGCAACGAGGTGGTCCAGGAGCTTCTCGGGCTCGTCGGACAGCCGCTCACGGCCCCCAGCGCCAACATCGAGGGTGAGGAACCTCCGCGCACCGCCGACGCGGCCGTGGCCGCGCTGCAGGACTGGATCGAGGCGGCGGTCCGGTGGTATGCCTCGTCGGCGACCGCCCCGACGACGCTCGTCGATCTCACCGGCGCGGAGCCGAAGGTGCTGCGAGAGGGGACCGTCGCGGCGTCCGAGATCTCGCGCGTCCTTGAGAGCGGGTGATCCTCCCGCTGCGCGTGCCCCCCTCAGCGGCGCTGCGTGGTGTTGACCCCCGCCCTGCCCTGCCGTAGACTCTGAGCCTGTGCTCGATACCGCGATCCATGGAGTCGGGAGCGATCATGCCGCTTCGAGTCCTGCTGGTCTGTTCAGGGAACACGTGCCGCAGCGCGATGGGCGAGGGGATCCTGCGCAAGCTGGTGGCGAGCGTTCCCAGGGCCAACGTAGAGGTCTCATCGGCCGGTACGCTGGGGATCGAGGGCGCGCCCGCCACGGACGAGGCCATCGAGGTCGCGAGACGGCACGGCGTCGACATCGGCGGGCACCTGTCGCGTGCGGTGACGCCCGATCGCGTCGAGCGGGCCGACCTCATCCTCGGCATGACGGCGCTGCACGTCGACGAGCTGCGCCGCCGGTTCCCCGCTGCAGTCGACCGGGTCCATCTGCTCTCGGTCTTCGCCGATGGCAGCGATGTTGATGTTCCGGATCCGATCGGGGGACCCACCGAGGAGTACGAGAGGGCATACGAGATGATCGAGGCACTCCTGGGGAGCGCGCTTCCCAGGATCGCGGGGTCCACCGGCCCCGCCGCCTCGGCCGCTGACGGCGACTGAGCGGGCGCGCACCGCACCGGGGGGGAGATCATGAGAATCGCGGTCGGAAGCGATCACGCCGGATACGATCTCAAGCAGATCGTCGTGGAGCATCTCATCCAGCGCGGCCACGAGGTCGTCGATTTCGGCACCGACAGTGCCGATTCGACCGACTACCCCGATCACGGGGCGCCGGCGGCCCGCGCCGTCGCGGCTGATGAGGTCGATCGCGCCATCCTCTTCTGCGGCTCGGGACAGGGAATGTGTATGGTCGCGAACAAGGTTCCGGGAATCCGGGCCGCTCTCGTGTGGAATGCTGAGATCGCGCGTCTCTCTCGCGCGCACAACAATGCGAACGTCCTGTGTCTGCCCGGGCGGCACATCGCTCCGGACGAGGCCATCGACGCCGTCGACGACTGGCTGATGGAGGCGTACGAGGGCGGAAGGCACGACCGGCGGATCGCGAAGATGATGCAACTCGAGGAGGACTGATATGGCAGGGCTGAGGCAGGTGGATCCGGAGGTCTTCGAGGCGATCCAGGCTGAGGTGCATCGTCAGACGGAGAAGCTCGAGCTCATCGCGTCGGAGAACTTCACGAGCGCGGCGGTGCGCGAGGCGGTCGGGTCCGTGATGACGAACAAGTACGCCGAGGGCTATCCGTACTTCCGCCGGAAGGACGGCACGATCAACTGGGAGCGCAACGGCCGATACTACGGCGGTTGCGAGTTCGTCGACCGCACGGAGATCCTCGCCATCGAGCGCGCGAAGGAACTCTTCGGCGCGGACCACGCCAACGTGCAGCCGCACTCCGGCAGCCAGGCGAACATGGCGCTCTATTTCGCGCTGCTTGATGTGGGCGATACCTACTTCGGCCTCGAGCTGTCACACGGCGGCCACCTCACGCACGGGCATCCGATCAGCTTCTCGGGGATGTTCTACAACGTCGTGCACTACGGCGTGGACGAGAAGACCGAGGTCCTCGACTACGCGGTGCTGAGGGAACTCGCGCTCGAGCACAAGCCGAAGCTCATCATGACCGGCGCGTCCGCGTATCCGAGGACGCTCGACTTCGCGAAGTTCCGCGAGATCGCCGACGAGGTCGGCGCGTACCTCTCGGTCGACATGGCGCACATCGCCGGCATCATAGCCGCCGGTCTGCATCCGAGTCCGGTTCCGCACGCCGACGTCGTAACGACGACGACGCACAAGACGCTCCGCGGCCCTCGAGGAGGGATGATCCTGTGCAGGGAGGAGCACGCACGGGCGATCGACAAGATGGTCTTCCCGGGCATTCAGGGCGGTCCCCTCGAGCACGTCATCGCCGGGAAGGCTGTCTGCTTCCAGGAGGCTCTGCAGCCGTCGTTCAAGGAGTACCAGCAGCGGATCCTCGACAACGCGCAGCACATGGCCGAGTCGTTCAAGAAACGCGGCTACCGCCTCGTATCGGACGGCACCGACACGCATCTGATGCTGGTCGACCTCCGGTCGAAGGGCGTGACCGGCAAGGCGGCCGAGAAGGGGCTTGAGAAGGCCGGGATCACCGTCAACAAGAACACGATCCCGTTCGATCCCGAGAAGCCGTTCATCGCCAGCGGCATCCGCGTGGGAACGCCGGCCCTGACGACCCGTGGCATGGGGGCGGACGAGATCGACCGCGTGGTGGAGCTTCTGGACCGCGCGCTGTCGGATATCGAGAACGAACAGACGATTGATGCTGTCAAGAACGACGTCAAGGCCCTCTGCGCCGACTTTCCGCTCGTCGTGGGCGAGGAGAGGCCCGTCTAGGCATCGCGACGCTCTGGGGGCCGGCCGGTCCGGCGGGCCCCCGCCTGCACTCAGGCGAGCGCCGCCGGAGCGAGCGCACGGACCGTCACGCGGACGCAGCGGTGCGCGGTCGCCCCGGCGTTCTCAGTCTCGCCACCCGGAAGCAGGAGATTCGCCCCGTGGACACCAGACCGAGCTGGGACCGATACTTCATGAGCATCGCCGACCTCGTCGCCGAGCGTTCGACCTGCCTCCGCCGTCACGTTGGCGCCGTGATCGTCAAGGACCGGCACATCCTCGCGACGGGATACAACGGTCCACCCCGCGGCCTGCCGCACTGCGATGAGACCGGATGCATCCGCAACGAGCTCGACGTTCCGTCAGGCGAGCGGCACGAGCTCTGCCGCGGTATCCACGCCGAGCAGAACGCCATCATCCAGTCCGCGAACTACGGGACAGGCATCAGCGGCTCGACCATCTACACGACGCACACCCCCTGCTCGGTGTGCGCGAAGATGATCATCAACGCCGGAATCGACCGCGTCGTGTCGGCTGATGACTACCCCGACGAGCTCGCCGCCGAGATGCTCCGCCAGGCCGGAGTCGCGGTCTGCGTCCTGCCCGACGCGGGCGAATAGCGTGATGCTCGGCCGCAGCGACAGAAAAATCGACCTCCATTTCGATACCGCTTGACAGCCTCGGGGCCGGGTTGCTATCTTGCGTCCGCCGAAGGGGGAAGACCGCTAGGGTGTGGCGCGGGCGACGGGTGGAGAGAAACAGCAGCCTTCCACTACTAAGACACTCCAACACTCTTCAGAACATACACGCAGTCGGATGGCTTCGACGGCGCCGCATCACGTCGATGCTGTGATAGGCGGAGTCGGCTCTGATTCACGAGAGGATCGGTGGCGCATCCATGTCCAGACCGAATGACGAGAGTACCTCTGTCGAAGAGATGACGGCGGACGCTTCCGCTATCGCGACGACGGAGACGGGGGAGACCGTTGCGGAGACCACGGCGATGCGAGAGACGCCCGGCACGAGTGGGCGCCTTCGCATCTACATGGACGACGACGAGCTCCTCGGTCTCCACCGCCGCCTGGCGAGCAAGCTGTTCAGGCTCGTTCGCAAGCGGAGCGGGCAGATCGTTCCCTTCGACCGCAAGAAGATCACGACGGCCATCTTCAAGGCCGCCGAGGAGGTGGGGGGGCGCGACATCGAGGTCGCCGAGCGGCTGACCGACGAGGTCCTGCTCTTCCTGTACTCGGAGAAGGGCGATAAGTTGCCGCAGGTCGAGGAGATACAGGATGCCATCGAAAAGGTCCTGATCGAGCGCGGCCACGCGAAGACGGCCAAGGCCTTCATTCTGTATCGCGACAAGCGGCAGCGCGTGCGCCGCAAGCAGATCAACACGGAACTCGCCGGGCTCGAGAAGACGACGGGGCGCGCGGCGCTCGACTCGACGGATCTCGCGCTCTTCGTCCGCACGTCGGGCGACGACATGGTCGCGTGGGACCGCGAACGGATCATCGAGACGCTGGTCCGCGAGGCGAACGTGCCGGTCGACAAGGCAGAGAAGATCAGTCGCGAGGTAGAGGACCAGATCGCTCTCGCGAGCACGAGCGTCATCACCGCGCCGCTGATTCGCGAGCTCGTCGACGCGAAGCTCATCGAACACGGGCTCGAGGCCGCTCGGCGGAAGCACACGCGACTCGGTGTTCCGCTCTACGACGCGAAGAGGATCATCCTCGAGCCGAACCGCGAGAACGCGAACATCCCGCACAACCCCGAAGCGACGAACATGACGCTGGCCGAGTCGATCAAGAAGCAGTACGCGTTGCTCGACGTCTTCAGCCAGGACGTGGCCGACGCGCACGCGCGAGGCGACATCCATCTTCACGATCTCGGCTTCTTCGATCGACCGTACTGCTCCGGCCAGTCGCTGGAGTACGTGAAGAGGTTCGGGCTCTCGCTTCCGAATGCGCTCTCCATCGCGAAGCCGGCAAAGCATCCGGACATTCTGCTCGCGCACATGGTGAAGTTCTCGGCCGCGCTTCAGGGTCACTTCGCGGGTGCGATTGGCTGGGATGCGGTGAACGTCTTCTTCGCGCCGTTCCTCGAGGGGCTCTCCGATCGCGACGTTCATCAGCTCGCGCAGATGCTCATCTTCGAGTACTCGC
>CAZAQL010000102.1:0-9392 GCA_964487295.1 uncultured bacterium | reverse complement strand
TGGCCATGATGGTGAGTACCTTCATCACCTCGTTCATGCGGTTGCTGACGCTGGAGAGATAGAGGTCCAGAAGCCCCGAGAGCATGTCCCTGAGCGACTCGATCGTGTCGATGACCTGGATCGTGTGGTCGTAGACGTCCCGGAGATAGAGCATGGTGGAGTCCTCGATGAGCGCCGACTCATTCTTCGAGAGTGCGCTGATGACCTCGCGAAGCGGCCATATGGCGCGCCGAATGAGAATCGTCTCGCGCTTGAGCCCATGGATCGCTCGCATCAGCTCCTGGGAGGGCTCGCGCGAGAGCTCCTCCTCGAGCGACTCGACCCGCTCGCCGATGGACTCGAGCATCACGAAGTAACCGTCGACGACCGCGTCCACGAGCGCGTACATCAGGTAGTCGGCGCCCGCCCTGCGCATGCGTCCCCGGGCCTTGCGCAGCCTGTCGCGGATCGGCTCGAACACGTCGCCGGGCCGTTCCTGAAACGAGAGCACGCAGCCCTGCCGGAGAATGAACGAGACCTGCTCGTCGACGAACTCTCCGGTCTTCACGTCGAGGTGGGGCATCTTGAGCACGATGTAGAGGTAGCCCTCGAACTCCTCGAGCTTCGGACGCTGGTGCGTGTTTGTGATGTCCTCAAGCGTGAGAGGGTGCAGCCCGAAGACCTCTCCGAACCCTTCGATCACGCCCAGGTCGTGGACACCGTCGACATTGATCCAGGACACCGAAGGTGAGTCCCTGTGGCGGGAGCACTCTTCCGCGTCCGCGGCAACGCTCTCCTCGATGCTGTCCGGCGAATAGTCGAACACCGTGATACTCACGGTCGCGTCGGTGCTGCGGCCGATGTGGACCAGCTGGCCGGGCGGAAGCCCGCGCTTCCTCGAGAATCCAGGTACGAAGCGAGTGGGCATGATGGGCCTCCCGTTGATCCGGCTCCGGCGGCCGGAGCCGGCAGCGTGTCCTCCTCGACGTCCGTTCGCCCGCAGCCTACACCCGCGCTCCGGGCGAGGCAAGCCGGAACAGGTCGACCTCGGGGAGCGCCTGGCGTATACTCTGAGCAGAGGAGGGCAGGATGGCCAAGAGCGACAGACGCGGGCGTATCGTGGCCTTTCAGTTTCGCCCGGGCACGGTGCTGGCCGGGAAGTTCGAGGTGATCTCGCGCCTCGGCTCCGGCTGGGAGGGTGAGGTCTATCTCGTGCGCGAGCGCGGGACCGGGATCGAGCGGGCCGCGAAGTTCTTCTTCCCGCACCGGAACCCACGCAACCGCGCGCTCCGCTTCTACGCCCAGAAGCTGCACCGGCTCCGCCACTGCCCGATCCTGATCCAGTACCACACGCGGGACGTCATCGAGTGCCAGGGGCGCCGTGTGCCGTTCCTCGTCTCCGAGTACGTCGAGGGAGAGATCCTGAGCCGTTTCCTCAGACGGCAGCCGGGCGGAAGGCTGGATGCGTTCCAGGCGCTGCACCTGCTGCACGAGCTCGCAGCCGGGATCGAGAGCATCCACCACCTCGGCGAGTATCACGGCGACCTCCACACGGACAACATCATCGTCTCCCGCATCGGCCTCGGATTCGATGTGAAGCTCGTCGATCTCTATCGTTGGGGGCGGCCGAGCGCGAGGAACATCCACGACGACGTCTGCGACCTTGTCCGCATTCTCTACGACTCCGTCGGCGGGAGGTCCCGCTACCGCAACCAGCCGCCGGAGATCAAGGCCGTCTGCTGCGGGCTCAAGCGCTCGCTCATCCTCCGGAAGTTCCGCACCGCCGGCGAGCTCAGGGAGCACCTCGAGACCCTCGAGTGGGAGTCGCGGTAGAGGTTCTCCTTCCTCCGGAGCGCCGTCTTCCTCCTCGCCGCCGTCTCTCTCTCCGCATTCCCGGCGCCCGGCTCAACCCTGCCTGCGAAGCTCGTGTCGAACCTTGCGAGCCGTACGGTCCCCCCAGACGCTCGCCAGGAGGCATCCCGCGCGGAACCGTGCGCGGCGTGCCGCACATCATCCAGGAGACATCATGAACCGGACTGCTCAAGTGCTGCTTGGGTCGGCGCTCGTCTGCGACGTTGCGCTGGGGCCGCTCACGGCCGATGCCATCGAGCGCGTCGAGAAGGTGCCTCAGAGGGTCCCGCGCGTCACGACCCCCATCGTGATCGACGGCGTCCTCGACGAGGCCGTCTGGGACGAGGCGCTCCTCATGGGCGTCAACAACGAGGTGCGCCCCGGGTACAACATCCCGGCGCCCGTCGAGACCGACATGCTCCTGGCCTACGACGAGGACTATTTCTACGTGGGGTGGCGCGCCTACGACCCGGACCCGTCGCAGATCGTCGCGCACCTGTGCGACCACGACGCGATGTGGGACGACGAGTTCGTCGTCATCGGGATCGATACCTACAACGACCAGCGCGGCGGGTATGAGTTCGCCTGCAACCCGCTCGGGATCCAGGGCGAGACCGCCAGCGGCGTGCACGGCGACGGGAGTTCGTGGGACGCCATCTGGGATTCGGCCGGGAGGATCCACGACTGGGGCTACAGCGTGGAGATGGCCATCCCGTTCAACGCGATTCGGTTCCAGTCGGTCGACAGCGACCAGATCTGGGGCGTGGACGCGGTCCGGAGCTGGCCCCGAGACGTCCGTTACCATATCAGTCTCTACGAGCGGGATCGCGACGACAACTGCTACCGCTGTCAGATGGACAAGCTCATCGGGTTCGCGGGAGCCACGCCGGGGCGCGACATCGAGATCACGCCGACGGTCTCCGCCATCGGGACGCAGTTCCGCGAGGGGTTCCCCGACGGGGACTTCGGGGACGTGGACGACGAGTACGAGGTCGGAGTGACCGGGAGCTGGGGCATCACGCCGAACATCACCTTCTCGACCGCCGTCAATCCGGACTTCTCACAGGTCGAGGCCGACGCGTTCCAGCTCGACGTCAACCGGCAGTACGCGCTCTACTACGAGGAGAAGCGTCCGTTCTTCCTCGAGAGCTCAGGGACGTTCAACGGGCTCTACTCGCGGTCGATTGCCTCTCCGAACTGGGGCGTGAAGCTCACGGGGAAGGCGGGAAGCGGAGCCTTCGGGCTCCTCGTGGCAGAGGACGACATCACGAACCTCATCCTCTCCGGATCCCAGCGGTCACGGTCGGTGTCGCTCGACGAGCGCTCCACCGCGACAGCCTTCACGTACAGACAGGATGTCAGCGAGAGCTCGACCGTCGACGTCTACTACAACGGCCGGGAGGGCGACGGCTACCACAACCGCGTGGCGGGCCTGGATGTGGACCTCTGGCCGATCAACAGCGTGAACCTCGACATAGGGATCGAGGCGTCGCAGACAGACTACCCCGAGGCCATCGACGATCCCGGCGATGGTGACTTCGACTACGGCCAGCCGAAGGACGAGTTCGATGATCTGAGCTACTCGCTGAACCTCGGGCGGTACACGAGCGGCCTGGACGTCTACGCCAACTACTCGAACACCGGCGACGACTTCAGAACGGACCTCGGCTACATGCCGCGCGTCGGCTACACGCACACGGAGGTCGGCCTCGGTCATACGTGGAACCGCGAGGCGGGAAGCTGGTGGACGATGCTGAATCTCGGGGGGTGTTACACCTACGAGGCGTATCAGGACGAGACCCCGAGGACCCGCGGGTACAACATGTGGTTCAACTACGACGGGCCGAAGCAGGCCGACGTCAACATCAACGGATGGCTCGGCAGGAGCGAGTATGGGGGAGAGGATTTCGACACGTGGCAGGTCAGCGCCGACGCCGGCTACTGGCCTACCGGGTCGCTCTATCTTCTCGCGTACGGCAACTACGGTGAGTCGATCGACTACGCGAATGCGCAGACCGGCAGAGGGACGAACGTCGGAGCGACCATCGAGTCGAAGCTCGGCCGCGGTCTCTCCACTCGCATCGGTTACACGTACGAGAGGTTCGACGTCGACGACGGCGAGCTGTATGCGGCCAACCTCATCTTCCTCCGAACGGTCTACCAGTTCACGCCGCGGTTGTTCGCGCGGGCGGTCGTCCAGTACGAGGACTACACGTACAACCTGGACAACTACCCGGACGCCTACGCGGACTACTACAGCCCTGAGGAGAGCGGGCTGGCGACCCAGCTGCTGCTCTCGTACAAGATCAACCCGCAGACCGTGTTCTTCCTCGGTTACTCGGACGGTCACTTCGGGACCGATGAGTTCGAGCTGACGCAGGCGGAGCGCACGGTCTTCGCGAAGATAGGGTACGCGCTGGTGCTCTAGCGATACAGGGCCTTGATGGCGCCCCAGCTCGCACTCTCGACCGGGTCGTAGTAGTCGTCGTGGATCTCGGTGATCACGCCCTGCACCTGGGAGTTGTCCATGATCCAGAGTGTCCGGGTCTCGCGCGTCACGTGGCCGATGGCGAGCGCCGGCACGTTGTAGATCGCCGTGGACCACGTGTAGTCGTAGTCGACCGCTCCGCGCTCAAAGACAACGACGCGCTGGCCCAGCACCGGGGCGTTGTAGAGCCGGTAGGTGGACGGGTCGAAATCGAGGCCGCCCTGACCGACGTACCAGGGCAGCGTGTGCGACTGCACGAGGTTGAAGCTCATGTCGCACTCGACGAGCGTCACGTTGCCGACGACCCAGAAGTGATTGCCATCGAACGTGATCCCCATGCCCCTGTCGACGATGTCGCTCACGTCGTACGTGTTGAGGTGTGTCCCGTCCATCGTGAACGAGTAGACGTACGTGTAGTACGGGGAGCCTCCCCGGTCCGCCTCGAGGATGTAGAGCGTGCCGGAGCGCTGGTCGTCGGGGGAGCCGACGTAGCAGATGCCCTGCGCCCGGTAGTGCGTGTAGGGCTCGCCGAGCGCGTCCGGGACGTTGAAGAGGAGCGTGGCGTGGCCGCCCGTCGTGATCGAGTAGACGTCGCCCGTGTAGTTGTCCGTGTGGTAGATCGTCCCGACGCCGTACTGGTCCTCGACGTAGTCGAGGCCGAAGGGCGAGTCGCCCGGCGGCGTGATCGTCCGGATCACCGCGGGTCCGCCAACCGGCGCTGCCGCGCCCGAGGCCGCGACGAGGATGAGGACGACGGCCGAGACGGCCAGGATGAAGCGCGATCGCAATCCCTGCATGCTGTGAGACTCCCGTGTGCGGACGATGGTCGTTGCTGAACCGCTATCCTCCTCGATTCTACCAAGACGGCGCGTTCCGCGGCAACGGCCGCGTGTGTCGCGAGCGTCTTCCGCCCGGGCGGTCGGGCCGGACCGGGGGGCCGAAGCGCCGCCGGGCTGCTTCCCCCGGGGCCCGTCGGCGTGGTATCATCACAAGCACGGTGTGGATGCGTCAGGTGTCACGCGGGAGAGGAGCGGGGAGTGGCAGCAAGGGTCTGGGACAGGCACATCGCGGCGGTCGTCTCGCTCGTCGCGAGCCCGCCGGTCCTCGTCATCGCGGCGATGGCCATTCAGGCCCGCCAGTCACCGGGGCCGGGCGTCTGGCGCTGGCTGTGGCTCTACGCCGTGGTCGCGGTCATCGTCCCGCTCGCCTACCTCGTGCAGCTCGTGCGGCGCGGACGTGTGGGCGACATCGACATTGAGACACGGGAGGAGCGGTACAGCCCCCTCGGCGTGATGGCGCTCTGCATGGGCGTCGCATGGCTCGTGCTCTACGCGCGTTCGGCCCCCGCTCCGATGACCGTCCTCGCCGGCGTCCTCTTCGCGCAGGCCACCGTCGTCTTCGTCATCACGCTCTTCTGGAAGATCAGCGTGCACTGCGCGTCGGCCGGCCTGGTCGGCATCCTCATCGGAGGCATGGCGGGCTCCGCCGTGCCGGCCGTCGTGACCGTCTCTCTCATGAGCTGGTCGCGCTGGCGCCTCAACCAGCACACGCCGGCGCAGGCCGCTGCGGGAACGCTGCTGGGCGTCGTTGCGTCGGTCGTCGTGGGCGCTCTGATGTAGCGTGTGGTGATCCTGAGGTCGCGGCGGGGACGTGCGTTCGTGCGTTCGTGCGTTCGTGCGTTCGGACCGCTGACCGGTGGAAGCCCTGGGACGGCAGGCTCCTCAATCCGTGCGGTACAACCCCTTCAGGACCCCCCAGCTCAGATCGTGGACCGGCGAGTCGCACTGGCCGCAGCCGCCGGGTCCGTGCGCGCCGATGTCGAGCCCCCACGGGTTCAGCCCCTCGATGCATGGCGAGTTCGAGCAGAGCGTGAGGTCTCCCGTTGCGAGGCCGCAGAAGAGCGGATCCTCGAAGCGGTTGTCCGAGGGCGCTCCGCACAGGCTGTCTCCGCCGGCGTTGCCGAAGGAGTAGCAGTGCGTGATGACCGGGTCGTAGTTGACGTGCCCGCACCGGAAGCCCTCGGCGGATTCGTCGAAGGCAAAGATGCACTGCGAGAACGAGATCTCGCTCATGAACGAGTGCACGCCGCCGCCGTCGTTGGCGACGAACGAGCACCGCGTGACCTCGGGGACGTTGTAGTTGCCGTGGATGTAGAGGCCGGCCCCGGCGAACTGCGCCGTGTTGCCGTAGAACGTGCATCCGTCGAACGAGGTCTCGGCGTAGGAGTAGTAGACGCCACCTCCGAGGCCGGCCGAGTTGCCCCTGAAGAGACACGCCTCCACGAGCGCCAGCTCGCACGGATCGTCCAGATACAGGGCTCCGCCGCTCGACGCGGAGCATCCCTCGAACGTGCATCGCTCAATGCTGCCCCCGTAGCTGCTGATGTAGAGCGCGCCCCCGTCCCACGCGGTGTTGCTCGTGAAGGTGCAGTCCTGGATGGTCGGGGTCGCGGTGCTCGCGGCGTAGATGGCCCCGCCGTCATCGGCGGCGCAGCTCTCGAACGCACAGTCCCTTATCGTGGGGGAGGCGGCCGAGATCGAGATGGCCCCGCCCAGCGTGGCGGACCCGTTCTGCACGGTCAGGTTCTCGATGACCGCGAGCGAGTCGTCGGGTGAAGAGAGCGTGAAGGCGCGGGACGATGAGGCGCAGTCGATGACGGTCGCCCCGACGCCCGCGCCGCTGACCGTCGCCGAGAAGCCGCGCATGTCGATGCCGGTGTTCCCCGCGCCCGAGTAGGTGCCCGCCGCGACGAGCACCGTGCCACCCGGTCCGGCCGCGTCGATGCCGGCCTGGATCGTCGGGTGCTCGGATGGCACGTGCACCGTATCGGCTCGGGCGTTCCGCGGGCAGACGGCGGTCGCGAGCACCGCGGCGACGAGTATCGAGAGCGCATGCGAGCGCTGCATGATGACCTCCGGTTCTGGCGGACGGGTACGACCGTCGACCTCAGGGTCTCCCCATCTAGCGGACGAGGACGACCGTTGACTCACGCGTCTCCCGCGGCGTTCGGATGCGCACGAAGTAGACGCCGGATGGCAGCGCGGCGCCGCGCGCGTCCAGGCCGTCCCAGACGACCGCGTGATCGCCCTCGACGGCGCGGGTTTCGAGGTTCCGGACGAGACGCCCGGCCACGTCGTAGACGTCGAGCGTCGCTCCGCCGACACCGGCCGGGAGATGGTATCGGACCGTCGTCGCCGACGTGAACGGATTCGGGTGGGCGGGACGGAGCGCGAGACCCAGCTGCTCGATCGGCTCATCGACCCCCGTGGACGGACCGCATCCGCCGGCCACCAGGGCTCCCACGAGCTCTGACCAGGCGTTGTTCCCCGGGAGGCACGGCGAGTCGTCATGGAGCCCCAGGTCGCCGCCGCCGGCGTCGCAGAAGAGCGGGTCTGAGAACAGGTTGTCCGAGTGGTCGCCGCAGAGGCTGTCGCCCGCGGCGTTGCCGAAGACGCAGGAGCGCGTCGTGCTCGGAGTCGGCGAGCCGTGGCAGACGATGGCCGCGCCGCTCTCGGTGCCGGCCATGATCGTGTGGTCGATCCCGGGCGACGAGTCGGTCGATGCGATGGCGCCGTCGCCGGGGACCGCGGCGTTGCCCGAGAGCGTGCAGGACGTGATGGCGGTGTCAGAGCCCGAGGCGATGTCGAGCGCGGCGCCCGACTCGGCCGAGTTCCCGGTGAAGACGCAGGACTCGATGGCGCCGCCCGACGAGGCGTCGAGCGCCATTGCGCCGCCGAAGACCGCCGTGTTGTCCTCGAACACGCAGTCGGTGAAGAACGGCAGCGAGAGAAGCTCGCCGTAGATGCCGCCTCCCATGATCACGGCCTCGTTCTCGGCGAAGCCGGCTCCCGTGATCTGAGGCAGGACGGCCCCGCTGACGAACACGCCGCCACCCATGGCCGCGAAGTTGCTCCGAAGGTCGCCGCCGGTGATCGACAGCTGCGCATCGTCGGCGCAGATGCCGCCGCCCGCCGCGTCTGACCAGTTCGAGACGAAGTCGCAGTCCGCCAGCGACGGCGTAGCGCCGATGCAGTAGAGCCCGGCGCCGTCGCCGCCGGCGTAGTTGTCCTGGAAGAGGCAGTCTTCGAGCGTCACGTCGCAGTTGGCGTAGAGACCGCCGCCGTCTGTGGAGTCGGCCGTGTTAGCGATGAACTCCACGCCGAAGAAGTAGCTCGGCGCGTCCTGGCAGTAGACCCCGGCACCCTCGCCGCCCGAGCCGCAGTTGGATATCGTCACGTCGCGAACCGTCGTCGAGCCTCCCTCGTGGATGAGAATGCCACCCGCGATGAACCCGGCCGAGCAGCTGTCGATGACGCATGATGCGATGACGGGGGTGGAGTTCTCGATCCAGATCGCGCCCCCGGATACGAACACGTCGTTGCGCAGGAACGAGCAGTCGCGCACGACGGCCTGTGACTGGTTGAGGTAGAGGGCTCCGCCGTAGGCGACCCCGCAGCCGGTGAAGACGCAGTTCCTGATGAGAGGTGATGCCCCCGTGCAGTTGATGCCGCCGCCCATGACCGACACACCGCTCGTGAAGTGGAACCCGTCGACCACCGAGGTCGTGTCCTCGCCGCTGTGGTAGTAGACGCCGCGCCGGTAGGGGGCTCCGCCTGAGCAGTCGATGACCGTGGCGTCGGGGCCGCTCTCCGAGACGATGACGATGTTTCTGCCGGCGGGGTCGATGTCCGTGTTCGAGGGACCCGAGTAGGTGCCGGCGGCCACGAGCACGGTGTCGCCGTCCGCGGCGGCGTTGACGGCGGTCTTGATCGTCGTGAAGTCGCCGCCGCTCTGAGCGACGTAGTGGACCGTGGCGAGCAGGGGCGCCGGACCCGCCAGCATGGCGATGAGCGTGACGATGACGACGAGAGGCGGCAAGGCTCTGAGGCAGCTCATGGTGGATCCTCCACGCGGCTCGCGGGCCGCACTCGGGGTCTGACGTGGCCGCGCGCAGCACGGTCCCGGAGAACGCACAGCGGATGTCTGGATTTTATCAGCAATGGCACATGGTGTCAAGCGGGCGCTGCGCGGGCTTGAACGGCGTCGCCCCATGCGGTATCCTGCCTTCTGGTCG
>CAZAQL010000101.1:0-9505 GCA_964487295.1 uncultured bacterium | reverse complement strand
ACGACGTTCCGTGTGCTCATTCCCGCAGCCGGCGACCAGCAGGAGATGGCCGCGGCGCGCGGCGACGAGCGCGAGCCGCGAGCCGCCTGGGGCCAGGGCGGAGGCTCGGTGCTTCTCGTGGACGACGAACAGACGGTGCGAAGCGTGACCCAGCGGATGCTCGAGCGGGCCGGTTTCGAGGTCATCACGGCCTCCGACGGCGTCAAGGCCATCGAGGCCTACCGGAAGCACGCCGACAGGATCGTCTGCGTCCTCCTCGATCTGACGATGCCGAACATGGGGGGAGAGGAGACGTTCCGCGAGCTGAGGGAGCTCGATCCCGATCTTCCCATCATCCTCTCGAGCGGCTACGGGGAGCGGGAGATCGCCGACCGGTTCGTGGGAAAGGGTCTCGCGGGGTTCATCCAGAAACCCTACCTCGCGGCGAAGCTCGTCACGAAGGTGAGGGACGCGCTCTCGGAGCAGTAGACGGGCGCTCTTCCTCGCGGGCGTCGGACCCGTCGCTCTCGCCGCTGTCCGGCGGGAACGCCTGCAGATCCCAGATATCCCTCGCGTACTCTCTCACGGCCCGGTCGCTCGAGAAGCGTCCGATACGCGCCACGTTGAGGAGAGCCTTCCTGCGCCATCCTCCCTGGTCCCGGTACTCGGCGCCGACTCGCCCCTGCACCTCCCTATAGGAGGGAAGATCGGCGAGATGAAGATACGGATCGTCCGGGCTCATCAGAGCGTCGTGCACCCACTCGAAGAGACCCGGTTCCCGCGGGCTGAACCGGTCCGAGGCGAGCGCGTCGAGTGTCCGGCGGATCCCCTCGTCGGCTTCGCGGAGCGCACGCGGATCGTAGGCGCGCCGGCCGCGAATATCGGCGATCTCATCGGCCGTGTGGCCGAAGATGAACACGTTCTCCTCGCCCACCTCCGAACGGATCTCGATGTTCGCGCCGTCGAGAGTGCCCACCGTCAGGGCGCCGTTCATGGCGAGCTTCATGTTGCCGGTCCCTGATGCCTCGGTTCCCGCAGTTGAGATCTGCTCGCTGACGTCGGCCGCAGGTATGATCCGCTCGGCCAGCGAGACGCGGTAGTCTGGCAGGAAGACGACCCGCATGAGACCTGTCGCCTTCGCGTCGCGGTTCACGATGTCGGCCACGTTGTTGATGAGCTTGATGATCTGCTTCGCCGCCCAGTACCCGGGCGCCGCCTTCCCCGCGAAGATGTAGGTCCGCGGGGCGGCCGGCTCGACGCCGTCGTCGACGAGCTGGATGTACTCGTGCACGATGCGCAACACGTTGAGCAGCTGTCGCTTGTACTCGTGGATGCGCTTCACATGCACGTCGAACATCGTGTAGGGATCGACCCTCGTGCCCGTGGTCTCGAGGATCGTCGCGGCGAGGATCTCCTTGTTCTCGTGCTTCGCCGCGGCGAACGCGTCGAGGAATGACTCATCGTCGAGGTGCTTCTCGAGCCGGCGGAGCTCCTCCAGATCGGTCACCCACGACGCGCCGATGGTCCGGTCGAGCAGGGACGCGAGCGCCGGATTCGCCTTCTGAAGCCACCGCCGCTGCGTCACGCCGTTCGTCACGCTCTTGAAGCGCTCCGGCCAGAGCGCGTTGAAGTCCGGAACGACATCGCTCTTGAGAAGCTCGGTGTGAAGATCGGCGACCCCGTTGATCGAGTGGCTTCCCACGATCGAGAGGTGAGCCATGCGCACCCGCTCCTCCCCGACCGTATCGACGATGCGCACGTGGCGGCGCCTCGCGGCGTCCTCCGGCCACACGTCGCGAAGATGTTCCCCGAAGCGCTCGTCGATCTCGCGTATGATCTCGAGGTGCCGAGGCACGACGCGGTGCAGGAGCGCCGTGGGCCAGGTCTCGAGGGCCTCCGGCATGAGGGTGTGGTTCGTGTATGCGAAGGTCTCCTGGGCGATCTTCCACGCGTTCTCCCAGACGACGTTCCGCTCGTCGATGAGAATGCGCATGAGTTCGGCGATCGCGAGAGCCGGGTGCGTGTCGTTGAGGTGGATGGCGACCTTCGTGGAGAAATCGTCAATGCGATCGTGCTTCGCGTCGAAGCGCCGGACGAGATCGCGGACGGCGCACGCGACCAGGAAGTACTCCTGGATGAGCCTGAGCTCCCGGCCCTGCTCGACGGAGTCGGAGGGGTAGAGCACCTTCGAGACGGTCTCCGACGCGATCTTCTGCTGCACGGCGCGGAGGTACTCGCCCTGGTTGAAGATCTGCATGTCGAAGTCCTCGGAGGAGCGCGCCGAGAAGAGGCGGAGGAAGTTCACCGTCCTGCCGCCGTAGCCGACGATCGGCATGTCCGACGGAACGCCGATGACGATCCGCTGGCCGAGCCACACGCGCCTCGGGAGTCCGAGCGCGTCTCGCTGCTCCTCGACCCACCCGTAGACGGGCACGACGATCGACTCGTTGGAGCGCTCGAGCAGCCACGGGTTGGACGATGACATCCAGTTGTCGGGCTGCTCGCGCTGGTAGCCGTGATCGATGCGCTGTTTGAAGAGGCCGTACTGGTAGTTGATGCCGTAGCCGTAGCCCGGCATGTCGAGCGTCGCGAGAGAGTCCAGGAAACAGGCCGCCAGGCGACCGAGTCCGCCGTTGCCGAGGGCCGCGTCCCGCTCGCACTCGCGGACCTCCTCGAGGTCGACGCCGAGATCCTCCACCGCGCGACGACAGGAGTCGAAGAGGCCGAGGTTCAGCAGGTTGTTCCCGAGCGAGCGACCGACGAGGAACTCCATGGAGAGGTAGTACAGGCGCTTCGCGTCGTGCGAGTCGTAGCGCCGCTCCGTGGCCAACATGCCGTCTACGAGGAACTCGCGGACGGCGAGGCTCACGGCACGGAACATGTCATCACAGCCAAGCTCCGAGGGCTCCAGACCGAGCGTATACCGGGCATGGCGTACGATCGCCTCGCGGAGTCGGGGAACGGTGTTCGAGAGTGTGGTGCTTGCGTCGCTCGCCATCGTCGTGACCAGCGCCTTCCTGTTGTGCGTCGAGGGGGGAGTGAGTGATCCGCCTGTTGACGGATACAGCGTGGCAATACTCTACTACGCTCCCGGCCGTTCCGAAACACCGCTCTCGTCAGAGAGGCACCGAGGATCCTGGACGCGCTGCCGCCGCTTGTCCTCGTACATGCGTTCGTCGGCCGCCGCGATGGTCTCCTGGATGCTCGCGGAGCCGTACGGATCCCACAAGGCGCCGCCGATCGCGATCCCGAGTTCGAAGTCGAAGGGCGCATCGTCGCTTGCGACCCACGCCTCGAACGCCTCCGCGAGTCGCGTCTTCACGGCGTCGGTATCGTCTCCGATGTCGGGCATGACGACGAGGAACTCGTCGCCACCGAACCGCACCACCATCTCGCTGGCACGCACGTGCTGCTCGAGGAAGCCCGCCACCGCGCGGAGCACGTCGTCGCCGACCTGGTGTCCGTGCGTGTCGTTGATGGCCTTGAAGTGATTGACGTCGATCATCAGGAAGCCGATGCCCCGGCCGTGCCGACGGCTCCGCTCGACGTCGCGGCCGATGGCCTCGGTGAAGTAGCGACGGTTGTAGAGTCCCGTCATCGAATCCCGCGTGGCCTGCTCCCGCAGCCTCGCGAGCAGCCTGATGCGCCGGAGCGACTCGCCCGTGTGACCGAGGAGAAGCTCGAGCAGCCTGACGTCCTTGTCGCCGTACTGGCACAGCTCCTCCGACCCGACGCAGAAGACACCCTCGTCCCCCAGCGGCACGCAGATCCCGCATGCGAGGCCAAAGACGCTCTCGGGATGAGGGGCCGCCGCACCGGGCGCCGGGAACACGACGCTCGTCCGCCGTGCGTGCGCCTCGTGGATCGGTCCCGAGTCGACGGCGTCGCCGCCCCCGGCGCACTCGGCCGCCGTCTCGGAACACTGCATCCTCAGTCTGAGCTCACCGTCCGCGGCCTGCGCCACGACACAGCGAGGATATCCGAGGACGGTCTTCGCGGCGTCAACCGTGACGCGACAGACCTCGTCCTCGGTCTCGCAGGCCTCGAGCCTGCGCGCGGTCCCGTGGAGACCCTCGATCTTCTCGCGCGACCCGCGAAGCGCAACCTCCGCCTCGCGCTGCTCGGTCACGTCCGAGATCATCACGATGTCCGCCTCGGGGCGACCTGCGTCGTCCGTTACGACCGTCCCGACGATACGGCCGATGCGTCGCTTGCCGCTCTTGGCGACGAAGTCGAGATCGTAGGGGGCCACGGGTCTGCCGCTCAGCCTCCTCAGGAACTTCCGGATCACGATGGTCTTGCTCTTCACCGTGAAGAACGGCATCTCGAGAAGGCGTCTGCCGACGACCTCATCGGGCGTGTAGCCCAGCCAGTCGGTGAGCCGGTCGTTGGCCGCGAGAAACGTCCCGCGACGGTCGAGCAGCACGATCGCCTCGGGCGAGAGTTCGAAGATCGTACGATAGAGTCGTTCGCTCTCGAAGAGCGCCCGCTCTGCCTGCTTCTGCCTCGTGACGTCCCGGATGATCCCATGGTACCCGACGATCGACCCGTCGGCGCCCCGCCTGACGCTCGTCGTCAACAGGCAGTCCATGATCTCGCCGGAGCGCCGCTTGAGTCGGATCTCGTAGTCGGCCACGCTCCCGCTTCGCTCGATGGCCCGCTGGAATCCGGCCCGATCGTCGGGGTTCGCGTAGAACGTGTGCGCGTCCGCGCCGATCATCTCCTCACGCGTCAGTCCGAAGAGCGCGAGCATCGCCTGGTTGGCCTCGAGGATCCTCCCGTCGAGCGACGTGACGTAGACGGCGTCGTGGGAATCCTCGAAGAGCATCTGATACCTGGTCTCGCTCTCTATGAGCGCGAGCTCCGCCTCGCGCTTGCGAGCGGCGAGCTCCATGTTGTGAAGCGCGTACGCGATGTCGTCGGCCACCTCGTCCAGCAACGCGGTCTCGTCGTGATTCGAGAGGAACAGCGGAGCGATCGACACATTGAGAAAGCCGTAGGTGACCCCCGCGTACTCGATGCGGACGCTCATGGCGCCGTTGCCGTGGTGATGCCCCGCGATCGGGCACCCACGACAGAACTCGGTCGGGTCCTCGATCGCGATGGCGCCTGACGCGGTCGTCGCTTCGTTCCAGCAGTCGGGCGGCATCCCGCTCTCGATCCGCTTCCTCAGCACCTCCATGTCCTTGTCGACGAGGGCGTGCGCGATGGTCCTCACGCCCCCCTGACCGTCCACGAGTGCGATCCACGCGTTCTCGTAGCTGCGCGTCCGCACGAGCTCGTCGACGACGCCCTGAACGAGGCGCTGCGGCGTGGTGGACCTCAGAACCAGCTTGCCGATGCTCCGGTGCGCGTCGAGGACGGCACGCAGGTGGTCGAGATGAACGGCCGACGTCTTGCGTGCCGAGATGTCGCGGAGGAACCCTGAGATGGCGACGGCCCGCCCGTTCTCGCGGACGACGATCGCGCAGTCCTCGAACCAGTGCACGCGGCCCTCTGGATCGACCAGGGGAACCTCGCTCGGGAACTCGTCGCCCGTCATGAGCGTCCGGGCGAACTCCCCGGCGACGCGCTCTCGATGCTCGGGCGCGACGATGGAGAGGAGCTCCTCCCCGACCAGCGCATCCGCGTCGAAACCATAGCGCTCCGCTCCGGAGGAGACATACGTGATCGTCCCCGACGCGTCGGCCTCGTAGAATATGTCGCGTCGCATGAGCGCGCTGGTTCGGCTGAGGATGCTCTCGTTCGGGATCTGCTCGCTGATGGCCGTCCTCCTCGGATCCAGGGCATGGGTTCCACAGACCGCGGCGCCGGTCGACGTCCGCCACGGGCGGACACGCTGAGAGTGCGCGTTTGCGCGGGTCCGTGCGGCACGCGCGTGCCCGCGCGGCGTGCGCGGGCGGCTCCCCGTGCGCGCCGTCCGGCGGTGCGTGTCTCCATGACGCAATGTTGCACCTTCCGTGCCGGAGATTCGCCGCAAGAGCGGGTTTTGTCGTGTTTTATGAGCAACCACTCAGTCCCCGCGAGCCCACTCCCGCGGACGGGCACGCGTGGGCTTTGACTCCGACTGCGGCTTCAGCTAGGGTCGAGTCGCGCCGGAACGGTGCAGATCGCGAAGCCGCCGCGACGCAAGTCGCGCGGACGGTCGTCAAGGGGGTCTCTCATGAAGCGGGATGTCCGACCGGAGGGGACGGCCATCGGCTCGTCCGTGCGCCGCGTCGATGCCGTGGACAAGGTCAAAGGAAAGGCCCGGTATCTCGATGATCTGAGATTCCCGGGCATGGCGTACGCGTCACTCGTGCTCCCCGGTGTCGCGCACGCCCGGGTCCGCGGCGTTGACGCGACCCCCGCGCGAGGCGTGCCCGGCTTCCTGGCGGCGCTGACGGCGCGGGACATCCCGGGCGAGAATCAGGTCGGGTGCGTCGACGCCGACCAGCCGCTGATCGCCGGTGAGCGCGTCCGCTACTCGGGGGACGCCGTCGCGATCGTCATCGCCGAGACGAGGAGAGCGGCACAGGAGGCAGCACGACTGGTCGTTCCCGATCTCGAGAAGCTGGAGGCGGTGTACGACGCTGAGGAGGCGATGGAGCCATCCGCGCCGCGCGTTCACGACGGGGACAACGCGTACCTCCACTACCGGGTCCGGCGCGGAGACGTCGAGGCCGGCTTCGCCGAGGCGGACGTCGTGCTCGAGCGCACGTTCCGCACGGGATATCAGGAACACTCCTACCTGGAGCCGCTCGGCGCGATCGCGGTGCCCGAGGAAGGCGGCACGATCACCGTGTACGGCACGATGCAGTGCCCGTACTACGTGCAGAAGGCGGTCGCGGGAGTGCTCGGCATCCCGCTCGCCAGGGTCCGCGTGATCCAGACGGTCACCGGCGGGGGGTTCGGCGGCAAGGAGGACGTCCCGAGCGAGATCTGCGCGTGCGCCGCGGTCGCCGCCTGGCGCGTCGGACGACCGGTCTGCCTCGTGCACACGCGCGAGGAGGACTTCTACCGCTCGAGCAAGCGCCACCCCATGGTCGTGCGCTACAAGCTGGGCGCGACGCGGGACGGGAGATTCACGGCGGCGGACATCCGCATCATCGCGGATGCGGGCGCCTACTCCACGCTCACGCCGGTCGTCCTGTTCCGGTCGGTCGCTCACGCGACCGGTCCGTACGACATCCCAAACGTCCGCACGGACGGCTACGGCGTCTATACGAACCGACAGACGACCGGAGCCTTCCGGGGGTTCGGACAGCCCCAGACGATCTTCGCGAACGAGTCCGTCGTCGATGAGATCGCCGGGAAGCTCGGCCTCGACCCGATCGACATCCGACTGGCGAACTGCCTCGCCGTCGGCAGGAGAACGGCGACCGGACAGCTGCTCGAGGAGAGCGTCGGCCTCCCCGAGACGCTGCGCGTCGCGCGGGACGAGTCGGGGTGGACGGAGAAGCGGGCCGGGGGAGCGAACCGCCGGGGGGCGGCTTCCCATGTGCTGCGCGGCGTCGGCATCGGCTCCATATACTATGGAGTGAGTCTCGGCGCGAAGGGGCTGCCGCTCGACGCGTCTGGCGCGCACCTTAACCTCTACCGCGACGGTTCGCTCCGGGTGGCGGTCGGCGGGACCGAGATGGGCCAGGGGCTCCTCACGGTGCTTTCCCAGATGGCCGCCGACGTGCTCGGGATCCCGGTCGAGTGGGTGCACGTCGACCACGTCGACACGAGCGTCGTCCCGGACAGCGGGCCGAGCGTCGCGTCCCGGACCTCCCTCATGAGCGGCAACGCCGTCATCGACGCTGCGAGGAAGCTCCGCGGAACGCTCGCTGAGGTGGCCGCCGGGGAGCTGGGATCGTCACCCTCAGAGATTCGGTTTGAGAGAGGCATCGTCTCGACCGGCGGGCGCGACCTCGCCTTCACCGATCTTGCGGAGCTCTGCTGGCGCAGGAACATCAACACGGCGGCTGAAGGATGGTACGCGGCCCCGGAGTCGACGTTCGACGAGGACGGCCAGGGCGACGCTTACGCGGTCTACTCCTATGCGACCCACGTCGCCGAGGTCGAGGTGAACGCGAGGACGGGCGAGGTGCGCGTCGTGCGCATCACCGCCGTTCATGACGTCGGGCGTGCCCTGAATCCGGTCACCCTCGAGGGGCAGATCGAGGGTGGGGCGTTGCAGGGCGTGGGGATGGCTCTCTACGAATCCATGAAGACCGACGGACCCGCGATCCTGACGCCCGACTTCTCAACCTATATCCTCCCCACATCGCTCGACACACCCGAGATATCCTGTCACATCGTGGAGGCGCCCTACTCACTGGGGCCCTTCGGCGCCAAGGGGATCGGAGAGACGCCGGCCATGCCCGGAGCGGTCGCCATCGCCAACGCCGTCGCGCACGCGACGGGCCTGCGCTTCGACGAACTCCCCATCACGGCGGAGGCCGTGCGGCTCGGACTGACCGAAAAGGAGAACCCATGACGCCCAGAGCAGGCGCACGAACACTGGCGAGGCTTCTCATCGTGGTCGCCCTCGCGCTGACGCAGCCGGTGACCTGCCGGGCCGAGCCGGTCGGGCAGGCCGCGGGCGCGGCGCGATCCACGGACGCCACACGACGTGTCTCCGAGACGCTCGACGACGCGCTCAGGGCGATCGCGCTCACCAGGACCGACCTATCGTTCAGGACGGACTACGCGGACGCGCCGGACTCGTTCCGTCTGACCGTTGTCGACAGTCTGCTCGAGCGCCCTCTCGACACGGAGTGGTACGTGCGCGGGCTCGCCGATGATGTGCTCTCCCCCGTCGGGGCGTCCGAGCTCGTCATCGCCGCGGCGAAGGAGCTCGATCTCTCGGTCTGGCCTGAGTCATGTCCCGGACCCGGTCCGGAGGCCGCGGATGCGCTCGGGATACTGCTCCCGGCCTTCGCACACGCCACGGAGGAACTTGAGCGCGCCTTCGCGGGGCTCTCCGACGAGGAACGCGCCTTTCTCATCGCGCACGCCCCGGTCCTGCTCGAGGAGGAGGAGTTCGACCCCGACAAGCCGATCGACGTTCGGGAGCAGGAGGCGGAGGAGAGCGCCGCGCTCGGGGACAGCCTTCTCGTCGTCGCGGGGCGCGTCCGCTACGGGCACATCGCCTCCGCCGGCGCGATCGTCGCCGAGGCGGTCGATGCGTCGCTCGCCGTCGCGTCCGATCTCAGGCGGCACCACGGTCCGGCGACCGGCGGCGACCGGTACTCGGAACGCGTCGGCCCGGAGTCGATCGCGTGGGGCGACGTCATCGAGATTCGCCGGACCGACCAGGGGATCGTCGTCATCGGGGGCACCGGCACGACGTACTACGGTCACGGCGCAGCGCTGATCATCGACCTGGGAGGGAACGACGTCTACGACTGCCGCTCGACGGGACTCGAGCCGCTCGACGGCGGCGACGGCGCGCGTCCCATAGGGGGAGCGCTCCCCTCACTTCCGGTGTCGGTGGTCATCGACCTCGAGGGCGACGACACGTATCTCGGCGGACACCACGCGTTCGGCGCCGGCTTCA
>CAZAQL010000100.1:0-9615 GCA_964487295.1 uncultured bacterium | reverse complement strand
GCATCCTGGATGGCCGCCGCGGTGGCGTCCTTCCCGCACACGCCCGCGGCCGTGCAGGCCGTGCCCTTCGCCGTCTGTTCGCACTGGTAGCAGTACATCGATGACCTCCTTCAGGTTGAGTGATCGAAACCGGAGCCGTGTCGCCGGCGGCTCAGCCGGTCACATCGTCGAGGCTCACGTCGGGCGGCACGGCGACCTTGAACCGCGCCAGAGGCGTCTCCGCGAGCTTTCTAGCGACCTCTCCGGAAACGCGCTCGAACAGCCCGCCGAGCGGACAGCGCTTCTTCCCGCAGACCGGCGCGCCGAGCAGACAGCGGGTCACCTCGATCGGTCCTTCGACCGCCTCGTAGATCTCGAGAAGTGAGATTTCTCGCGGGTCCACGGCGAGCGTGAATCCGCCGTGCGGCCCGCGCTTCGACCGGACGATGCCGGTGTGCGTCATTCGTTGCATGACCTTCGAGAGTGTGGCGCTCGAGGCTCCCAGCGCGCGCGCCATGACGGGAGTGGACAGGGGTCCGTCGTGCGCGGCGAGCAGACCGGCCGCGTGAAGCGCCAGCGTAGCTGCTTCTGATGTGCAGATGATGCTGCTCATGTGCGGTCCTCCCGGCAAGAGGCGAGGGACTAATACTGATATTGCGATACTAGATTACGAGTATATGAACGAGGGGCGGCCGCGTCAAGCGGAATCCGCATGGCCGAGACAAGCGAGACAGAGGGGAGAGCGACGACAGGGCCCTGCGGCGTCGGCCGCAGGGCCCCGGGGGCGCGCCGTCCCACGGCGCGGGGGGATGAAAGCACTGAGAGAAACGAGCAGAGGATCAGATGCTGGCGCTCATCGCTCCGGAGAGGATCCGGACGTCGCCCACCCCGGAGTCGACGGAGATCGTGATGCCTCCGCCGCCGGGCTTGTACGCGGCGTTCACGTAGCCGTGCTCGGTCTTCTTGAGCCCGGTGTAGTCGAACCCGCCGACGCCTCGGTCACAGTCGACGCGCACGCCGATGTCCTCGGGGACCTGAACGACGACGTCACCCACGCCGTTGTCGATCCTGATGACAAGATCGCGCCGCACCTCCGCCACCTCGAGGAGGACGTCGCCGACGCCCGTGTCGAGATCGACACGCTCCACGAGCGCGTTCGAGAGGTCGATCCGGGCGTCTCCGACCCCGACGTCGATGACAACGCGAGACGGAACATCATCGGACAGCTCGATGCTCCAGGCGCTCCTCGCGCCGCTGCCCGTGGAGAGCCCGTGCAGGCTCGGCTGAGCGACGCGAACGCTCGCTCGTCCGTCGCGGACGGAGTGGTCGACCGTCGGCTTCCATTCAGCGACGTTGTACTTGAGTTCACCCGAGCAGAGCTCCTCCGCTCCGCCGGCGAGCCTGAGCTCGCCCACGCCGAGCTCGATGGTGAGTTCGACCGCTTCGACCTCTTCGGACGGGACCGAGAAGGTGTCGGTCTGCATCTCGATGACCTCTACGCTGCCGCAGCAGGCGCAGCCGCTCAGGGCTACCGTTGCGCTGATGGTCATCAGAGCCAGGCAGTATCTCTGCGCGCGTCGCATGCATACCTCCGTTGGAGATCGCCGGCCGCAAGCGTCCCGGCGGTTGGGGCTCAGACGGGAATCGCGAGCGTCTCCCGTACATCACATAGACACCGGGAACGCCCCGCCGGTTTCATCCTCTTTGACCGGGTGGTCCTGGCGTCGGTCGGGGGCAACGTGAGGTGCCCTTCGGGGCTGGTCGCGCCGCGACGTCGCGGGTAGAATGGGAGTCCGCCGGGACGTGTGAAGCGGCCTGCACGTGGAGGAGGGAACGTGGATCAGCGATTCGAGATCGTGCGCGGAGACATCACCGAGCTGGACGTCGACGCCGTCGTGAACGCGGCCAATCCCCGGCTCGCCCCGGGAGGCGGCGTCTCAGGAGCCATCCACCGGGCGGCGGGGCCGGACCTCGCGAAGGCCTGCGAGAAGCTCGGGGTCTGTCCCACGGGAGAGGCCCGGATCACGGACGGCTACCTGCTTCGCGCCAGACACGTGATCCATACCGTGGGGCCGGTCTGGAGCGGCGGCGGGCGAGGGGAGCCGGAGCTGCTCGCGAGCAGCTACCGTGAGAGCCTGCGCCTCGCGGTTCGGCACGGTCTCGCCTCGGTCGCGTTCCCGCTCATCAGCGCGGGCATCTACGGCTACCCACTTCGCGACGCCATCAGGGTCGCACTCACCGAGATCGACGCCTTCCTCGCGCGGGACACCTCGCTCGAGCGGGTCGTCCTCGTCGCGTACGACGACGAGACACACGCCGCCATCGAGGAGGTCGCCGCGAGCCTGTGAGACGACCGGCGTCGGGGCCTGCGACGCCGACCGACTCGATCGTCGAACCGGCGCGTCAAGCGGCTCGCGGGTGGCCAGGCGTGTCGCGCCTCAGGCTAGCGGCGGAGTGAGCGCTGTACCTGGTCCGCCATGTCGCGCCGCATCCCAGTGAGCCAGACGAGGGTCTCGTCCTCGTCGTCGAGCAGGATCGTGAGCGGAAGCTGCCCCACGGGATTGCTGATGCCCAGATGCTCCTCGGCGTCCTCAAGCGTCACGGTCAGCGCCCGCTCGTCGGCGGGACGATCCGGAAGCCCGGCGAACTGGACGACCGTGAGCGAGATTCCCGCCCGCTCGAGATCGAGGGCGCGGAGCGCATCGAGGTGGCCCACCGAGGCCTCGTGTCCGGTGATCGTGAAGACCAGGAGCCGCGTGCCGCGGCCGATGGCGTGAGCCAGCGGTTCCTGCCGCCCGCGCCGCGTGACCACGAGTTCCGATCCCGGGTCCCACTTGCGCTGAACAAGGTCGGCCGCCGCCCATTCATCGAGCGGTATGCCGATGTCCATCGCGAACGCGAGCGACTCTCCCTCCGAGACCGCGAATCTCCGGGATACGAAGCGCGGCTCGCCGCGCGGGTTCCTGAGCCCGCCGAAAAGCCAGTACTCGTCGGGCGGGAGCATCCACTCCACGCGTCCGTCGCCCTCGGACAGCTGTCCGAGGTACCAGGTCTCGAATCGCCCGTCGCGGAAGCGGTTCAGTCTTGAGTGGATCCACGTCTGGACGTTCTCGATCGGCACTCCCCGGTCGAAGTACTCCACGACGACGTACGCCGCTTCGGACTCGTCTGCTACGGGCTCCGCGGCGCCCTCGTCGGTCGGGAACGGCTCGACGCGCGACCAGCCCGTGCCGTTCCAGGCCTCGACGTAGTCGACGCCGAGCTCGGCCTTGGCCGGGATGCCCTGCCTCCGAAGGAGACCGACCAGGCACGCCCTGGCGGCTGCGGCGTCCGCAAGGCCGCTTCGCCACGTCTCCTCCGGGGCGGCGACGTGGCCGAGCCGCGTGCGTTCAGCCTCACGAACGCGCTCGCGGAACACGTCGACGGTCGCCCGGATGCGGGCCGGCAGTTCGCTCTCGGTCTCGAGCGATGGGAGCTCGGTCCACCAGCGCATACTGCCCCGCTGGAAGTAGAGCCGGGGCGACATGACGAACTCCACCCACAGCGAGTCGGGGAGTTCAGGAGCGGCTGTCCTCGCGCGATTGATCTCGTCGATGAACGCGTCGAGCTCGCGCGTCTCGATCTCGTAGAAGTCCTTCACGTCCATGACCCCTATAAGGTCGAGCGCCGTCCGTCGTCGCTCGGGCGGGAGCGTCGTGACGGCGTCGCACCACTCCGCCGCGGCGGGCCCGCAGTCGATGAGGGCGTCCGTCAGCTCGCGGGCGTCCTCTCGTCCCGAGACGAGCTCGACCCAGTCGGACGTGATGAGCGACTTCCGGCAGCGTTCGAGGTCCCGCCGGGCGACCTCGCTCTGGTGCAAGAGCCACGCGGGATCCTCGTGGTCGATCGAGCAATCGCGGGGTTCGCTCTCGGGGTGCTCGGGGTAGCGCATCCAGACGGGCTCGTCGAGGAGCCCGAGGCCCGGTTCCAGTTCCACATGAGTCGTTTCTCCGCCGGCGACCGTCGCGAACGCCGACCACGGCTCGCCGTCCACCTCGGCCGTGACGATGTAGTCACCGGGGCCGAGGAGCGTGGAGCTCCCGAACTCCCTCGATACGAGCGGCGTCGGCCCGCCGTAATTGTAGATGTGGATGAACGCGCGCGGTGGTTCATCGCCGGTGTCGAGCCCGCCATCGCGGTCCGACTCGACGCCCCTCCGGCCTTCGTCCGCAGCCGCCTCCCCCGGCCCGCCCGTTCGGTCACGCGGCTCGGCGACGACGAGCGTTCCCGCCGTCGTGTAGACGTCGGTCGAGTTCAGGATGACGACGCCGTCGTCGATCTCATGAACGGCTGCCGCGAGCCTCTCGGGCACCGGGGCCTCCCCGTAGCCGACCGAGAGCACGATGCCGGTCCGCTTGGCGCGTTCCGTGAACCAGGTCCGATCGAGACAGGCTGACGCGTCGCACGATTCCATGTAATGCCATCCCTCGTCGCGGCCCACGTAGACCTCGACCCACGCGTGGTTGCTGTCGACGGTCGTCCACCACGGGGTCGAGCAGCTTCGCGCGGGAATCCCGACGCTTCTGAGAGCGCAGATCGTGAGGATCATGTCCTCCTCGCAGCGTCCGAGGCCGCGCTCCATCGTCGTCACGGGTCCCTGGTCGCGGCGCGAGCTCGCGCGATAGGTGGCCCACTCGCGAGCCAGACGGCCGGTGGCCAGCGCCGCCTCGGACATCGTGAGCCCCTCGACGCGCGGCAGGCCGAGCTCCCGGAGCCTCCCGCGCCAATCCTCGACCGGCTCCTGGCTGACCCGGTGGGGGAGCAGGTACGTGTGGAACGTGTACGGGTCGATCTCGTTCCCCCACGAGGCCGTCCGCCACGCCTCGACCGCGAGCTCGACGTTTCGAATGAGGAGCTCCGCCGGGAGCGAGCCGAGGTCCGACGAGGGCATCCATGCGAGCAGGAACTCGACGGCGTCGCTGTGCGTGTCGTCCACCGTCTCGAGATAGGAGCGGATCGCGTCTGCTTCGTAGTGAAGCGCGAGGTTCTCCTCGACCAGCTTTGCGACCTCCCGGCTCGGGGGCCAGACCCACTCGGGATCGACCGTCTCAGCATGCGTGGCCGCCGAGGCGACGAGTATCATCGAGAGAGCGACGAGAAGCGCTCGACGAGCGCCTGCCCGGTGTGCGGTCTTTGCGGTCCTGCGCGACGAGTGGTTCATTCTCCATCTCCCCGATGTGGGTCGTGTGTCTGCTCGTCTTCGATCTCGATCCGGCGCACCGACGCACCACCGTTCGTCATCGCCGCGAGGGCCTCCCGGAACGCGCCGACCTGCTCGTCCGGGAGCCTCACGCGGATGGCGACGCACTCGGCGAACTCCACGGTGAGAGACTCGGCCTCGTACTGGGGCAGAGACCGGCGGACCGCGTCGGCCGCGGCGTAGTCGACCGCGACGTCGAGCGTCGTGGTCGAGACCAGCTCGCGCCTCGGGAGCCGCTCGAGCGCCCTCTTAACGCCGCCGCCGTAGGCGCGAACGAGTCCGCCTCTGCCGAGCTTCGTTCCACCGTAGTAGCGTGTCACGACGGCTACGACGTCTCCGACGCCGCTGTGAAGGAGCACGTTCAGCATGGGGTGTCCCGCGGTGCCGTGGGGTTCTCCGTCGTCCGACATGCCGACGCGACTCGTATCGCCGGGCGGTCCGACGACGAACGCCCAGCAGTTGTGGGTGGCGTCCCGGAACTCCTCGCGGAGCCCGGCCACGAACGCGCGCGCATCCCCGACGGTCGGGGCGTGCCCGATCGTCGTGATGAAGCGGCTGCGGTCGATCGTCTCCTCGACCCGCGTGATCCCGGCCGGGACGTCGTATCGGCTGGTCTCTGTCACACATCCTCCCCGGAACATGCCTGCCCGCCGCATGATAGCATACCCCTCAGGGGGCGGCGAGCGGTCGCTCAGGCGCGGCCGTCGCAAGGCGGCGGGCGACTGGAGGAGGCAGCCGCGCTGCCGCGGCGAGCCGCGGGACGTTCTTGACCATGGTTCGAATAATTCTTGACGAGGCCCGGCAAATCTTGGTATACTGTCACCACGTGGGCAAACCGTTCGCAGCCCGCACGGCAGGAGACGTCGCTGCCGCTGCGATCTCGCGCTGCGGGCGGCATGATACAGAGCGCCGATACAGCGGTTGTCAGAAAGGGGGGTGAGAGCGAGAGGTTCGTTCTTGTGCTGTTTCTGTTGTGTGCTGTTTGGCTCCTTGTGAGGAGGGATGCAAATGCGGTTCGCTAGCCTTGCTGTTTTGCTGGTGGTTGCCATCAGCGTCTGTGCGATCGCCACGACGAACGTCATGCCCGAGAAGCAGAGCGTCGTCAGCGGCGTGAACATCCCCGACGGCCGCGTCGGTGGCGAGACGATCGCCACGGCGACGGTCATCCCGGGTCTGCCCTATACGGACGCCGGCAACACGTGCGTCTTCGTCGACGACTACGATGAGGTCTGCCCTTACTCGGGCTCGACCTCCCCGGACTGCGTGTACGCTTTCACGCCGGCCGTGGACGTGACCGTCGACATGTTCCTCTGCATGTCCTCGTACGACACGAAGATCTACGTCTACGAGGGTATGGAGACTCCGGGCGCCCCGTACGCGTGCAACGACGACAACGGCGACTGCTCGAACTTCAACACGTACCTCTACCAGTCGTGGCTCTCGGAGATCACGCTGTTCGCCGGCAACACGTACTACATCGTGATTGACGGCTACGGCGGCGGCTGCGGCGACTACATCTTCGACATGTACGAGGTCGAGGAGTGCGTCGTCGAGTGCCCGACCGGCGCCCTGGACGAGGGTGAGGTCGACTGCTACACGAACTACGAAGATATGTACAACGGCGGCTGCAACAGCTCGCCTGAGGTGTACTCGATGGTCGATTGCTCGAACGACCAGATCGTCATCTGCGGCACGAGCGGCGTCTTCGACTACAACGGCGTCTCCTACCGCGACACCGACTGGTACATGCTGACGCTCGACGAGCCGCAGACCGTCACCATCGGTGTTGAGGCTGAGTTCGGCGCCCTGTTCGGCTTCGTCGACATCACCGCCGGCTGCGCCAACGCCGCGTTCTACAGCTCCATGACCACGCCGAAGTGCACGTACGCGACCGTGACGTACACGCTGCCGGCCGGCCAGACCCCGGTGTTCGTCTCGACGGACGCCTGGGATCTCGGCTACACCTGCGGTTCGGTGTACTACCTCACGATCGACGGGTACCAGTGCACGAACCCGGTCGAGGAGACCACGTGGGGCAGCATCAAGGCTCTCTACAGGTAGTCTCGTTGAGAGCTCCGTTCGCATGAACGGACAGCAGTTGTTTCGGACTCCGCCCGGTCCCTCGGACCGGGCGGAGTCGTTCGTGGGCAGGTGATCGGAGGAGGTGCGCCATGAAGACAGTCGCGTTCGCCGGTGCGATTCTCCTGTTCGTGGCCTGTGGCGCGCCACTCGCCGCGAAGCCGCCCGCAGCGCGACCCGCACGCTTCCCCATGGAGAAGCCCGCGACGGATGCGGCTCCACACGCCGCGCAGCCGCCCCGGGCGGGCGAGGGTCTGCGCGTCGGGGGCGAGACCATCGAGACGGCCGTCCCCATTCCCGCCATCCCCTTCACCGACGTGGGCAATACGTGCGGGTTCGTCCACGACTACGACGCGATGTGTCCGTACGGCGGCTCGCTGTCTCCGGACTGCGTGTACTCGTACGCGCCCGAGCACGACATGGTCATCGACGTCAGTCTCTGTCTGTCGTCGTACGACACGAAGGTCTACCTCTACGAGAACGACACGATGAGCGACTACTACGCGTGCAACGACGACAACGGTTCCTGCGACACGCCCGTCTGGCAATACCAGTCCTGGATCGAACAGGTTCCCATCTTCGCCGGCAACGTCTACTACGTCGTCGTGGACGGATACGGGAACGACTGCGGCGAGTACGTGCTCGACATCTACGAGAGGCCGGAGTGCGTCGTGGAGTGTCCTCCATCGGCGCAGCTCGAGGGTGAGATCGACTGCTACGACGGCTACGTCGACCAGTACAACTCCGGGTGCGGCGGCACGCCGCCGGTCTTCACGCCGATCGACTGTATGCCGGGCGGGGAGCTGATCGTGGTCTGTGGTACCGGAGGCGTGTTCGAACTCGAGGGAGTTGCCGTGCGGGACACCGACTGGTATCTCCTGACGCTCGAGGAGCCGGCGACGGTCACTGTCGTGGTTGCGCGGGCGCGGGTGAAGCCTCCGGTCCTCCGCCGTCAGCGGCGAGAGCGCAGTCTCAGCCCTCCGTGCTGGCCGGTCAGCGCGATGACGATGAGGTAGGAGAGGCCCGTGATCGCCACGATCGTTGCGCCCGCGGGCAGTTCCGGTGTGTAGCTGACCGCGAGCCCGGCGACCGTGAAGAGCGCGGTGAGGGCCGCTCCCCCGAACATCATTTTCGAGAGCCGGTCGGCGAAGCGCCCCGCGATGGCGGCCGGGATCGTGAGCAGCGCGAGCATCATGACGATGCCGGCGACGAGGACGAGCAGCACGGTCGTCAACGCCGTGAGGACCAGCAGGGTCACGAACAGCGCGTTCACCCGGAGCCCTCGCGCGCGGGCGAACTCCTCGTCGAAGCAGACGGCGGCAAGCTGGTCGTGAAGGAGGACGGCCACGACGACCACGATGGCGTCGAGAACGCCGAGAAGCCAGAGTTCCCGCGCGGACACGACGAGGATGTTGCCGAAGAGGTAGCTCACGAGATCGACGCCGTACCCCGGTGTCTTCGCGATGAACAGCACGCCCACCGACATGCCGATGGCCCACACGGCTCCGATGACCGTGTCCGTGCGTTCGCGCGCGTAGAGGCTCGCGTACCCGATGACGAACGCGGCCAGAAGCGCGGCGATGAGCGCGCCGTGGAGCGGGTCGAGCCACGTCCATCCGAGCACCCGTTCGAAGTAGACGGCGGCTCCGATGCCGCCGAGCACGCAGTGCGCGATGCCTCCCGCCATGTAGGTGATGCGGCGCACGACGACGAGCGAGCCGACGACGCCGCAGGCCACGCTGGCCATCGCGCCGGCCAGAAGCGCGTGACGCATGAAGGCGTGCGCCCCCACTGCTGCCAGGAACTCAGTCATCGTGTTGCACCATCCTCACGTCGCGGCCGTAGAGCTCGCGGACGATGTCGGTCGTGAGCTCGCACGTCTCGTGTACGGCGACCGTGTTCTTCACGCAGACCGCGCGGCACGCGTAGTCCGAGACGAACCCGAGGTCGTGCGAGACCATCACGATCGTCACGTGCCTCCTCAGGCGTCCCAGCAGATCGTGCAGATCCCGTTCCGCGGAGACATCAAGATGCGCCGTTGGCTCGTCGAGAAGCAGAAGCTCCGGGTCCGCGACGAGCGCGCGGGCGATGAGCGCGCGCTGGCGCTGTCCGCCAGAGAGTTCCGCCAGTCGGCTTCGAGCGCGTTCCCCGAGGTCCACGGTCTGGAGGGCCGTCAGGGCGCGCTCCCTGTCGGACCGCGAGTAGCGAATGCCGGTGCGCGAGCCGAGGAGCCCCATGAGGACGATGTCGAGCACGCGCGCGGGGAACCCCGGGTCGACGTGTGCGTGCTGCGGGACGTAGCCGACGCGCGACCGGGC
>CAZAQL010000099.1:0-10136 GCA_964487295.1 uncultured bacterium | reverse complement strand
ATCTCGGCGGCCCGCTCCGGCTCGTCCTCAATGAGGTTCGTCCGCTCTCCGGGATCCGCGGCGAGATCGTAGAGCTCGCGCAGATCCACCTCGGGTGACTCGATGTACTTCCAGGGATAGTCGCGGACGGCGTGAGAATACCACCCGTAGAACGGACGGCCCGGGTCCGTGCTCGTCTGGCAGTAGGCGGGTTCGTCGACGGCGGGCGGCCTCCCGCGGGCGAGAAGAAGTCGGCTCAGGTCGCGCCCATCCGGCGCGGGCGCGGCCTGTGACTCGGCGGCGACCGGGGTTCCGGCCAGGCCGAGGATGGTCGGCGCCACGTCCGAGAGGGTGACCTGGTCCGGCACGCGCACGGGCTCCACCCGTCCGGGCCAGCGCACGAGAAGCGGCACGTGCACGAGCGAGTCGTAGAGCCTGAACTCGTGAGCGAAGTAGAAACCGTGTCCGAAGCTCTCTCCGTGATCGCCGGCGACGACCACGACGGTCCGATCGGCGAGTCCCGTCTCGCCGATCGCGTCGAGCAGGCGCCCGAGTTCGTGGTCCATGAACGCGATCTCCCCGTGATAGCGGCGCCACTCCTGTCTGACGTACGCCTCCGGCATCTCGAACCCGTCCTCGAACCGCTGCGCCTCGTACTCGTAGGGCTTCGGCACACCCGCGACCCCATCGCGCAGCGCGAGGTCGAACGACTCGGGGGGCTCGTACGGAGCGTGCGGATCGAAGTAGTGCACGAACAGGAAGAAGGGCTCGTCCTCGTCCGCCCGGGCTCTGATCCAACGAGAGGCGCGACGCGTCACCTCGTCGGCGCGGATCTCCACCCACCAGTTGCCCCACTGCGTCAGAGAGATGTAGAGCCTGCGAACGGCGAGATCGGAGCGCAGGTACCACCACGGCTCGGAGGGCTCGCTGTAGAGCTCGAAACCCTGGGCCGTGCCGTAGTAGCCGCTCAGAACGCTCGCGGCCGTGAAGGCGGCCGTCCCGTACCCGGCCCGCTGGAACGTCTCGGCGAGCGTGTCGAACCCCGGGTCGAGTGACTTGGTGTTCGTGTCGACCCCGTGGCGCCTGGGGTGGAGGCCGGTCAGCAGCGTGCTCGCCATGGGCCTCGTGAGCGGCTGGAGCGAGACGCACTGCTCAAACAGCGCCGACTCCGACGCGAACGCGTCGAGCCTCGGCGTGGGGCATTCCTCGGAACCGTAGCATCCGAGGCAATCGGCGCGCGTCGTGTCGAGCATGACGAGCACGACGTTCGGGGCGCCCTCGCGAGCGCGCACGCCGGGCGGTCCAGAGGACCCGCGTCGCATCCGCTCGACCGCCGGCTCCGCCGAGAGGACGTACACCGGAAGCCAGAACACGGCGAGCAGAAGCGCGCTGAACGCGATCCTCCGTCTTGCGCCTCCGCCGGTCCGAAGAAGGATGGCTGCGGCGACCGCCCCGGCCACGAGCGCGCCCGCGCTCAGCGCCAGCGCGACGGGCTCCCGTGAGCTGCCCGGGTAGAGCCGATTCACGCCGAAGACCCAGTAGAAGGCAAGGACCGCACTCATCACGAGCGCCCATGGGGCGTGCCGTCCAGCTCGCCCGAGAAGGCCGGCGAGGACGCCGGCGAGAACGCCGAGCACGCACCCGATGGCCGCGTAGAGCAGGACGTTCCACACGAGTTCGAGAGGCAGCCTCGGCGAGAGGGCGAGTGGGACCTTGACGTACAGGACCAGCCACTCGAGCGCCGCGCACGCGCCGAGCACGAAGGCTCCGGCCGTGATGCCCCGGCGGATGTGGCCGCTGTCGATCCGTCTCATCTGTTTCCCCCCTCGGCAACATTCTAGACGGTGCGCGGAACGGGCGCAACGCCCCAGAGCCCGGGCCGCTGCGCCTGAATCGCCTTGACATGCGGGACGCCCGAAACTATGCTCAAGTTCACATGTTGCACCACATATGACTGACAGTGAGCGGGCATAACTCAGCTGGTAGAGTATCAGCTTCCCAAGCTGAGAGTCGCGGGTTCGAGTCCCGTTGCCCGCTCCATTCTTTGTCCGCCCGGCATGGGCGGCCGGCTCCTGAGCGCCGCCCCTCGCATCCACGGCCCAACGCCGGATACTCCTCGGAGCGGGGCCGTCGGCTCTCAGGCGCGCGACCCACACCACTGGCCATGAAGGTGATCACAACAGAGAGAGACGGCCTCGCGGAGCGCGCCGGCGTGCGGGCGGGCGATGAGCTCGTCGAGATCGACGGCCGGCGCGTCAACGACGCGATCGACGTCGCATACGCGCTCGGATGGACCGACGAGGAGGACGTCGAGTTCGTCTTCCTCCGAGGGACGCGTCGCACCCCCGTCCTCCTGCCGGCGCGGGATCCCGACGAGCTCGGCCTCGATCTCGAGCGCGATCGGGTCCGGACGTGCGGGAACCGCTGTATGTTCTGCTTCGTCGACCAGCTGCCGAGGGGGCTTCGCCCTGCGCTCTACGTCAAGGACGAGGACTACCGCCTGTCCTTCACGTGCGGCAACTACGTCACGCTCACGAACCTCGAGGGCGCCGACTACGAGCGGATCCTCGCGATGCGCCTGTCTCCGCTCTACGTCTCGGTTCACGCCACGGACGATGCCGTCCGCAGAGAGATGCTCGGCAATCCGTCCGCTCCTCCCATCCTCGATGCGCTCCGACGCCTGGCGAGGGCGGGGATCCGCCTGCACGCCCAGATCGTCGTCTGCCCCGGTCTCAACGACGGCGAGACGCTCGAGGCGACGCTGAGCGACCTCGCGGCGCTCGGCGACGCGCTCGCGTCCGTGGCCGTGGTGCCGGTGGGACTGACGGCCCATCGTGACGGCCTCCGCGAACTCAGCCCCGTGGACCCGTCGAACGCACGCAAGATCGTGCGGGCGGTGGCCATCTGGCAGCAGACGATGCTCGACCGGCGCGGCGACCGCGTCTTCTACGCCGCCGACGAGATCCATTTGACCGCCGGGCTTGATGTGCCCTCCTTTGACGAGTACGGTGACTTCCCGCAGATCGAGAACGGTGTGGGGCTGCTGCGCTGGTTCGAGCGCGAGACGACGGAGAGCGCCGAGCGGCTCCGCGGCGTCGACGCCGGCGGCCTGCGTGTCGCCGTGCTGTCCGGGACGCTCGCGGCGCCCTTCATCGAGCGCACGCTCGATGACGCGCTCCGCGAGGTGGTTGGCCTCACGGTCACGGTCGTCGCGGTCGAGAACCGCTTCCTGGGCCCGTCTGTGACCGTCGCCGGTCTTCTGTCCGGCGACGATCTCTCTCGAGAGGCCCGAGCGGCGCTCGACGCGCCGGACGCTCCCGACCTCGTGCTGATTCCCGCCGAGGCGTTCAACGCCGACGGCCTGACCCTCGACGGGCTCTCGCTCGACGCGATACGCGCGGCCGCGGGCACGTCCCGGATCGAGGCGTCGAGCGACGTGGTCGCGAGCATCGAGGATTTCATGACGCGACGGACCCGGCCTCCGGAAGGCGGGGCCTCGTCCGTTCCGGGAAGTGAGGTGGAGGACGCATGACGCCAGGGAGGACGACGGCTCTGCCTGTCGTGGCGATCGTCGGCCGGCCGAACGTCGGCAAGTCGATGCTCTTCAACAGGCTCACGGGGACGCGGACGGCGGTGGTCGACGACCATCCGGGCGTCACGCGCGACCGCAACTACCACGAGGCGGAGTGGTCAGGACGCCGCTTCGTCGTCGTCGACACGGGCGGCCTCGTGCCGGCCGAGGACGAGGGCATGCCCGCGTTGATCCGAACGCAGGCCATGGTCGCCATCGACGAGGCCGACGCCATCCTCTTCGTGGTCGACCGGACGACCGGTCCGACGGCGATCGACCTCGACATCGCGGCACTGCTCAGACGCTCCTCGAAGCCCATTGTCCTCGCCGTCAACAAGGTCGACTCGGCCGACGGCGAGATGGACGTTCACGCGTTTCACGAACTCGGCCTCGGAGAGCCGCGTCCGGTCTCCGCGCTGCACGGGCGCTCAACCGGCGACCTGCTCGACGCCCTCATCGAGGTGATCCCCGACACCGAGACCCTGCCGGACGCCGCGGCCATCCGCGTGGCGCTCGTCGGGCGGCCGAACGTGGGCAAGTCGTCGATCACGAACCGGCTCACGGGCAGCGATGTCGCCATCGTCGACCCGGCGCCCGGCACCACGCGCGACCCGGTCGACAGCGTGGTGGTGTATGAGGACAGAACGTATCGCCTCGTCGACACGGCAGGTCTGCGAAGGAAGTCCCGGGTCGAACGCGGCGTCGAGTACTACAGCGCCATGCGGTCGCTCCGGAGCATCGAGCGGTCAGACGTCGTCGTTCTCGTGGTCGACGCGCCGACCGGGATCGTCGCGCAGGACGCGCGCATCGCGGGCTTCGCCGACGAGGCGGGGAAGGGGCTCATCGTCGCCTTCAACAAATGGGATCTCCTCGTGAAGGATGACGCAACGGCCGGCGAGTACGTGCGCATGGCCGAGGAACGTCTTCCGTTCGCCAGATACGCGCCGGTCGTCCACATCTCCGCCCTCACGGGACAGCGCGTCCGCCGCCTGCTCACGCTCGCGGGCGAGGTCTACGACCAGGCGGGAACGCGCATCCGGACCTCCCGCGTCAACACGGTCATCCAGGCGGCCGCAGATCACAGGCCGCCGCGCGCGGGGCGGCGGGGCAACATCCTGTACGCGACGCAGACCGGGATCTTCCCGCCGACGTTCGTCATCTTCGTGAGCGATCCCCGGGCAGTTGACAACGCCTACTCCCGCTACCTTGCAAACCGCCTCCGAGCGGAGTATGGTTTCGTCGGAACGCCTATCAGGATTCTCGTCCGTCGCCGCAGGTGACGGGACCGACCAGGAGCGCACCGCGTGGGAACCGTGCTCACGACGCTGATCGCATTCGCCATGGGAGCTCTGCCGACGGGCGCCATCGCGGGGCGCATCGCGGGCGTCGACCTTCGGGCGCACGGCAGCGGCAACATCGGCGCGACGAACGCCTTCCGCATCCTCGGACCCCGCTTCGGGGTGCCCGTGCTCATCATCGACATCGCCAAGGGCGTCATCCCGGTGCTCCTCATCGCCCCGGCTGTCGCCGGCGCGTCGCCGCTCGGCCCGACAGGTGTCCGCGCGCTCGCGGCGGTCGCGGCCGTCGCGGGGCACATCTGGTCGCCGTTCGTCCGGTTCCGCGGAGGCAAGGGAGTGGCCACTGCGGCCGGCGCCTTCGTGGCGCTCTCACCGCTCGGGACGCTGGCCGCAGTCGCCGTGTGGGCCGTTCTCGCGGCCACGACCCGCTACTTCTCGGTCGGGTCGCTTGGAGCGGCCGTCGTGCTCCCGTTCGCCGTCTGGTACGAGACTCGGCTGCGCGATACGCCGCAGTCGTGGATACCCGTTGCCGCGGCCGCGCTTCTGACGCTGATCATCTTCATCAGACATCGGAGCAACATCTCGCGCCTGCGGCAGGGGCGAGAGAACCGCTTCGCGAAACCCGGAAGAGGTGGTTGACATGGCACGCGTCACGGTCCTCGGAGCCGGCAGCTGGGGCACGACGCTCGGTCTCGTTCTCGACGCGAACGGACACGGTGTGACGCTCTGGGAGTACGATCCCGAGCAGGTACGCGCGATCGCGCGGGACGCCGAGAACCGCAAGTTTCTCCCCGGCATTCCGATCCCCGACTCCGTCCGCGTCACCGGAGAGTTGGAGGAGGCGCTCAAGGCCGCGGATGCCGTGGTATTCGCCGTCCCGTCGCACACCGTGCGGGAGGTCGCCGACGCCTCCGCCCCGCACATCCCTTCGCACATCCCCGTAACGAACGTCGCCAAGGGGATCGAGAACGGGACGCTGCTCAGGATGTCCGAGATCCTCTCCCGGCAGCTCGGACGGCCCGACGCGCGAGGCGTCGTGTCTCTCGTCGGCCCGAGCCACGCCGAGGAGGTCAGCCGGAGGCTGCCCACGACGATCGTCTCAGCCGCCGTGCGGGAGAGCGACGCCGTCTTCGTGAGGGACCTCTTCATGACCGAACACCTCAGGGTCTACACCAACACCGACCTCGTCGGCGTGGAGCTCGGAGGCTCGCTCAAGAACGTCATCGCGATCGCGGCCGGGATCTGCGACGGACTCGGGTACGGCGACAACACGAAGGGCGCCCTCCTGACAAGAGGACTCGCCGAGATCACGAGGCTGGGCGTCGTCATGGGCGGTCGCCCGGATACGTTCGCAGGTCTCTCGGGGATGGGCGACCTCATCACGACCTGCATCTCGAAGCACAGCAGGAACCGTCACGTCGGTGACCAGATCGCCGCGGGCCGGACGCTCGAGGAGGTGCTCGCCTCCATGGTGATGGTCGCGGAGGGCGTGCGGACGACGAAGAGCGCCGCCGAGCTCGCGAGGCGGCACGACGTCGAGATGCCGATCACGGAGCAGATGAACGAGGTGCTCTTCGAGCAGAAGAGCCCGCGTGAGGCCATCCGGGACCTGATGCTGAGGGAGCCGAAGCGCGAGACGCTGCCGAAGGGTCTGTGAGGCGCCGGTGCGTCGCCGTTTCGGGCTTGTCTCCCCGCGAGCCCTGTGCTAGATTATGTCGAGTCGGGGCGTAGCGCAGTCCGGTTAGCGCACTAGCATGGGGGGCTAGGGGTCGCTGGTTCGAATCCAGTCGCCCCGACCATCATAAGAAATCACCGCTCGGCCAGAAACTGTGACGGCATCGTGTCAGCGTATCACGTCTACCGCTCAGCAGCGTCCCTGGTCAGGTGGCTTCCCGAGCCCATCGCACGACGACTCTCCAGTGCGGTGGGCCGTTTGTCGTCCGCCGTCCAGTGGCGCAATCGCAGGATCCTCTATCAGAACCTCGAGATCGTCTTCGGCCGTGAGCGGACGCCTCGGGAGCTCCGCGCGCTGCGCAGCGACATCTACGCGAACTTCGGGCGCTTCGTCTACGAGTTCGTCCATCTCCCGTGCATCGACGAAAACAATCTGCACGACCTCCTGACGCCCCGGAGCATCGAGAGGGCGCATCGGCTCGGCGAGATGGCCCGGCGCGAGCCCGTCATCTCCGTCACGGCCCACCTCGGACACTGGGAACTGGGGGCCGCGGCCGTGGGTCTGGCCGGCTGTCCGGTCGTCGCACTCGTCGACTCGCACCCGAACCCCAGGGTGACGGGGTTCTTCAACGAAGTGAGGTTGAGTCGCGGCGTGGAGCCGATCCCGACGGCATCGTTCCTGCGGCTCTTCCGGGCGCTGAAACGGGGCGTGCTCGTCGCCATCGTCGGTGACCGCGCCGTGACCGGACAGGGCATCACGATGCGCTACTTCGGGCGGGATTTCCTCGCGCCGGACGGCTACGCGGTTCTCGCCCGCCGCTTCGGGGCCGCGATCGTTCCGACGTTCTGCTTCAAACAGGAGAACGGGGTCTACGAGTTCATGACGACGGATCCGATCCGGATCGAACCCACGGACGACGCCGAGGCGGACATCCGGGACTGCGTGGCGCGCGTCCTCGCCGTGATCGAACAGCAGGTTCGCCTCTTCCCGGACCAGTGGTACGCGTTCCGCCCCATCTGGGGACTTGGCATACTCGATCGCATGGAGGCGCGACGCAGCCGCGAGCGCGGCTTCCTCGAGCGCTCGAGGGAGCTCAGGCGCCAGGCCGTCGTCGAATCGCACGCCGCCCGGGAGCGTTCTTCGGACGGGAGCGAACCATGAGGACACTGGTCATCATCCCGTGCAAGAACCTCGAGGACCACGTCGGCGCCGTCGTCCGCGCCGTCCGCGGCCTCGGGCTGGATCTCGACGTGCTCGTCGTCGATGACGGGTCGACGGACGCGACGTCGGCGGTCGCCCGGAAGGCGGGCGCCACGGTCGTGAGGCATCCGGAGAACAGGGGGAAGGGCGCCGCGCTCGCGACCGGCTTCGCCTTCGCGGTCGAACACGACTACGATGCCGTCATCACGATGGACGGCGACGAGCAGCACGACCCGAAGAGCATCCCCGCGTTCCTCGAGGCTCTCGAACGGGGCGCCGGAGACGTGATCGTCGGATCGCGTATGGACGAGGTCCGCGACATGCCGCCGATTCGCATCTGGACGAACAGAACGACATCGCGTATCGTCTCCCGGCTGGCGGGACGGAGCATCCCGGACAGCCAGAGCGGCTACCGGGCGTTCCGCACGACCGTGCTCAAGGGCATGAAGCTCGTGACGACGCGCTACGACACGGAGTCCGAGATCCTGATCCGGGCCGGTCGGCGCGGCTTCTCGGTGGGTTCGATCCCGATCGAGAGCATCTACACCGACGGCGTCAGCCACATCAACCCGTTCGTCGACACGGCGCGATTCATCCGTCTTGTCTGGCGAAGCATGTTCTGGAGATAGCGCACCCATGCCCACGCAACGACCTTCCATACTCGTCAGCAACGACGACGGCGTCGACGCGCCCGGCATTCGAGTCCTCGCTGAGGAACTCGCGGCGCTCGGTGAGGTCGATGTCGTCGCGCCCGACCGGGAGCGCAGCGCTGCGAGTCACTCGCTGACGCTGCAGGTCCCGCTCCGCGCCAGGCGGATCCAGGATCACATCGTCGGCGTCGACGGCACGCCGACCGACTGCGTGATGCTGGCGATCAAGAACCTGCTCGCGCGCCCGCCGGACCTCGTGGTCTCCGGAATCAACCGCGGGGCCAACATGGGCGACGACCTGACGTACTCGGGCACGGTCGCTGCCGCCATGGAGGGCACGCTCCTCGGCGTGCCGTCGATGGCCGTCTCGCTCGACAGACCGAAGGACGGCCCCTACGACTACCGCGCCGCGGGTATGGTCGCGCGGGAGCTCGCCGCCGTCGTGCTGGAGCGTGGGCTGCCGCAGGGAACGCTGCTCAACATCAACGTGCCGCACGTGCCGGTCGATGAGATACGCGGAATCCGAATTACACGGCAGGGAAAGCAGGTCTACGAGGATCTCATCGTCGAGAAGAAGGACCCCAGGGGAAGAACCTACTACTGGATCGGCGGCCAGCAGGAGACGTGGTCCATCGAACCCAACACAGACTACACCTCGATCGCCGACGGCCACGTCTCTGTGACGCCCGTGCAGCTCGACCTGACGGACTACCGGACGTTCGCGCGTCTCGAGGGATGGGGGCTCGACCGGATCGCCGGGAGGCTGGCCGTTTCCTCGTCGGACCGCGAGAGCCGGCCCGGCAACAAGGAGAACGACGGATCGTGAAGAGCTGGGAGGACGAATGCCGCGAGATGGTCGCGACGCAGGTCGCCGCCCGAGGCGTGTCGGACGAACGCGTGCTCGACGCGATGCGCTCCATCCCGAGACACCGCTTCGTCGGGCGTGGTATGGAGCAGTCGGCCTACAGCGATCACGCGCTGCCCATCGGTGAGGGCCAGACGATCTCACAGCCCTACATGGTGGCGCTCATGACCGAAGCGCTCGGGCTGACGGGCTCCGAGAAGGTCCTCGAGATCGGCACCGGTTCAGGTTACCAGACGGCCGTGCTCGCGAGCCTTGCGGACCGCGTGTTCAGCGTCGAGCGCGTCGAGGCGCTGGCGCGTCGCGCCCGCGGACTCCTTGACGAGCTCGGCTTCCACAACGTGTCCATCCGGGTCGGGGACGGCACGATCGGCTGGAAGGAGTTCGAGCCGTACGACAGGATCATCGTCACGGCGGGGTCGCCCGAGATTCCGAGAAGCCTCCTCGATCAGCTCGCCGACCCGGGAATCCTCGTCATCCCGGTGGGTCCGGCCGCCGTTCAGCAGCTTCTCATCATCGAACGCCGGGACGGCCGGATCGCGAAGCGCACGGCGGGCGGGTGCTCCTTCGTTCCGCTTCTTGGGCGGGAGGGATGGAGCATCGAGGAAGAGGAGGCGCACTAGATGCTCGATCAGATCCTCGAGGCGCTGCGCGGACTGCCGCGCGAACTCATCGCCCTGCTGATATCCATGGTCCCCATCGGCGAGCTTCGCGGCGGTCTGCCGATCGCGGTGAACGTCCTCGGGCTGCCGACGTGGCGCGCCTATTGGATCTGCGTTCTCGGGAACTTCATCCCGATGATCCCCCTGGTGCTGTTGCTCGACCCGGTCGCGAGGTACCTGAGGCGCTGGCGCCTCTTCGATCGGTTCTTCGACTGGCTGTTCGCGAGGACGCGCAGACG
>CAZAQL010000098.1:0-10229 GCA_964487295.1 uncultured bacterium | reverse complement strand
ACGAGAGAGGCCGGCTGTTGCCGGCCTCTCTCTTTGTGGCGTCCCCAACGGGATTGGCTGGCACCGGCCGCTCCGCGGCCGCGCCACCCTTGCCCGATGTGGCCGCTGCGCGGCCTCTATCGTGACGTGCGCCTCCGGCGCACGGGCAATCGAACCCTACGGGTTCTCCATGCCCGCGGGGCACAACAGAGAAGCCGCCCAAAGGGCGGCTTCTCTCGAACCCGTGTTGCCGCCGTGAAAGGGCGGTGTCCTAACCCCTAGACGATGGGGACGCACATGCTGATAGTCACGTGCATGAAGCCAGGCGAAGCGGCCGCAGCTGATGTGTGAGCTGCTCGCGGCTGCCAGGCAAGTGCCCAGAGGAGCCTACTTCTCCGCCCACTCCGGCATCGACTTCATGTAGTGCTCGGCGCGCTTCATCGCCGAGGGCTCGTCGATATGCTGCCACTGCATGAGCCACATGGCGATGCCCTTCCGGACCTCCTCGCGGGACCTGAGATCGCCCCCGTCGTCGGTGCAGTGCTGGCAGTAGCGCTCCGACATCCCCTTCGCGTCGGTCATGTCGAGCGGCATGCCGCACGAGTGGCAGAACTGCATCCCCTCCATCGTGACCTCCTTCCGGCCCGGTTCTGGTGGGCCGTGCTGGTCTCGAACCAGCGACTCCCTGCTTAAAAGGCAGGTGCTCTACCAACTGAGCTAACGGCCCGTCCCGGTCGTATTACTCCTGTTTGAGCAGCACCTGCTGCAGGGCGGCGAGCCCCGCTCCGGGCGTCGCGTCGTAACCGAGCTTCACCATGGCGCGCTCGAGCGCGCCGATGACCATCGGCAGGTCGCGCTCGCGGATGCCGCCCATGTGGCCGATCCGGAAGACGCGGCCTGAGAGATCGAGCTGTCCGCCCGCCACGCGCACGCCGAATTCATCATCGAGCACCCGCACGAGCTGGTTCGCATCGATGTGCTCGGGACAGGTGACCACGGTCACCCCGTTCGCAGGTTGCTCGGGGAGCACGCCGAACCCGAGCGCCTTCACGGCAGCTCGCGTCGCCTCCCCCATCCGAGCGTGCCGGGCGTAGACCTCGTCCCAGCCCTCGGTCTCCATCATCTCGAGTGCGACCTCAAGACCGTAGACCAGCGAGACGGCGGGCGTGTACGGCGTCTGCCCCTTCTGCTGAAGCCGCTTCCAGGTCGTCGTGAAGTCGAAGTAGAACTTCGGAAGGTCGGACTCGGTGACGAGCGACCACCCGTTGCCGTTGATCGCCACGAACGCGATGCCGGGAGGCGTCATCATCGCCTTCTGCGTTCCGGCGACGAGCACGTCGACCCCCCAGTCATCCATGCGGACCTCGTGCACCCCCACACTCGACGTCGCGTCGACGACGATGGCGGTCTCGTGCTTCGCCGTGATCCGCGCAAGCGCCTCGATGTCGTTCAGGGCGCCAGTCGACGTCTCACTGTGGATGACGAAGACGGCCTTCGTATCCGGGTGCTTCCCGAGCAGCTCGTCGAGCTTCGCGGGATCGTGGCTCTTCCCCCACTCGACCTCATACTCGACCGTCTCGACGCCATAGACCTTGCAGATGTCTCGCCACCGCGCGCCGAACACCCCGTTCAGGAGCACGATGGCCTTGCCGCCTCGCGTCATCAGGTTCGCGACCGCCGCCTCCATCATGCCCGTCCCCGAGCACGTGAAGAGCAGCACGTCGTTGTGCGTCGTCAGGAGCCGCCCGATCTCGTCCTGCACGTGGCGGACCTTCTCGGAGAACTGCGGCGTCCGGTGGTGCAGCACCTGCTTGCCGACCGCGTTGAGCACCCTGCCCGGGATCTTCGTCGGGCCGGGCGTGAACAGCTTCGAGTTCGTCGGTGACTTCTTTCCCATGGCACCCTCCACGCAACCGCACATGGCTACCTGGCGCGCGACCCCGCGGTCTCCCATATCCATGCGAGCACGTCCTTCACCCCGTCCCCCGTGACCGCCGAGAACGGGACGATCGGCGTCGCATCGTCGGGCTCGAGAGCCTTCCGTATCGTTGAGACGGCGGCCTGACGCCGCCCCCTGGCAATCTTATCAGCCTTCGTGGCGGCAATCAACGCCGGCACGCCGAAGTGCTTGATCCACTCGTGCATCTGAACGTCGTCCTTCGTCGGGTCGTGCCGAATGTCCACGAGATGAACCAGACCCGCAAGCTCCTCGCGCTCGTGGAGGTAGGACTCGATGAGCCGCCCCCAGGCCTCCCGGACCTTCGTCGGGACCTTCGCGAAGCCGTAGCCCGGGAGGTCCACGATGATGAGCTTATCCTCGATGAGGTAGAGGTTGAGCTCGCGCGTCTTTCCCGGGGTCTGCGAGATCCTCGCGAGGCTTCTCCGGCCGGTCATCCGGTTGAGAAGCGACGACTTGCCGACGTTCGAGCGCCCCGCGAGCCCGATCTCGGGCAGGCCGCCGCGCGGGAGCTGAGCGAGGCTCGCCGCCCCCAGCATGAACTCGGCCTTCCTGACGCTCATCGTTCCTCCAGGACCTCGTCTGCAGTTCGTGGAACCGTCTATGATACCACCCCGGAGCGCCGTCCGGGGACAAATGAAAGGGGGCCCCGCTTCCGCGAGACCCCCTTCGCTCCGGCCTCTTCTGGTGCTGCTAGTGCGGCGATGCCGGCGTCATCGGGGGCTCGGGATGGCGTTCCTCCGGAACATCCGCGCACGTGGCATCCGGCGAGATCCAGTTGTCGAACGCGACCGTAAGGACCTCGTCCAGACAGCCGACGAGGCGGATGTCGAGGTCGCGTTTGACCTCCTTCGGAAGCTCGGCCACGTCCTTCTCGTTCCTCTTGGGGATCACGAGCGTCTTGATCCGCGCGCGGTGCGCGGCCACTGCCTTCTCGTTGAGCCCGCCGATCGGAAGAACCTTGCCGCCGAGTGTGATCTCACCCGTCATCGCCACGTCCGGCTTCGTCGGGCGGCGCGTGAGCGCCGAGACGAGCGCCGTCGCCATCGCGATACCGGCCGAAGGCCCGTCCTTGGGGATCGCGCCCTCGGGCACATGAACGTGGATGTCCATGCTCGACAGCGACTCCTCGTCGATGCCGAGCTCGACCGCGTGCGCCTTGGCGTAGCTGAGCGCCGCCTTCGCGGACTCCTGCATCACCTCGCCGAGCTTGCCCGTGAGCGTCAGATGGCCGTCGCCCTTCATGGTCAGAACCTCGACCGTGAGGATCTCTCCGCCCACGCTCGTCCACGCCAGTCCGGTCGCGACGCCGACGCGGTTCTCGATTTCCACCTCCTGCGAGAGGAAGCGGGGCATTCCGAGGAACCGCTTGACCGCCTTCGGGGTCACGCGCTTCGTCACGCGCTTCCCGGCGGCGTGCTCCTTTGCGATCTTCCGGCAGATGTTGGCGATCTCACGCTCGAGGTTTCTCACGCCGGACTCGCGCGTGTAGTCCTCTATGATGCGTACGATCGCGGCCTTCGAGAACGTCACTCCGACCTTCTCGAGCCCGTTCGCCTCGATCTGCTTGGGCACCAGGAACTTCGTCGCGATCTGCAGCTTCTCCTGGAGCAGATACCCGGGAAGCCGGATGACCTCCATCCGGTCCTCGAGAGCCGGCGGCACCGTGTGCAGCACGTTCGCCGTCGTGATGAACATCACCTCGGACAGATCGAAATCGACGTCGAGGTAGTGATCGTTGAATGCGCAGTTCTGCTCGGGGTCGAGGACCTCGAGAAGCGCGGCCGCCGGGTCGCCCCGGAAATCCGAGCTCATCTTGTCGATCTCGTCGAGCAGGAAGACCGGGTTCTTCGAGCCGGCCTTCCGAAGCCCCTGGATGATGCGCCCCGGCATCGAGCCGATGTATGTCCGCCTGTGCCCCCGGATCTCGGCCTCGTCGCGCACGCCGCCCAGAGACACGCGGACGAACTTCCTGTCGAGCGCCCTCGCGACCGACTTGCCGAGCGATGTCTTGCCGACGCCCGGAGGGCCGACGAGACACATGATCGGACCCTTCACCTTCTCGGTGAGCTTGAGAACAGCCAGGTACTCGAGGATTCGCTCCTTGGGCTTCTTGAGGCCGTAGTGGTCCTCCTCGAGAATGTCCTCGACCTCCTTGATGTCCTCTCGGTCCGGCGTCCGGACATCCCATGGCACCGTCGTCATCCACTCGATGTACGTACGGACGACGGTCGCCTCGGGCGACATGGGCGACATCTTCTTGAGACGGTCGAGCTCGGAGAGCGCCTTCTTCTCGGCCTCCTCGCTCATGTTCGCCTCGCTGATCGCCTTCTCGAGCTCGGCGATCTCGGGCGCCCCCTCACCCTCCTGGCCCAGCTCCTCCTGGATCGCCTTCATCTGCTGGTGCAGGTAGAACTCCTTCTGGCTCTTCTGGAGCTGCTCCCGCACCTGATTCTCGATCTTCCGCTCGAGCCTGAGGATCTCAAGCTCCGCCGACAGCGCGCGCGCGAGGATGCGCAGCCGCCCCGTGACGTCGGGCGTCTCGAGGATCTGCTGCTTGTCCTCGATCTTGCCCGAGAGGTGCGTCGCGACCGTATCGGTGAACCGCGACACGTCGTCCATGCTGAGCACGGAGGCGAGCACCTCCTGCGGTATCTTCCTCGAGAGCTGAACGTACTCCTCGAACTGCCCCGCGACGCTCCGCATGAGCGCCTCGGTCTCGACGGATCGTTCGGCCTGTTCGTCCACGAGTTCGACACGCGCCGACATGTAGGCGTCGCCGCGGATGAAGCGCTTCACGACCGCCCGCGAGAGCCCCTCGACCAGCACCTTCATCGTGCCGTCGGGGAGCCGCAGAAGCTGCAGGACCCGCACGACGGCGCCGACCCGGTAGAGATCGTCCGATGTCGGCTCCTGCGTCTCGGCCTCGCGCTGAGTCACGACGAACATGATCTTGTCGCCGTGCATGATCTCCTCAAGCGCGCTGACGGACCGAGGCCGGCCGACGAGGAGCGGTACGATCATCCGCGGGAACAGCACAAGGTCCCGAAGCGGAACGATCGGCAGCTTCTCGCTGAACTCGATGATCTCGTCATCGTGCGTGATTCGAAGCATCGTCTCTCCTGTTGTGCAGTCCGCCTGTTCGTCGTGACCGCGGGTCCGTTCTTCGACCCGTCCGGTCGGTCTCCAGGCACGAGGCGCGGCCTGGGCCTCGCCCGAAGCACAACATAACCGCTGCCTCAGCATCCTGCAACCTGTCGCGGCGCCGCACCCGCACGTCTCCGCGCCGCTAGACGCCCGCCATCTCGCCCTTGCGTGAGATGACCTCGTCGATCACACCGTACTCGAGCGCGTGCTCGGCGGACATGAAGAAGTTGCGGTCCGAGTCCTTGAGAACCTGATCGCGCTTCTGACCCGTGTGCTCCGCGAGGATGTCGACGAGCTGCGAGCGCATGTGGACGATCTCCTTGGCGTAGATCTCGATGTCGCTCGCCTGTCCCTCACTGCCGCCCATCGGCTGGTGGATCATCACCCGTGAGTGCGGGAGCGCCGACCGCTTGCCCTTCGTGCCGGCGGCCAGGAGCACCGCCGCCATGCTCGCCGCCTGCCCCATGCAGATGGTGTGCACGTCCGAGCGGATGTACTGCATCGTGTCGTAGATCGCCAGTCCCGAGGCCACGTAGCCGCCGGGGCTGTTGATGTACAGGTAGATGTCGCGCTCGTGGTCCTGAGCCTCGAGGAACAGAAGCTGCGCGATGACGATGTTCGCGATCTTATCGTCGATCGGCGTGCCGATGAAGACGATGTTGTCCTTCAGAAGCCTCGAGAAGATATCGTACGAGCGCTCCCCGAGCCGTGTCTGCTCGATGACGAACGGTGTGAGTCCCATGCGCGTCTCCCCTGCTCGGGTTCGTGTGCTATTCGGAGCCCGCCCCGGCCTCCGGATGATCCTCGCCCGGCGCCGGGATCTCGACATGCTCCGTCGTCACCTTGACGGAGTCGACCAGACGCTCGTGAACCTTCTCCAGCCACAGCCGGTCCTCGAGCTCCCGGTACATCTCGTCGAACATCTCCGTCCCCTTGATCTCGTCATACGCGGTCGACGGGTCGCGGCCCTGCTGCTCCGCGATGCTCGCGATGCGCCGCTTCACGTCATCCTCTGTGACCTCAACGCCCTCCCGCTTCGCGAAGGCGCCGAGGACGAGCTCGGCCCGGATGCGCTGACGCGTCACCTCGCGGTAGTGCTGGTCGAACTCATCCCGGGGCGGCGGATCTCCGCCGTCGCCGGACTCTCGCTGCATCCGCTCGTAGATCATCTCGAGCCGGTCTTCCACCATGCACTCCGGGAGCTCGAACCCGGTCGCCTCCACGACGCGGCCGAGGACCTCCGAGTAGAGACGCTCGCGCGCCATGCGCTTCGCCTGCTCCTCAAGCTGGCTTCTGACCTTCACCCTGAGATCGAGCAGCGTCTCGAACGGCCCGAGCGACCGAGCGAACTCGTCGTCCACAACCGGCAGCCGCTTGGAGCGAACGTCCTTGACCGACACGGTGAACGACAGTGTCCTGCCGGCGAGGTCCTCGTTGCCGTAGTCGTCCGGGTACGTGATCGTGACGTTCTTCTGCTCACCGGCGCTGACCCCGGTCAGCGCCTCCTCGAGCTCGTCCGGAAGCCTGCCGGAGCCGAGCTCGCACGGGAAGTCCTTCTGGCCGCTGTCCTTCTCGGGCTGCCCGGCATCGTCCAGCTTGTCGTAGTCGATGACGACGAAGTCGCCTGGCACGGACGGCCGCCCCGGAGCGACCAGCTCCGCCTTCGCGTCCCGGAGCTCCTCGACCGCGCGGGCGACGTCGTCGTCCGTGACGATCGGCACCTTCTCGGTGAACTCGAGCGCCGACAGGTCACCCAGCTCGAACTCCGGCTTGACGGCGACCGTCGCGGCGAACGTGTACTTCCCGTCGGACGGCTGATCATCGAGGAGCTCGACGTCAGGATCGCAGACGGGATGGATGCCCGCCTCCTTCACCGCCTCCACGTAGGCGTCGCTCAGAAGCGAGCCGAGCGCCTCACGCATCGCCTCGGCTCCGTAGCGCTGCTCGATGATGGCCTTCGGAGCCTTGCCCTTCCGGAATCCATCGAGCTGGACGTCCTCGGCCATCTGCTTGAGGACCTCGCCGCTCTTGCTTCTGACGTCGTCCTCCGAAAGCTCCACCGTGAGCTTCCGCTTCCACCCATCGAGTTCCTCAACACGAACCAGCAACAGACACTCCTTTGCATAATCCACGCCTCGCGGGCGCGTCGCTTGCCAATCCTGACGAATGGTGCGAGAGGGGGGACTCGAACCCCCACAGGTTTCCCTACTGGATCCTAAATCCAGCGCGTCTGCCAGTTCCGCCACTCTCGCGCCCGCACCCCGGCCCGGGTTCCGCGGCGGCGGATGCGCGGTGCTTCCCACCGCGGATGCGCGGTGCCTCCCACCGCGGATGCGCGGTGCTTCCCACCGCGGATGCGCGGTGCCTCCCACCACTTGGTGTGCGCCCCCCTCCGCGTGGGTGCACCGCGGCGGGAGCCGCGCGTGGAACTCCTATCGCTTCGTCCCGTGGGCGATGACGGTACCCACGATGATCGAGTTCCGCTTCGTGTCGGGGCCGTCCGCCCGCGACGCCATGACGATCGGCACCTTCGACCCGAGAAGCACGCCGGACGTCCGCACGCCCTCCGTCATGAAGCAGAGCGCCTTGTAGAAGACGTTGCCGACGTCGATGTCCGCGAAGATGACGAAGTCGGTGTTGCCACACATCGGGCTGTCGATGCCCTTCACCCTCGCTGCCTTCTCACTGATGGCGTTGTCGAAGCCGAAAGGTCCATCGACCCTGCAGCCCTTGATCTGTCCGCGCTCGTTCATCTTGGACAGCGCGGCCGCGTCCAGCGTGTGAGGCATGTCCGGGTTGACGAGTTCGAGGGCGCCGACGACGGCGACGTTCGGGCACTCCCAACCGAGCTTGTGCATCGCTTCGACGGCGTTTCGGATCATCTGTATCTTGTCTTTGAGATCGGGCTTCATGACGATGCCGCCGTCGGACATGCCGAGCAGCCGACCGTATGCGGGCGTCCAGATCAGCGCCAGATGACTCATCAGTCCGCCGGCCCGAATTCCTGTCTCCTTGTTCAGTGCCGCGCGCATGATGTCGGCGGTCTGCATCTTCCCCTTCATGAGGAAGTCAACGCGTCCTTCGCGAACGAGTTCGACCGCGCGCCTCGCCGAGAGAACCGATGCTTGCTGCTCGTCCTCGGACTTGACCGGCACGATCTCCCAGCTCGAGACGTCGATACCGACGTCCGAAGCGGCACCCTCGATCAGCTTCGGAACGCCGACGAGGACCGGATCCACGAGACCCAGCTCCCACGCGTCGTGCGTCGCCTCCAGCACGTGCTTGTCCCACGCCGCGGCCACGCCGAGCTTCGCGCGACCGTGCTTCTCGCCGTAGGCCAACGCTCTCTCTCTGAGCTCCTCGAACGTCTTCGGAGGCTGTGCCCCGGACATACGCGCTCCTTTCAGGAGTCCTTCTGAATCGCAGTGCAGCCTGTCTTGCTTTTCGTGTGCCGAGCGCCTGCTCGGCGGATGCCGCCTCGCGCGGCACCCGGAGCCCGCGCCGCCGACGTCCGTCGGCTGACGGCTTCGTCTAGCCCGCCCGTGCCGCCGGCGTCCATCGGCTGACGGCTTCGTCTAGCCCGCGGGCGCCCCCGTCGGGTAGACGAGCGGCTCAGCCTCGCCGCGCAGCACCTCCAGTGCGCCGAGGGCGAGCGACTCGAGCTCGTTCTCGCCGGGGAAGACGAGCACATCGGCGATGAAGCGAACGCGGTCCGAGACGAGCCCGGAGAAGAACGTGGCTCTCGCGAGCGCTCCGGTCAAGACGATCGCCCGAACATCCCCGGACAGCGCGGCGGCCATGGCTCCGATCTCCTTGCCGACCTGATACGCCATGGCGCGCACGACCGCGACGGCACGCTCGTCGCCGGCCTCGTAGCGCTTCTCGACCTCCCGGAAGTCGTTCGTGCCGAGATACGCGAGGAGCCCTCCCTCCTTGGCGATGAACCGCTTCATCCGCTTCGGGTCGTGCCCCTTCACGAGCATGAAGTCGAACATCTCGATCAACGGCAGCGCACCGGTCCGCTCCGGCGAGAAGGGCCCTCCGGAGAGCGCGTTGTTGACGTCGACCATCCTGCCGCGGCGGAGCGGAGCGATCGAGATGCCGCTCCCGAGATGCGCGACGATCAGGTTGACGTCCGTGAGCCCAACGCCCATCCGCGCCACGGCCTTCTTGGCCGTCGCCCGGATGTTGAGCGCATGCAGGAGGCTCACGCGGGGGATCTCTGGGTGCCCCGAGTAGCGGGCTTCCGGCTCGAACTCGTCGACGCAGACGGGATCGACGACGTAGGCCGCCCCGCCAAGCTCCCGGCGAAGCGACTCGGCGAGCAGAGCGCCGAGGTTGGACGCGTGCTGTCCGGCGTACCCGGTGCGGGCGTCCTCCATCATCTGCTCGTTGACGACGTACGTGCCGCTCGGGATGGAGCGGAAGAGGCCGCCGCGACCGACGACGGCGTCGAACGGCCGTTCGATGAGACCCGCGTCCCGCAGTGCCGCCCGGATCGCATCGAGACGAAACTCCAGCTGGTCCGGGATCGACCCGAATCCGGCGAGTTCGTCGCGCGAGTGCTCGATCGACGCCTCGAAGACGCGTTCGATGCCCTCGGTAACGGCTATCTTGGTCGTCATGCCTCCGGGGTTGACCGCCAGGATCGTCGGGTTCTCCCCCATGAGCTTCCTCCTCATCGTGCGAATCCGGCCAAACTCCGCAGATGATACCACAAACGGGCGCACCCCCAAAGGACAGGCGTCCGTCACGCCCGCGGACCGCCCCAGACGCAGGAAACCACCCGCGGGCACGGGGCCGCACGGGTGGCTTCCTCCCCGGGCGCCTCTCGGCAGCCCGGGAGATCGCTGATGCGTGCTCTACTCCAGCACGTGGATGTTCTTCGGAGCGCAGATCTCCTTGAGCTGCTTCGGCCAGACCGTCACCGTCACCTCACCGAGGTGCGCGGTCCGGAGCAGGTACATGTACGTGCGCGCCTGCCCGATGCCGCCACCGATGGAGAGCGGGATCTCGTCGTTGAGAATAGCCTGGTGGTACGGCAGCTTCAGGAAGTCCTCCTGACCCGTGATCTTGAGCTGCTCTCTGAGCGTGTCCTTCGTGACGCGGATGCCCATCGAGGTCAGCTCGTGACGGCGCTTCGTCA
>CAZAQL010000097.1:4274-10232 GCA_964487295.1 uncultured bacterium | reverse complement strand
CGTCATCGTCCGACTCGGTGGATACGAACGTGATGCCCGGGGCGACGGCCATGGAGAGGTGCGGGTCCGGGCGTCTGAGCGCATGCTTCGCGTAGACTCGGCCTCCGAGGCCGCCGACGGACACCCAGAGCTTCGCGTCGAGCTCGGTGCTCTCCGTGACGCCCCAGCCGACCTTGAGCCCCCAGGTCTCGCCCCCCGCCATGTCGGTCGCGACGAAGGTCTCGCTGTCGTCGTCCTCGAGGAAGATGAGCGACGTCATCTCGAGCCCCATCGTGTAGTCGGCGCCCAGCTTGAAGTGCCCGGGCTCGACGATCTCGGCCGTCTCCATGACGGACGTGCTCATGACCGCGCAGCCCGACGACAAGAGAACGAACGGGGCGAGTGCGAACGCCGCGAACACGCGTCCGACCGACATCATGACTCCTCCATCGCCCGGCGCGGAGCTACGCCGCGAGGTTGTACAGGAAGCGCACGAGCGCCGAGATACCCTTCTCCCAGGTCGGCAGGTGCAGCTTCTCGTTCGGTCCGTGGATGTGGTCGCCCGGCAGCGAGAACCCGGTCAGCAGCGAGTGCGCACCCAGGATGTCCTTGATCTGCCCGACGGCGCCGATGCTCCCTCCGCTGGGGTAGTGCGCGGGCTCAACGCCCCAGACCGAGCGAAACGCGTCCAGGAGCTCCTGCACGCCGGGCTTGTCGAGCTCGGTGAGCGTTGCCGGGAACCCGCTGTAGTCCAGGATCTCCCACCGCACCGTCGGCGGCGCGACGGACCTGAGGTGCGACTCCACCTGCTTGCGAACCTCAACAGGGTCCTGGTACGGCGCGAGCCGGATCGTGCAGAGCGCCTCCGCGCAGACCGGAATGGCCGCCTTCGGGCTTCCGGCCGTGATCTGGATGACGTCGAGCGCGGGCCTCGCGCCCTGCCGCTCGAGCGGCGTGAACCCGGGCTCGCCCCAGAGCGCGGGTGCGCCCGACTCGTTGAGGAACGCCTCGTCGTCCAGCGGCAGGATCTTGAAGGACTCGCGCTCCTCCTCCGGCAGCTCGCGCACGCTGTCGTAGAAGCCCGGGAACGTGACGCGCCCCTCCCTGTCATGCATCCCGGCGATGAGCTCGCAGAGCGCGTGGATCGGATTGTGCACCACGCCGCCGTACCCGCCGGAGTGAAGGTCGCTCGTGGGACCGGTCACGCGGAGCACGAAGCGGCTCATCCCCCTGAGACCGTAGACGAGCGTCGGTGTGTTCTCGCCGAGCATGCCGGCGTCGGTGTTGAGAACGAGATTGCACGCGAACTCGCCCCGGTGCTTCCGGAGACAGTCGCCGAGCGACGGCGAGCCGACCTCCTCCTCCCCCTCGAGCATGAACTTGATGCTCACGGGGAGCGGGCCGACCGCCTTCGCGGCCTCGACGGCCGCGATCATAGCCATGATCTGACCCTTGTCGTCCGAGGCGCCGCGGGCGTACAGGTTGTAGCCGTGGATCGTCGGCGTGAACGGTTCCGTTTCCCACGCGTCGAGCGGCTCCACGGCCTGCACGTCGTAGTGGCCGTAGAGAAGCACCGTCGGCGCGGAGGTGTTTGCCGCCAGGAGCTCGGCGAAGACGACGGGATGGCCGGCCGTCTCGATGATCTGCGCGCGATCAGGACCCAGCTTCCTGAGTCGGGCGAGCAGCCACTCGGCCGCCTGCCGCACATCGCCGTCGTGTTCGGGGTTGTCGGAGATCGACGGGATGGTCAGAAGGTCCCGGAGTTCGATGAGAACCTCGTCGCGGTTCTCCCTTGCATGCTGAAGCGCTGCGTTCAGGTTCTGCGTCATGGAGTACTCCCGGAGTTGATCGTCCCATCCAGAGGTTGCGCGGGGCCTACTCGTCCTGGAACACGACCCGTCCCTCACCATAGACCGCCACAGGATAACACGTGATATCGAAGGGGTCACCGTTCCAGCAGCTGAACGACGCCCATTTCCCGCGTGCCAGCGTGCCCAGGCGGTCGTCGACCCCCAGGATCTCGGCGCTCTTCCTCGTCACGAGCTCGATCGCCTGCTGTCGGTCGTACCCGCAGCGCACGAACCAGCGCGTCTGCAGAAACAGCGTCCGCGCCGGCGTGACGGGGTGGTCGGTCATGAACGTGCAGTCAACGCCGGATGCGATGAGGTGCCCGACGTGCTTCCACGATTCGTGCTTGAGCTCGACCTTGTAGGCGAACGCGTCGATCGGCCCGTAGACGACCGGGATCCCGCGCCGCGCGAGCTCGTCGAAGATGGCCTGGTCGTGGACGTCGCCGGCGTGCTCGACCGTGACGTCGAGCTTGTACTCGTCGACGATGCGCAGAAGGGCAGCGATGTCGTCGATCTTGTGGACGTGGACCCGGAGCCTCTCCTTGCCGAGGAGCACGTCCCGAAGGACCGCCTCCTCCGACGTCAGGAGCACCTCGTCCTTCGGCTTCTTGACGCCCTTCTTGCGCTGCTTCCTCTGCTTCTCGAGCTTCTGCCGGACCGCGTCGAGCTGGGCCCTGAGGATCGAGAGCGCGCCCATCCGGGTGTTCGGCCGCTTGCCCTTCCACGAGACGGTCGACATCGGGTTGTAGCCGAACGCCGCCTTGATGCCCGCGCGCGCGACGAGCGCGTCGTTCGTGTTCGTCGCGAAGTTCCTGATGACGGCGGAGCGGCCGGCAACGATGTTGCCGCTCCCGGGAAGGACGCACGAGTAGAGCACGCCCTGTTCGACGGCGTCCATCAGTGCGGCGTCGTCCATCTGCACCGAGTCCAGCGCATCGGGAAGCGTCATCATGGAGTCCAGATGCTCGTTCGCCTCCGCCTCGGCGCCCGGCTCACCCTGCCGGAGCATCCCGATGTGGCTGTGCGGATCGATGAAGGCGGGTGTGATTGTGTGGTACCGGCCGACGACGGTCCCCTTCTTCGTCTTCGAGATACCCTGGACCTTCGTCCCGTTGAAGACGAGATAGGCGTCCTCCTCGACCTTCCTGCCGGTGTAAATGCGCTTCGCGTGGATGCTCGTGGGCATGGTTCGTCCTTCCGTTCCCGGGTAGTCGTGAAATGCCTCGTACTCCCACTCAATGTCCGGCACGGAGGTCGGCGCGGTTCGGAAGTGGCTCTCCGCACGCCGGCGCAGAGCTCGACCCGGTGTGCGTCCGTCTCTCCGCGCGCCGCCCGTCCGGTCGCTACAGGGACGTCTCGTCCAGTACGTCCCCGCGGATCCCGATGGTGTGCACGAGAAGCGGCGTGTCCGGGACCGCCTCGTTCCGCGCCTGCTCCACGGCCTTCGTGATGCCGCCGCAGCAGGGAACCTCCATGCGCACGACGGTGATCGAGCGCGGGGCCGCCTCGCGGAACAGGTCCTTGAGCTTCTCGTAATAGTACGCGATGTCATCCAGCTTGGGACATCCGACGACAACGGCACGCCCGTCAAGGTAGCGATCGTGAAACCCGGCGAGCGCGAACGGAACGCAGTCGGCCGCGACCACGAGATCCGCGCCCTTGAGGAACGGCGCGCCGGGCGGGACCAGCATGAGCTGGACCGGCCAATGCCCGAGACGCGACTCGGATCCGCCTTCGGGCGAAGCGGCGGGACTCCCAGGCGACGGTGCACGGTCGCCCGACCGCGGCCGCAGCTGCCTGGCCGCGGAGCCCGGGCAGGCGGAGACGGACGGGCCCCGCTGCGCCGCCACGTGGCGCTTCACCGCCTCCTCGTCGTAGTCGGCGGCCTCGCGCTGCTCGATGGTGATGGCCCCCTGCGGGCACTCGCCGATGCAGTCGCCGAGGCCGTCGCAGTAGCTCTCGCTCACGAGCTTCGCCTTGCCGTCGATGATCCGGATGGCGCCCTCGTGGCAGGCGTCGGCACAGAGTCCGCAGCCGTCGCACTTCTCTTCGTCGATGTGGATGATCTTGCGTACGGGCATGCTCCCCCTCCGTGACACGCCGTCTCCGCGGGGTCCCCTGCCTGCGGGGCCGCCCTAGTATCCGGCGTCGAGGTCGACGCGATGCGGGACCGTCGCCCCGCGCGCGGCGGCGTTGACAGCCTCCGCGATCGCCGCGATCCGCTCACCCTCCGTGCGCTCCGTCCCGGGAGCCCCTCCCCGATGCGGCGAGAGCACGACGTTGTCGAGCGCACCGAAGTCGAAGCGCGAGGGCGGCGTTCCGCTCCGAGACTCCTCATCCTTTGGATAGTTGTACCACACATCGAGCCCGGCGGCACGCACCCGCCGCTCGACAAGAGCTCGGTAGAGCGCCTCCTCTTCGACAACCGGGCCGCGACCGACGTTGACTATGATGGCGCCCGGGGGAAGCAGCGCGATCCTGCGGGCGTCCACGCAGCCCTCCGTCTCAGGCGTGAGCGGCAGCGTGACGAAGAGGAAGTCGGCGTCACGGAGGGCACCGTCCAGGGCCTCCGGACCGACGACGCCGTCCGGGCCGCCGGGACCGGGATCCCTCCGCACGCCGGTCACGCGCATGCCGAACGCGCGGCAGTACTCCCCGACGCGCCTGCCGATCGCGCCGAAACCCAGAACGACGGCGTGCCCGCCCTCGAGCCGGACGATGCCGCTCTGGTCGTAGCGGGGCGACCAGTCGCCCTCCCGGAGCGCCCTGTCGCCGGGCACGAGACGCTTCGCGGCCGCCAGAGCGAGCGCGAACGCAAGCTCGGCGGCGGCACCGGCGTTGTGATGCGAGTTGTGGACGGCGACGTTCGGGAAGTCCCGCATGAGCTTCGCCGTCTCGACCGGGAGGCCGGCCCACGGGATCAGCAGGAAGCGGAGCCCGGGCGCCGCCTCGATGTGGCGCCTCGCGGGCCTTCCGGCGACGAGGAGCTCAGGCGGATCGGCGGGGAGATCGTCACCATAGGTCAGGGCGACGCGCTCGTCGATCAGGGACTCGAGAAGCGCCCGGTCGCCGGCGTCGGGCTCGTGGAGCAGATGCGCCCGGAAGGCGCGCGCGGGCTTCGTCATGCGAGCGCCTCCGTCCGTCGCCGCAGCCGCCGCGCGCCCGCCTGCTGGATGAGAAGCCCCGCGACGACGAGGACCAGGCCGAACACCGTCGCCGGCAGGATCTCCTCCCCCACGAGACCGCGTATGAACAGCAGCGACAGGAACGGCGAGAGGAAGATGAGGTTCCCGACCCGCGACGCATTGTCGGAAAGTCTGAGCGCCATGAGCCAGAGGAGCGATGTGATCCCCATCTCGATCGCACCGACGTAGGCTCCGGCGCCGGCCGCCGCCCATCCCGTGAGCGAGAGCGACGAGAAGAGCGCGCAGTAGGCCAGCGCGAACGGCAGACCGAAGCCGAAGTTCATGAAGAGTGCAATCGCCGGGTCGCGCCGGTCGCGCGTGTTGGCGATCCAGTAGAGCGCCCAGACGATGGTGCTTCCGAGCGCCAGTCCCACGCCGAGCGGGCTGTGCGCCTGAAGGGCCGAGAAGCTCCCGCGCGTCGCGATCACGATGACACCGAGGTAGCTCAGCCCCGCCCCGGCGATGTCGGTCGCGGCCAGCCGCTGCCTGAGCAGCGGGATCGACAGGAGCGCCAGCACGATGGCCCAGGTGTAGTTGAGTGGCTGCGCGACCTGGGCCGGCAGAAGGTCGTACGCCCAGAAGAGGATGACGTAGTAGGCCAGCGGGTTCATGAGCCCGAGACCGAGCGAGACGAGACAGTCGCGCCGGGTCACGTCGCGGAGCAGCCGGGCCCGCCCGGTCAGGACGAGCGTGGCTCCGAGCACGAGGAACGACGCGAGGCACGAGTAGAAGACGAGTTGGGGGACGTCCATGACGCGGAGGGCCAGCTTGAACGCGGATGCCACGGTGGACCAGAGCAGGACGGCCGTGAGGCCGAGGAGCGTGGCCCGCGTCTGCGTGTGCATCACCCCTCCGTGCGAAGCCGGCCCGACCGGCCGATGTACGCGGCGACGCGAAACCCGATCTCCGTCGATGTGACCGAGGCTCCGACCGCCTCGCCGAAG
>CAZAQL010000097.1:0-4174 GCA_964487295.1 uncultured bacterium | reverse complement strand
GGGTCCCGCTCAGGAAGAAGGCCCACGTGGCGTACGCGCCGTCGAAGCCGCTCTCGTGGAACGGAAGCTCCTGCGCAACCCCGCGGACCCAGACGAGATCCTTCGAGCGGTCGATCATGCGACCGTCCGGCTCCATCGCGACGACGGTCCTGCCGCCTCGGCTCAGGAGCGCGGCCGTGTGCCCGTCCCCCGCGCCGACGTCGAGGACCCGCCCACGCGGCAGCGCATTGTCGAGGAACTGAACAACACGCCCGTCACGGTCCATGGCGCCGCGCTCGATGAGGAACATGCGCCGGTCGTCGCCGCCGTAGAAGGGGATGATGCGTTCATCGCCGTCGCGCACGAGCGTCGCCTCCGACGTCCTGCTCGCAACAAAGGAGCGCCCGGCTCCGGAGTTCGCCGGCGGCCGGGCGCTGCGGTCCGGAACGAGCCCTGCGCCCCGCTATCGCTCGCTCCAGTCGCGGAGCTCCTTCTTGATACGGGCCTCGATGTCCGCGGCCACGCGACCCCAGTCCTCCTCGGAGTCCTCGGCCTCATCGAGCCAGCTCTTGATGCCCCGCTTGACGCGCGTCTCGATGCGCTCTGCTATGGCGTCCCACTCGCGCTCGCCGAGATCGGCGGTGATCTCCACGCGCTTGGGCTTCTTCTTCCTGCTCCTGCCGCACACGCCGCCGAGGCTGATCATGGCTCCCAGCACGAAGCCGAGATCGTACAGGTTCCCGACGTTGTCGACCTCGTACATGCGGACCGTGTCACTGAAAAGACCGATGATGAACGTGATGACGATGATGAACCCGTGCCAGAGCCCGGCCCAGAAGCCTGCGGGCTCGATCTCGGAGAACCGGTCGGTCCCGGCCGCGCACCCGGCGAGGAGCAGGCCGGCGACGATGACGACGGCGGTGAGAAGAACGAGCTTCCTGTTCACGGAACCCCTCCTCGGCATCTACTTGATGAACCGGATGGTGACGGGGTAGCGATAGCGCGTGCCCTCGTTCGCCTTGATCGTCGCGATGATCACGAACACGATGTCCAGAATGCCGATGATGGGCAGCAGGACGAAGCCGATCACGACCAGGGTCAGCAGACCGGCCACGATGCTCGCCAGGAGCATCGTGAGCTGGAAGTTGACGGACTCCTTCCCCTGATCGTCGATGAACGGGTCGTCCTCGCGCTTGATGAGCCAGACGACGAGCGGACCAAGGAAGAAGCCGATGCCGGCCACGATGAGCCCGCTCAGGGCGATCAGGTGGCACAGCATGCCCCACATCCTCGCGTCCTTCGAGATCTCGCTCTGTACGGGCTGGGTCGGCTGGACGTTCGCAGCGTTGTTCTCGTCCATGATATCCCGCTCCTTTCGGAATCGGAGTGTGGTTTTCTCGCTGGTGTCGTTCCACCGGCGCGCCGCGTCCGGGCGGCGACCGTTGCTGTCGCCGGAAGTGTACCACCTGCGCGGGCTTCCGGCAAGCGAACAGAACTCATCGGGACGGCCCCCGGGAGACGCCCGCCACAACCCGGCTTGGCGAAGTCCGTCACGCAGGCTATACTGGGGATTCAGGTGGCAACCGCGCGAACGCCGCAGCGCGCCAGCGATCCGACATCCTCCCCCGTGAGGTACCGCACCCATGACCGGAACCAGCCGTCCCGCGCGACCCGGCGTCCTGACGCTCGGACTCCTTCTGCTTCTGGCACTGACGCTCCACCCGGCATCCTCCCGCGCCGCGGTCGCGCGGGAGATCTCAGACCCCGACGACCTCCTGACCGGTCCGCTCGCGGAGGGACGGACGGGCGACTATCTGCTCGCCTGCGACATGGCCGCGTTCGTCATCGCGGCGCCAGATCACGCGCTCCCACCGGCCCCCTCCGGCGGCACGGTCATCGACGCGGCCACGCTGCCCGCGCGGGTCGACGCGCTCGAACTCGCGGCCGCGCTCGTGCAGGACACGCCCGTCTACGCCGTCTATGACCAGCTCGTCATCATCAATGACGGCGCGTACGGCACGGCCGTCATCGAGGCCCGCGGCGCCGCCGCGGGCGAGCCCGACGCCCTGGTCAGAACCCGCTACTCGGTCGAGGACGGCTCGACGCACGTGCTGATGCGCACGGTCATTCGGAACGTGGGCTCCGAGGCCGTGCAATGCGCCGCCGGCGACGCGCTCCACTGGGGCGACGCGACCCCCTTCGTCCCGGGCTACGGCGCCGGCGTCTCGGGGCTCCAGACGATCAGCGAGTGGACCGCGGCGCAGGGAGATTCCACCTGCCTCGGCTACGCGAGACCCTCCGGAACGGTCGCGGCCGGCCACGGCGATGACTGGACGGACACGACCGTGGCCGCTGGCGCGCTCGCCCCGGGCGACTCGCTCGTCATCGAGCGCGCGCTCGTGGTCGCCTCCCCCGACGTGGCGGCGGTCTCCGACCGGATCCACGAGATCCGGGGGCTGCCGACCGGGACGGTCAACGGACATGTCGTCGACGCGGAGGACGGCGGCGGCGTCCGTGACGCCGTCATCGACTGCAGCATCAACGCGATCGCGACCTACACACAGGTGGAGAGCGACTCGGCGGGCGCGTTCTCTCTGACGCTCCCGCAGGCCAACTTCGAGTTCGCCGGCGCGGCCCCCGACTACTACCCCGCCGAGACCACGCTGTACGTGGTCGCGGGAATGACGAGCGACCTCGAGCTCGAGATGATGCCGGCCGCGACGTCCGAGGGCCGCGGCGACACGCTGACGGTCGTCATGCGGCCCATCCTCTCGGTCCCCGCCATCGCCACACCCGACGAGAGCTTCGCGATCGAGGCGATCGCGCCGACCGGCACCGCCGGCTGGTCAGCGACGCTCCGGCGTGGAGGCCTCGAGTTCGACACGCCGGTACACGACGCGACGTACGAGCCGGACCACGAGCGATGGTTCATGTCCGCACGCGTCCCGGCCGGGACGCCGGAGGCCGTCTACGACCTCATCGTCGAGGCGTCGGGCGGCATCGCCGACACGGTGGCGCATGCCGTCTCCGTGCGCGACAGCATCGCGGACGACTTCTACTTCATACAGGTCACCGATACACACCTTCCCACGCACCGCTACCACTATCAGCACGGAGCCGAAGGCGACTCGAGCGAGATGGAGGACTTCCGGGCCGTCATCGACGACGCCAACATCATCAACCCCGCGTTCGTGCTCCACACGGGCGACCTCGTCAACGAGGGCGAACTCGAGGACTACCTCGGCTGGCGCGTGTACACCAAGGCGCACCGCATCATGCGCGAGCTCGATGTGCCGGTCTTCCTCGTCGGCGGCAACCACGACCTCGGCGGCTGGAACGGCACGCTCCCTCCGCAGGGCACTGCCCGGCGCGACTGGTGGAGCTTCTTCGGCTGGCGCTATCTGGCCGACCCGCCGCCGGGCGACGGCCTCTACACACAGAACTACTCGTTCGACTACGCCGGCGCCCACTTCACCGGACTCGAGGCGTACAACAACTACGATTCCTGGCGCTATGACACCTACGGCTCGGACAGCTTCACGGACCTTCAGCTTGAGTGGCTGCTGGACGACCTGGCTTCGACGTCCCCGGACATGGCCAGGATCCTCTTCTATCACATCGACTTCCAGTGGCAGCTCGACATCGAGGACCTCGGCGTCGACTGCGCCCTCTGGGGACACATCCACAACAACTGGGGCTCCATCACCGAGCACCCGTACGACCTCGGGACCGAGAGCTGCTGCGACGGCAACCGGGCCTTCCGGCTCGTTCGCGTGCGCGGCAACACGGTCATCCCGGAGGAGACGCTCAACGCTGGCGAGGACGGCGAGGTGCTGCGGGTCGCCTACTCGCCATCGAATGACGGCGCCGCCGCGACCGTGACGGCCGTCGTCACGAACGAGTACGACCAGGCGTTCGAGCACGCGGTGCTGCGCTTCGTCGTGCCCTCCGATTCGCTGCCGTATCTGACCGACAACGGCTCGATCACGCAGACGGTCGTCGACGGCCCGGTCGCGACGGTCACGGTCGCTCTTCCGCTCGCCGCGGCATCGTCGGACACGGCGACGGTCTATCCGGACCCCGACCCGCCCGCGCCCGCCGTGGCGCGCGCGTCCCTGAACCGCCCCTTCCCCAACCCGGCCCGCGCTGGCGCGACGCTCTCCCCGATCGACCGCCACAGGAATCTCCTTCTGAT
>CAZAQL010000096.1:0-10403 GCA_964487295.1 uncultured bacterium | reverse complement strand
GGACGCTCTCTCTCGGCCGGTCGCGCGGTCATGCTGCAGCGTGATCCCGAGACAGGACACTTCCAGATCGCCCACCAGTGGCGCGCTCGCGAGGGTGCGAGGAACATCAACGCTGAGTTCATCGACCCCGCTCTGCTCCCTTGGAGCCTCGACCGGCTCAGAGCCGGCAAGGCGGTCATGACGGCCGACGCCCGCAACCTCCCGCAGGAGGCGCACGTCGACCGGGGTACGCTCCACACGCTCGGGGTCATCTCGATGCTGATGGTCCCCATGACGACGGGAACCGAACTCGAGGGGTTCCTCCTCTTCGACGACCTCCTGACGCCCGAGAGCGTCACGGAGGAGGACATCACGATCCTCAAGGCCGCCGCGGAGATGCTCTCGACGAACCTCGCGCGGATCGTCGCGCTCCGGGACGCCGAGGCCCAGCGAGACAAGGCGCAGAACTACCTCGATCTCGCCGCCGCGATCTTCGTCACGCTCGACCGGGACGGCCGCGTGACCATGATCAACCGGAGCGGCTGCGAGATCCTCGAGGGGACCGAGGAGGAGATCGTCGGCTCCGATTGGTTCGCCACCTTCGTCCCGCCTGAGGAACAGGAGGATACGAGACGGTTCTTCGAGGAGATCATGGCCGGGAAGGCCACGCAGGCAGATAGTCACGAGAACGGGGTCCGAACGCTCGCCGGGAATGAACGGCTCATCTCGTGGCAGAACACGCTTCTCACAGATGACGACGGCGTGCCCTCTGGAACGTTGAGCTCCGGCATGGACGTCACCGATGTCCGCAGGGCCGAGAGCGCCCGACGCGTGGCGTATTCCATCGCGGCCGCCGCTCATACGACCCGTGACATGGACGAGCTCTACCAGACGATCCATCGGGAGCTGGGACAGGTCCTCAACACCGAGAACTTCTTCATCGCGCTCTACGACCGCGCCACCGACACCATGTCGCTGCCCTACTTCGTCGACGAGAAGGACGAGGGTCGCTACGACTCATTCCCGGCGGGAAGCACGCTGACGGCCTACGTCATCCATAACAACTGCCCGCTTCTCATAGACCGAGCGGCCGGAGACGCCATGATCGCCAGAGGCGAGGTCGACCTCGTCGGCTCCGAGTCCGAGATCTGGATGGGTGTCCCTCTGGTGAGTCAGGGCATCGTCATCGGGGCGATCGTGCTTCAGAGCTATCGCAACCCGAACGAGTTCAACGAGGAAGACCTTGAGATGCTGAAGTTCGTCTCGGGGCAGATCGGCGCATCGCTCGACCGCCGCCGCGCCGAGGAACAGCTCCGGTTCCTCGGTTCCATCCCTCCACAGATCTCGGAGGGCATCATCGTCACCGATCTGGACTTCAGGATCACCTACGCGAACGAGGCGATCGTCTCGATGTACGGGTTCGAGCGCAGCGAGCTCATCGGCGAGACGCCGGACGCACTCAACGCCGAGCCCCTCAGGGACGACATCCAGCGGGAGATCAAGGCCGCCGTCGCTTCGGGCCGGGCGTGGCAGGGCGTGCACAGGAACCGCAGGAAGGACGGGACCACGTTCGACTGCGAGATGGTCGTCTCGCCCCTCGTGGGTCCGGACGGCAAGCCTGCGTCGTTCATCTCCGTTCAGCGCGATATCACCGACAGAAAGCACGCCGAGCGCATGCTCCACGCGCTCAACGCGACGTCGGTCGCCATGGCGGGAGCGGACGCTCCCGAGGAGGTTCTCGACCGGGCCGTCCAGGCGCTGGCGGGCCAGGGGCTCACGGCGGACATCATGCTGCTCGACGAGTCCGGCGAGTCGGTGGAGCTCGTCGCGACCGGCATCGATCCGGCGGACCTCCTCCAGGCGGACCGCATGCTCGGAGCGACGCTGAGACGGCTCAAGGTCTCCATCGCGGCCGTCCCGCAGCTCCGGTACGCCATTCACGACGGACACGCCATCTACATCGACGACCCTGCCGCGATGCTTCACTCGATCGTGCCGTCCGGAGCTCGCATCACGGGCGCGGACCTGGCGAAGGCGCTTGGGATGACGCAGGGCATCGCATCCCCGCTCATCGACGAGGGTGAGGTGCTCGGCGTCTGTCTGCTGCACAGCGCGACGCTCAAGCGCACGGACGTTCCGACCGCGACGGCGATCACGAACCAGATCGCCGCCATGTGGCGCCGCGCCAGCGTGCTCGCTGAGCTCAAGCAGAGTCTCGAGGATCTGAGACTCGCCCAGGGACAGCTCCTTCAGGCTCAGAAGATGGAGGCGATCGGACGGCTCGCCGGAGGCGTGGCGCACGATTTCAACAATCTGCTGACGGCCATCACGGGCTACACCGATCTGACGCTCATGAGCCTCGAGGACACGAGCAATCTCAAGGGACACGTCCAGGAGATCAAGAAGGCCGCCGAGCGCGCCGCCGGGCTCACACGCCAGCTCCTCGCGTTCAGCCGGAGACAGTCCCTGACGCCGCAGGTGCTGTCGATCGGGCAGGTCATCGGCAACATGGAGGCGATGCTGCGGCGACTCATCGGCGAGGACATCGAGCTCGCCACGGAGGTCGAGGACGGGCTTCCCGGCGTGAAGGCGGATGCGGGTCAGCTCGAACAGGTCATCGTCAACATGGCGGTCAACGCGCGCGACGCGATGACGTCCGGCGGCCACCTGACGATCCGTGCCGCCGCCGCCAGCCTGACGGAAGAGACCGCCGGAGTCAGCCCCGATGCGCGGCCCGGTGAGTTCGTCTGTCTGAGCATCGAGGACGACGGCGATGGCATCCCGGAGGAGGTCCGGGAGCGCATCTTCGAGCCGTTCTTCACGACGAAGGCGCGTGGTCAGGGAACGGGGCTCGGTCTGGCCGGCGCCTACGGCATCATCTGCCAGCACGAGGGCTGGATCGACGTGGACTCCGAGCTCGGCCGCGGCACGACCTTCAGGGTGTTCCTCCCCGCCTGCGACCCGGCCGAGTCGCCCGCCGCCGCGAAGAAGACGGACCTCGCGGCGCGTACCGGCGGCGGGGAGCGGATCCTCCTGGTTGAGGACGAGGACGCCGTGCGCGACTTCGTCGTCCGGGCGCTCACGGCCGGCGGCTACGAAGTACTCCCGACGGCCAGCGCCGAGGAGGCGCTCGCGACCTTCCGGAAACACGAGGGCCGGTTCGACCTCGTGTTCAGCGACGTCGTCCTCCCCGGCAAGAGCGGCGTCGTGCTGGCCGAGGAGATCCTGGCGCTCGACCCGAAGATCGAGATCCTCCTGAGCAGCGGCTACACCGACGAGAAGTCGCAGTGGAGCGAGATCGAGGAGCGCGGCTACGAGTTCCTTCCGAAGCCCTACGAGCTCACGAAACTCCTTCATGCCGTCGGCAGGATCGTGCGACCGAACTAGGCCCGCCCCGCCCTCCACTCCCCCTGCATCCGTGCCGTATCCGGACTTGACTTTCCCGGAACAGCGTGCCAGTATGATGGACGAATCGAAGGGTGTGGAATCCTCTCCGGCCCTCAGACGACAGGCCGCTTTGACCTCGGCAGGACGGCTTCTTGGATGACGCCAGGCAGAGAACGCGCGCGCAACTCCTCGAGAGGATCGAGGAGCTGGAGGAGCGCATTGCGCTGCTCGAATCGACGCGCCCGGAGGAGGACTCTCGTGCCGCCTACCTCGAGGACGATCTGCGTCTCGCGCGAGCCCTCACCGAGGCGGCCGTCGACGCCCTCGACCTGAGGGAGCTCGCCCGCATCCTCGCGTCCCACATCCAGCGCGTCTTCGACTCGCACAGCGTCAGCCTCTACGTCATCTCGCCCGAGGGCAACGAGCTCGTCATGCAGAACGTAGGGCTCGCGCCGGGCATCATGAGCGCCGCCGAGCGGATCCTCGGCCGGCGCATCCCTCTGGTCCACATTCCGCGCAGCGACGACAGCGTCTTCTGGAAGACCGTGTCGAGCGGAACCACCACCGTGATGAGATCGCGCGAGGAGGTCACCTCCGTCCTGCGCGAGTTCGCCACGCTGGCGCGGCGCGAGCTCACCGATCCGCCGGATGACAGCGAGACGCTCGTCGACCGGATCATCACCCTGCTCGCCCTCGAATGCACCGTGCACCTCCCGCTCATGGCGCGGGGACGACCCCTGGGCATGCTCTCGATCTCGTCCCGCCGTCAGTTTCGGGAGGACGAGATCGTCCGGATCGAATCGATCGCGCGGCAGGTCGCGGCCATCCTCGCCGCCGCGCAATCCGAGATGGACTGGCAGCGGGAGCGCAACCGGGCGGACGCGTACATGACGGTCGCCGCCGGGCCGCTTGTCCACGTGGCACCGGACGCGACGGTTCTCTCGATGAACCCCGCCGGCTGCGAGCTTCTCGGTCTTCCCGAGAGCGAGATCATCGGGCGTGACTTCATCAAGGACTTCATTCCGGAACACATGCAGGACGCCGGGCGGAGCGCGCTGGCGACAGCCGTCGCCGGGGACATGGCCTCCGCGTTCGAGATCCCTGTCCGAACGGTGCGGGGCGAGGAACGCCTCGTGCGCTGGAGGGCCACCGCGCTCCGCGAGAGCGACGGTTCAGTCGGGGGGTTCCTCGCTTCCGGCGTTGACCTGACACGCCTCCGGGAGAGCGAGGAGCGCGAGGCACGTGGACGCCGTCGCTTCCGCGCGCTCATCGAGAACGCGACGGACGTCATCCTCCTCGTGGACGAGGAGGCCTTCATCACCTACGCGAGCCCGTCGATCCGGACCGTGCTGGGGTATGAGCCCGGCGAGGTCGTCGGCGCCAACTGCTTCGAGTTCACGCATCCCGACGACACGACCCCGCTCTCCGAGGAGTTCCGGATGCACAACGAACGGGGCGGCCTGACGCCCTCCTACGAGATGCGCGTCCGCCACAAGGACCGTTCGTGGCGCATGCTCGAGGGCAAAGCGAATCACCAGCTCGAGAACCCGGACATCCGCGGCATCATCCTCACGGCGCGTGACGTCACGGACCGCGTCCGCGTGGAGGACTCGATGGAGCGCTCTGCCACGCGCTTCCGTCTTCTCATTGAGCACTCGCGGGAACTCATGTTCGTGCTGGGTCCGAACCTCAGGATCCGCTACGTCAGCCCATCCTGTACTCGCGCGCTGGGCTACACGGAGCGCGCCCTCGCGGGCATGGGCTTCGAGGACCTCGCGCACCCCGCCGACATCAGCCCTGATGTGTTCCGGCGCTCCGCGCGCGCGGGCGGAACCCGCGACGCCCGGCTCCGACTCAGAACGATGGACCGGCGCTGGATGCACTACGACATCACCGTCACCGACCTGAACGAGGACCCGGCTGTCAAGGGGTTCGTCGTCAACGCGACCCGCTGCAGCCGCGACGAGGACGGATCGGCCGAGCAGGAGAACGGGTCGACGGCCTCGAATCACGACAGCAGCTCGTAGTCCCTCCGAAGCGCCTCCCGCTCCCGTCCGACCCGCACGACCTCCCAGGGGAACGGCTCGTCCGGGCCCCGCTCGCTGGTCACGAGCCGGTCGAGGTCGACACCCGTCCGACGGGCGGCCGCCTTCCACGGAATGCCCTCGAGGGCGGTCATGAGAATGGCCGGCGCCAGTTCGGCTCCTCCCCTGGCCAGCGCCGCCTCCCGGGCCGCCTCGCGCGCGCCGGCGCTCGTGACGTCGATCCCGCGCGGAACGAGGGAGCGGCGGATCGTCGCGATGGCGCGGCGATGTTCGCGCTCGGGCGCCATCGGCGCCCACTGGAGCACGGTCCTGGGCTTCGGCACGAAGGGCGAGAGGCTGACAGAGAGCCTTGCGCCGCGGGGCCTGAGCACGCTCTGAAGCCGCATGCTCAGATCGACCACGGCCTCTGACTCGTCGTCCCGCGCGCCCGGGAGTCCCGTCATGAAATAGGCGCGCACCCGGGTGGCGTCACAGCCGGCGAGCGTCTCCGCCGCGGCCAAGAGCGCCTCGTCGTCTATCGGCTTGCCCATCCGACGCCGCAGCTCCTCGCTGCCCGCCTCCGGCGCGATCGTCACTGTTCTCACGCCCGAACGCATGAGAAGTCGTGCGATCTCCGGGGTGACGGCGTCCGCGCGGAGCGATGAGACGCTGAGTTCGATCTCTCTCGCCGCCATCGCCTCGAGGATCGGGACGATCTCAGGGTGATCGCCCAGAGCTGCGCTCACGAGCCCCACGCGCCGGGTGTATCGAAGCGCTTCTCCGACGCGCGCGACGACATCTCCGGCGGGCCTGTAGGCGACCGGCGCGTACGACTCGCCGGCTGCGCAGAAACGACAGCGTCTCGGGCAGCCGCGCGCGATCTCGATGAGGTACATGTCGGAGAAGCACGTGTCCGGCGACACCACGACGCTCTCGGCCCAACGGCCCGACCAGCTCGCCGGACTCACGGGCTCCCCGGGCGGCACCGCCGGCACGTAGGCCCCGGGCAGCTCGGCCAGACGGCGCAGCCGGGCCGCGCGCGCCGCCCGCTCCCCCGTCCGCCCCCGCCCGAGTGCCTCCGATGCAGGCCCCGCCAGCGCGAACGCGTCACCCACCAGGAAGGCGTCGATGAACGGAGCCAGGGGCGCCGGGTTCAGATGCGCGCAGACGCCGCCGAGCACGACGATCGGGTCGTCCTCCGCGCGGTCCTTCGACAGCGGAGGGATACCGCCGCCCGCCAGCATCCTCACAAGGTTGAACGCGTCACCCTCGAAGCTCATGGAGAACGCCACGACGTCGAAGCGCTTGAGGGCGTCGCCGCTCTCGAGGGCGCGGCCCGCCGTGGAGAGCAGGCGATCGGCGGGATCGTCAGCCGGCGCCACTCCCAGAAAGCCGTCGCAGTCTACCCTGCCCGACCCGCCCGGCCAGAAGGCTCGCTCGCACGAGACGCCTGCTGTCTCCCGAAACGCGCGGAGAGCCGCGTGCACGCCCAGATTGCTCATACCGATAGCGTATGTCTCCGGATAGACAAGGACCACGCGGCATTGCGTGCCGCCCGGGTCCGGCCCGACCGGCCTTTGCGGCTCCATCCGATCGTGCGCCGCTGCCCCGTGCGACGCGCCGCGTGCCTCCCCCGCGCCTCCGGGCGTCGAGACATGCGAAAGCAGCCACCGCTCTCTCTCGAGAAGCGGTGGCTGCTCGTTGTCGCGACTGTGACGGTGGCTCACGCGTGGACCTTCTTGAGATCTCCCCGCCTCGGTGTCCAGTCGGAGAGCTGGGCGCGCGCGATCGGATTGCGCGCGTCGATCTCGAGGACGCTCCGAAACTGCTCGTCGGCCTCCTCGGCGCGATCGACACGTCGGTACGTCAGACCGAGCATCAACCTCGCGTCGACGTAGTTGGCGTTGATCTCGACGGCACGCTTGAGCTCCTGGATCGCCTCGTCGTAGCGCCGACTGGAGACGAACCGGTCAGCGAGCTCCCGGTGCAGGTCCGCATAGCCCGGTCGGAGCGCCAGCGCCCGCGAGAGATGCTCGATGGCGTCGTCCTCTCTTTCGAGATTGGCGAGCGTGCGCCCCAGCGCCACGTGCGCCTCGGCGTACTCCGGGTTGATCGACAACGCCTTCTCCAGCGCCTCCCTGGCCTCCTCGTAACGCTCCCTCGCCAGGAAGGCGATGCCGAGCCCTCCGTGCAGGTCGGCGTAGTCAGGGTTCTTGACGATGGCCGCCCGGTACCGGTCGATCGCGGCATCGTAGTCGCCGCTCTCGAGCAGCACCTCGGCCGGAATGCCGGGCATACTGCTCCAGAACGACGCGTCCTCGAACGCGACCTTGAAAGCCTCGACGGCGTCATCCGTCCTGCCGGCCGCGAGGTCGTTCATCCCGAGGTAGTAGTGCGCGAGCGGGTACCGAGGACAGGCCTCGACAACGCGTTCGAGTTCCTGACGCGACTCGTCCATCATGCCGCGCTTGAAGTACGCGATGCCCAGGTAGCACCGGAGATCCCAGTAGTCCTCCCTGAGTGCCACGCCCCGCTTGAGACTCTCACAGGCGTCCCGGTATCGCCCCACCTTGAGCAGGTAGACGCCGCGGAAGAACAACGCGTCGACGTACTTCGGGTTGATGTCCAGTGCGCGGTCGAGTTCCTTGATCGCATCGTCGTACCGCTCCAGCTCCCCGTACGCGATGGCGAGCCGGCATCGGATGTCCGGGTACCTGGGCTTGAGCCTCGCGGCCTCCTCGAAACCCGTGACCGACTCCTCGACCCTGCCGGCGTTGTAGGCCGTGACCGCCGAGTTCAGAAGATCCCTGAACTCCTCCCGGCCGACGGCGGCTCCCCTGAGCTCATCGTAGGGCGGCTTCAGATAACGCTCGCACACCTCTGCGAGGTGCGGCGTCTCGGGCACCGGGATGTCCAGGCCGAGCTTCGTCGCGCGCTCGAAGGCGTGGCACGCCCCGTCCGGCTGCCCCGCCTCCGACCTGACGATGGCCAGGTAGCAGTACGCCTCCATGTAGTCCGGGTTGATCTCGATGGCGCGCTCGAGCGACGTCGCGGCGTCCTCGTAGCGCTCCTGCTTCTCGTAGATCACACCGAGATGATAGTGAAGATCGGGGTACCGCTCGTTCTCCTCGATGGCCTTCTTGAACTGCTCCTCTGCAGATTCGAGGTCTCCCTGCCTGTAGAAGGCGAAACCCAGATGCGCGTGCGTCTCGGCCGCGTAGAACAGCCCGAGCTGGTAGTAGGGGTCCGAGGGGTTCTTCGACTCCGCGATGGCAGCCTCGAACTCCACCGCTGCCTTCTCGTACTCGCCCCGGTTGTAGAACTCGATCCCCTTGTTGTAGTGATCGCTCTCACCGAGACCGAACAGCTTCGTGAAGAGCGACATGGGCTCCTCCCTCCAGGACGCTAGTCCATCTGCCTGCGCAGGAACGTGGGGATCTCAAGGTCCTTCTTCGAACCTCGCCGCCCGCCCCTGGCGAACATCCCGGGACGCGACTCGGGTTGCTGGGCCCGCGGCGACGGCGCGGCGGGCGCAACGGGGTTCCGTCGTTCGGTCCGCTCGCGGGTGGGCGCTTCGTTCCGGCGCCGCCCGCTCCCCGGCTCGACTCTGGCGCCGACGGTCGCGGGCGCCTCCCTCTCCGGCTGTGCCGCCGGCCGGCTCGCGGCTCTCCGCGCGCGCGCGACCGCCGCGACCTCCCTGGCCGTCGGACGCTCCGCGGCGCGCTCGCCGATGCCCGTCGCAATGACCGTGATCATCACCTGGTCCTTGAGGCTCTCGTCGATGACGGCCCCGAAGATCATGTTGGACTCCGCGCCGATGGCCTCGTTCACGACCATGGCGGCCTCGCTGATCTCGTGGAGCGAGAGGTCGAAACCACCCGTCACGTTCACGAGCACGCCCCGTGCTCCGCGGATGGTCGCATCCTCGAGCAGAGGGCTCGAGATCGACTGCTGCGCCGCCTCGACCGCGCGGTTCTTCCCGCTCGAGACGCCGGTGCCCATGACGGCGTCGCCCATCTCGGTCATCACCGACCGGACATCCGCGAAGTCGAGATTGACGAGCCCCGGCACCATGATGAGATCCGCGACGCCCTTCGTCGCCCGGAGAAGCACGTCGTCCGCGATGCGGAAGGCCTCTCTGACCGGCGTGTCCTTGCTCGCGACAGCGAGAAGCCGCTGGTTCGGGATGACGATCGCGGTGTCGGCCGCCTGCTTGAGGAGCTCGAGCCCCTCCACGGCCTGCTTCATCCGGAACTGCCCCTCGAACTTGAAGGGCTTCGTGGCGACGCCGACGACGAGCGAACCCGTCTTCTTCGCCATCTCGGCGACGGCGGGTCCCGCGCCCGTTCCTGTTCCGCCACCCATCCCGCAGGCGACGAAGACCATATCCGCGCCCTTCAGGACCTTGGCGACGTCCTCGCCGTTCTCCTCCAACGCCTTCCGGCCGATCTCGGGATTGCCGCCCGAGCCGAGCCCGTGCGTGAGCTGCCTGCCGATCTGGACGCGCGTCGCCGCCAGTGAGCATTCCAGCGCCTGAGCGTCGGTGTTGACGGCAACGAAGTCAACACCGGAGAAGCCGGACTCGATCATCCTGTTGACTGCGTTCCCCCCGGCGCCTCCCACCCCCACGACCTTGATACGGGCGTTCATCTGCGGCTCGAAATCGAACTCCAGCTTCATCGTCTCTCCTCCAGACCCCCGCCTCCGCGAGACGGGAACTGCCTGAGCCTTGCGTGTCTTTCTTCCTCTTCGACTCATGGTCTTTCCTCAGAGCAGGCTGTCCACCCACTGCCGGACCCTGCTGACGGTCTCGCCGACGCGGCTCTCACGGACTCGCCGCCTGCGCCGCCGAGGCGCCCGCGACGCCGCGACGATCACGCCGACCGCCGCCGCGTGCGACGGTTCCGCGATCGCCTCGAAGAGCCCCGAGACCCGGTCCGGGACGCCGACGCGCGCGGGAACGCCGAAGACGTCCTCGGCGACGCGGGCCACTCCGTCGAGCTTGGCGGCTCC
>CAZAQL010000095.1:0-10639 GCA_964487295.1 uncultured bacterium | reverse complement strand
GCGTGAGCTCGCCCCCGACTCCTTCATCACCGAGATCGCCGAGGAGCGCGAGGAGCTTCGGACGCTCGGCAGCGGGGTCACCCCGGAGCCGGGCGACTACGCCGCGGCGGTCGACTTCCTGAGCGCGCGTCTCCGCGAGGCGCGGTTCCGCGGGATCAGCCGGATCACGCAGTCCTTCAGGCTCCGCTACTACGACATGGTCAAGCGGTACCTCGCCGAGCGCCGCCAGATCATCCCGTGCTTCGCAGGCGTCGCCTCGGCGCAGATCGCGCCGGACGGGGACGTGTGGTTCTGCTGTATCGAAGCTCGGTCGATAGGCAATCTCCGCGACGTCGACTACGACTTCGGCAGGCTCTGGTTCGGCGAGGAGGCAGCCGCACTCAGACGCCGAGTGCGCGATGGACATTGCGCCTGCCCGCTCGCCAACGCGGCCTATACGAACATGCTCATGCACCCGCCGACGCTCTTCTCGGTCGGCGCCCGCCTGGCGCTTCCGCACCGCACGACCGGCGCCGGAGGGACCGGTGCCGAAGGGAGGCCGCGATGACGGTCGTCCTGAGCGAGGTCCGCTCGTACGACGTGGAGACGATCGAACGCGCCATACGCCGGTCTCTCGTCGAGCTCGACCGCTCGTTCGCCGGCGCTCGGAGCGCTCTGATCAAGCCGAACATCGTCACGGGCCGACACCACCGAAGCGGCGTGGTCACACACCCCGCCGTCGTCGAGGCGCTCGTGCGGCTTCTGCGTCACGCCGGCGTCGCGCACATCACGATCGCGGACGGCCCCGGCGTCGGTCTCGACAGCGACTGGGTCTTCGAGAAGTCGGGCTACCGCGCGCTGGCCGACCGTCTCGGCGTCGAGCTCGTCAGCTTCAACGGACAACCCAGACGCAAGCGTGAATGGAAGTACGGCGAGGTCGGGGTCCCGGAGATCCTCGAGGACGCCGACCTCTACATCAACGTCCCGAAGATGAAGACGCACGGCTACACGACCGTCACGCTCGCGATCAAGAACCACAAGGGAATGCTGTCGCAGGCGGACAAGAAGCTCGATCACCATCTCGGGTTGCACGAACCTCTGGCCGAACAGGCGCGCCTCAGGCCGCCGGACCTCGTCGTACTCGACGGGATCGTCGGCATCGAGGGCGACGGCCCCCTGAACGGCAAGCGGGTGCGCTCTCGGCTCCTCGCCGTCGGAGGCAACATGCTCGAGGTCGACGCTACGACCGCCCGGCACATGGGCATCGATCCGCGCGAGGTCAAGCACCTCGTGTACGCGGCTGAGCTCGGGCTCGGGAGCCTGGATCCGGAGGTGTCCGGCGAGGCCCCGTCGCGAGACTTCAAGCGCGCCAACGAGGAGTTCGGGCGCGTCGCCAACATCTACTCCTGGAGGGACTGCACGGCCTGCTCGATGTGCATCGATTCCTTCGGCGGCGCCGTCTCCCTTGCGATCCGCGAGCCGCGGTACTGGCTCACCCTCGTGCCGAAGCTCGCGTGGTGGGGTATCATCGGAGGCCTCCACGTCGTGCAGGGGCGTGAGGGCAGACTCCCCGGGCGCCGCGGCAAGGTCATCTGCTTCGGCCGCTGCACGGCCGAGCTCGCGAGACGAGAGGGACTGATTCACGTGAAGGGCTGTCCGCCGACGCCGCGTGAGGTCGCGGAGACCCTTCGCAGAGAGCTCTGAGCGAAAGCGCGAGTCATGCAGGGCGCCGCTTCAGCTCGCACGCGGCGATCGGCGCCGGGCAGGAAGAGGACGAACGACATGCCGGTAGTAGAACGCGACACGGGACTCGGAACGACATACGAGAGGCTCGCCGTGGCCCTCATGCTCGAACGCTTCGCCGTGAGGCACAATGTACGGCGCGTGCTCGAGGGGCCTGTCGACGGCATCACCGGGATCGCCGGCATCAACAGCGTTCCGCTGGCCCTCGCGGGAGCCCACGTCGACCTCTTCCTGGCCGACGACGACCAGGTGGAGCTCGCGCGCAGGGTCTGGCACACGCTCGGCCTCTCGGACAGGGTCGCCATCGAACGAAGCTCCGGTGGACTGCCCTGTGACGCGCGCGACTACGATCTCGTCTGGAACTTCAACGCACTACCGCAGTCCGACGACCCCGCGGGGCTCATCGGACAGATGTGCGCGGCCAGTTCGCGCTTCGTGATGGTCTTCGTGTCCAACACGCTGAACTACGGCTTCCCGATTCACCGTCTGCACCATCGCGTCGCGGGGGAGCGGTGGAGCCACGGCGAGATCGCATCGATGAACGTCGGCCGGATCGAGCGGCTCCTCCGGGGACGCGGTTTCACGCCGCTCGAGCGGCTCGTGGTCGACACCCCCTGGTGGCCCGACATCGACTCGCCGATCGAGGAGGTCGCGGCGACGTTCCTGCCCTTCCTGAAAAGCCGGGTCTCGGGCTCGAAGCGTCTCGAACACTACACGTGGCAGTGGGACGACCTGCCGTACTTCGCGCCGGAGAAGCGCGAGAGGCTCATGCGGGAGATCGGAAAGCACTTCGCCATCGAGCGCGGCGCTCCCGGCTTCATCAAGCTGCTCTTCGCCCATCACCGCGGCGTTCTGGCCGGGAGGGGCGCATGAGACGCCATGCACGCACCGTTCTTGCGCTCGTCGTGGGCGTCGCGCTGCTTGCGCTCGCTCTCAGAGGTATCGATCTGCGCGGGGTCGGGACGCGTATCGGCGAGGCGGACCGTCGGTGGCTGGCCGTCGCCGCGGCCGTCTACCTGCTGGCCTACTTCGTCCGGAGCCTCCGCTGGCGACTCATCCTGCGACCGGTCGTCCGTGTCGGCGTCCGCGAGAGCTTCTTCATGCTGATGGCCGGGTACTTCCTCAACTACATCATCCCGATCCGCGCGGGTGAGCTCGCCAAGTCGTTCTTCCTCAAGCGCACGCGCGGACTCCCGATCGCGACCACTCTGCCGACCGTCTTCGTGGACAAGCTGCTCGAACTCTTCTCCATTCTGCTCGTCATCGTGCTCTTCCCGGTCCTCTCCGTGCAGGCCTCGGGAGAGCTCACGACGATCATCGTGTCCGTGCTCGTCATCTTCGTGGCGGCCGTCGGACTCCTTCTGCTGGCCATACGGAACCGTGAGCGGGCCGTCGATCTCGTCTGCCGCGGCTTCCGGTGGCTGCCTGCGCGCCTCTACGAGCGTCTCTCCGAGTGGCTCGCGCTCTTCATCAACGGTCTGTCGCTGTCGGCCTCCACGGTGCGCAGCCTGTGGATGCTCCTGTTCCTGACGGGTACCGCGGTCGCGCTCGATGCCGTCTACTTCCGCATCATGTTCCTCGCGTTCGACATCCCGGTCCGGTTCCCGATCGTGCTGTTCGGGTATACGCTCATCTCGCTGTCCTACATTCTGCCTACGCCTCCGGCGCAGGTAGGCTACAATGAGTTCATCATGAAGATCATCTTCTCGGTCGGTCTGGGACTCCCTCTGGACGACGTGATGGCTGTGATGCTCCTTGCGCACCCGCTCACCGGCGTTCTCATCACGGTCGTCGGCATCTGGTCGTTCTCCGCAATGGGCATCCGGGTCGGCGAGAGCTTCCGGGGCATCGAGGCGGAGAGCAACAGGCCCAAAGCGTCCGGTGCCGCATGCCCGCCCGGCGGCGGGCGGCGCGGCGACCGGGAGGAGGAGCCGTGAAGCGGTATCTCGTGACGGGCGCCGCAGGGTTCATCGGCTCCCATCTGGCGGAGCGCCTGATCGGATCGGGCGGCGAGGTGGTCGGAGTCGACAGCTTCACCGACTACTACCCGCGCAGCATCAAGGAGTCCAATCTGGCGGTTCTGCGCTCCTCGGACCGCTTCCGTCTCGTCGAGGCCGACCTCGCGACGGCCGCTCTCGAGCCTCTCCTCGACGGCGTCGACGCGGTCTGCCACATGGCCGCGCAGGCCGGGGTCCGCGCGAGCTGGGGGCGCAGCTTCGAGACGTACACGGACTGCAACGTCCTGGCCACTCAGCGCTTGCTCGAGGCGGTGCGCGGCAGACCGCTTGACCGCTTCGTGTACGCGTCGTCTTCCTCGGTCTACGGACAGACCGACGATCTGCCGATGCGCGAGTCGAGCCGCACCCGCCCCGTCTCGCCCTACGGTGTCACGAAGCTCGCCGGGGAGCATCTCGCGGTCCTCTACCATCGCAACTATGGGGTGCCGACGGTCTCGCTGCGCTTCTTCACGGTCTACGGCCCCAGGCAGCGCCCCGACATGGCCTTCCACCGCTTCATCCGGGCGGGTCTTCTGGGGGAGACGGTTCACGTCTTCGGTGACGGCGAGCAGACCAGAGACTTCACCTTCATCGATGACACGGTGACAGGCATCGTCGCCGCGCTGACGCGAGGCGAGCCGGGCGAGGTCCTCAACCTGGGCGGCGGAGGCAGCGTCCGTCTCAACGACGCCCTCGACATCATCGAAGACCTTGTCGGCCGTCCCCTGGACCGCCGATACGGGGCCGCGGAGCACGGGGACGTCAGCGATACGCAGGCCGACAGCTCACGAGCGCGCGAGATCCTCGACTTTCGCCCGCGGACGGACCTCGAATCGGGCCTCGAGCGCGAGATGCTCTGGGTGGCGGATCTCATCGGCACGGAACCTCATTCACCAAGGAGCCAGGCATGACGATCACGGTCCTCATCCCGCTGTACAACGAGGAGGAGAGCCTCCGCGAGCTCTACGGAGCGATCGCCGCCTCGCTGGGCCCGACAGGGGAGCCGTGGGATGTTCTCTTCATCGACGACGGCAGCACGGACGGGTCGCTGGAGGTCCTCCGCTCGCTCCACGAGGCTCACGACAACGTCGAGATCATCTCCTTCGGACGGAACTGCGGCAAGGCGGCGGCGCTCTCGGTGGGCTTCCGGGAGGCGACCGGCGACGTCGTCGTCACGATGGACGCCGATCTGCAGGACGACCCGTCGGAGATTCCCGGGATGGTCGCTCTTCTCGATGAGGGCTACGATCTCGTGTCCGGCTGGAAACGGGAGCGCCACGATCCGCTCTCGAAGCGCATCCCGTCGAAGCTCTTCAACGGCGTCGCCCGTCTCGCGAGCGGTCTGTCGATCCACGACATGAACTGCGGTCTCAAGGCCTACCGGCGCAAGGTCGTCAGAACCATCCGTGTGTACGGTGAGCTCCACCGCTACACGCCGGTCCTCGCACACTTCGCCGGCTTTCGCGTCACGGAGACCGTCGTCCGTCACCACGCGCGGAAGTTCGGACGCTCCAAGTACGGCATCGAGCGCTTCGCCCGCGGTGGGTTCGATCTTCTGACGGTGCTCTTCCTCAGGCGGTACCTCACGCGTCCGCTCCACTTCTTCGGCATGCTCGGCGGTCTGCTCTTCGTGGCGGGATTCGGCATCGGAACGTATCTGACGATCCAGAAGATCATGGGAGAGGCCATCGGAAGAAGGCCCCTGCTCACTCTCGGTATCCTGCTGATCGTGGTCGGGGTGCAGTTCGTCTCGCTCGGGCTTCTGGGGGAGATGATCGCGAATCTGAGGAGTTCCGCGATGGAGTACCCGGTGCTCGAGCACCTCAGGGCGCGCGGGAGGGAACGTGCCTGAGAACCGTACCCCGGGAACCTGGTCGCTCGGCGTCGAGCCGGCCCGCATCGCCATCGTCGGGCCCGCCTACCCGATCCGGGGAGGCAACGCCCTGTTCGTCGCGCATCTGCTCGATGCGCTCCGCCAGGACCACGATGTCTACGTCGTCTCGTACAGCCGGCTCTACCCGAGACTGCTCTTCCCGGGCAAGACGCAGATGAACCTCAGCCACGACCCGGTGAAGTCCACGCCGTCGAGGCAGCTCGTCGACTCGATCAACCCCTTGAGCTGGTTTCGGACCGCGGCCTGGATCGCTTCACCGAAGCGCCGTCCGGATCTCGTCGTCTTCACCTGGTGGAACCCGTTCTTCGGGCCGGCTCTCGGCACGATCGCGAGGCTCGTCAGGCGCAGGACGGGCGCCGGCGTCGTGTTCGTGGCGGAGAACGTCGTCTCGCACGAGAACCGCTTCCTGGACCGCTTCCTGACTCGGTTCGCGCTCTCGGCGGCCGATTACTTCCTCGTGCTCTCGGGCGTGGTCGCGCGCCGCATTCAGTCGCTCTTTCCCGGAGTCCCGGTGCGGCAGGCCGCGCTCCCGATCTACGACTGCTACCATCCCGACGAGATCGACCGGGAGTCCGTCCGCGGTCGCCTCGGTCTCACGAAGCCGACCATCCTGTTCTTCGGATACGTCCGTGCCTACAAGGGGCTGTCGTACCTCATCGAGGCGATGCCGGCCGTGCTGAAGTCGCACGACATCCAGCTTCTCATCGTGGGCGAGTTCTACGAGGACCGATCGCGCTACGAGCGTCTCATCGACGCTCTGGGGCTGCGCGACTCGGTCACGATCGTGGCCGAACACGTGCCGGATGAGGCCGTCGGCGACTACTTCGTCGCCTCCGACCTCGTCGTTCTGCCGTATCTCTCCGCCACGCAGAGCGGCATAACGCAGATAGCGTACGCTTTCGGCCTTCCCGTCGTGAGCACCGACGTCGGAGGACTGCCGGAGGTGGTCAAGGATGGGGAAACGGGCTATGTTGTGAAGTCCGGGAGCGCGGAGGCGCTCGCGAACGCCATCGTCAGCTTCTTCGACGGCGCCGACCGTGAGGCACTCGCCCGGGGAGTAGCAAGCGAGGCGCGCGGCGATCAGGCGGGTGAGCTCATGCGTCGCTCGATCGCGGACTTCCTCGAGCTGCACAGGGGGTAACGTGTCCGAGCCGCTGGTCATGGCCGTGATCGTCAACTGGAACGGCCGCGAAGTGCTCGATGCGTGCCCCAGGACGCTCCTCGCGTCGGAGTACGACCCTCTCGAGGTCGTCCTGGTCGACAACGCGTCGGGCGACGATTCGGTCGCGCTCGTGCGCAACCGCTACCCGAGCGTTCGCATCGAAGAGACTGGGGAGAACCTCGGCTTCGCGGGCGGGGCCAACCGCGGTCTCGAGGCGGCGCGAGCCGCGGGAGCGGACTACGTGCTTCTGCTGAACAACGACGTCGAGATCGCGCCCGATGCCGTGGGAGAGCTCGTTCGGGCCGCGTCGGCCCACCCGGAGGCGCTCCTGCTCGGACCGAAGATCCTGTACCATGACCGGCCCGAGATCATCTGGTCGGCCGGGGGCCTCGTCTCGTTCTGGACCGGGCACATCCGCCACATCGGCATCCGCCGGGCCGACCACGGGCAGTACGACGAGTTGAGACCCGTCGACTACGTCACGGGATGCGCGGTCATGCTCCCTGTTCGGACCCTTGAGCTCGTGGGCGATCTCGATGAGTCGTACCACATGTACAACGAGGACACCGACTGGTCGACGCGGGTCATCCGGTCCGGGGGAACCGTTCTCTACGTTCCGGGCGCCCGGCTCTGGCACAAGGTCTCAGCAAGCTCCGGCGGCGGGCTGACGGCGTACAAGATCTACCACCGGATCCGGAGTACGCTCGCTTTTTTCAGACGCTACGCGGCCTGGTACCACTGGTTCGGCATCGTCCCCGCGACGGCCGCGCGGACCGCGGGCTTTGCCCTCGCGCAGCTGGCCGGCGGCCGCGGACGACACCTCAAAGCGATGTTCCGCGGCTTCCTCGACGGGGCCACGGGAAGGGGAAGGACGTACATCAATGACTGACACCATGCGAAGGAGCAAGAGGCCCATGAGCATCGTGCCGCTGGCGCTGGGGGCGTTCGTGGCGCTTCTCACCGTGCTGCTCGGCGGCTGCTCGGGTGGCGCTGAGAGCCGAGGCGACGGCGCGGACGCCCCCGGGGTCGTCATCTTCGGTGTCGACGCGGCCAACTGGAACGTGATGACCCCGATGCTCGAGTCCGGCGAGCTGCCGAACATCGCCAGGCTGGTTCAAGACGGGTCCTATGGGGTTCTCAAGAGCGGAGAGCCCATCCAGTCGCCACAGATGTGGACCTCCATCGCGACCGGCGTCGTGCCGGAGCGCCACGGCATCACGGGCTTCACCGCGGAGGTGCCGGGCACCAGCGACGAGCTCCCGGTGACGAACAACATGCGGAAGGTCAAGGCCTTCTGGAACATCCTGACGGAGCAGGGCATCTCCGTCGGCATCGTCGGATGGTGGCCGAGCTGGCCGGTCGACAGGGTCGACGGGTTCATGATCGCGCAGCGCGCCTGGCCTGTGAACTGGTCGCTTCACGGCATCCCCTTCGGCGCGGCCCGCGACCGGAGCGGTCGCCTCATCGTGGAGGACTTCCCGGGACGCACGTACCCCGACGAACTCTACGAGGACTTCGAGCGCTTCGTGATGACCGAGGAGGACGTGACGATCGAGCAGCTCGACCGCTTCTTCTCGGACTCGCGCTTCACCGATCCGCGCAAGCAGTTCCACGCGCGCTGGGTCTACGCGAAGGACAAGACCTTCGCCGACGCTGGGCTCCACTACTATGAGCAGGAGCAGCCACGCGTCTTCGCGCTCTACCTTCAGGGAACGGATGTCGTGTCGCACTACTACTGGGGCTACCAGACGTCGGAGGGCTTCCGCGTCTCGCCCCAGGATGAGCGGATGTACGGGAACGTCGTGCGGAGCTATTACGCCTTCGTCGACGAGGTGATCGGCGACTTCATGGCGGCGGCTCCCGAGGGAACGGCCTTCGTCCTCATCTCCGACCACGGGTTCGAGACGAAGCGGGATCTCAAGGAGAAGTGGGAGCGGGGCGAACCGATCCGAACCGTCGAGGGAGGCAAGGACGTGCCGTGGGACCACGGGATCGACGGCGCCTTCATCTTCGCGGGTCCCGGCATTCGCGCGGGACGTCGGGCGTCGGATCTGACGGTGGTCGACGTGATGCCGACGCTGATGGCCTATCTCGACCTTCCCGTCGCACGGGATCTCGACGGAGCGCCGGCGACAGAGCTCTTCGAGGAAGACTACCTTGCGGCTCATCCGGTCGACTGGGTTCCGACCTACGAGACCGGTGAACCGCGTGGCGACGAGGCGCCGATGGCCTCACCGATGGACGAGGGGATCAAGGAGAAGCTGCGCTCGCTCGGCTACATCGAGTGAGTCGAACGGGAGCGGGATGACATGGATGCGATCGTCCGGTACGACTGCAGATACTTCCTGGGGGACCGTCCCTGCGTACACGGCGGACAGTGTGACGGCTGCGAGCGCTACAGCCCCATGGGCACTCGGATCCTGATCGTCAAGCTCGCCGCGGCAGGCGACGTGCTTCGGACAGCGGCGATCCTGCCTCCGCTCAAGCGGAAGCACCCGGAGTCCCACATCACCTGGGTCACGGATGCAAGTTCGCTGCCGCTCATGCTTCTCAACCCCTATCTCGACCGGGTCATGCCTTTCGATTTCTCGACCTTCATCGAGCTTCGCGGACAGCGGTTCGACATGGTCGTCTGTCTCGACAAGGAGCCCAGGGCGGCCGCGTTCGCCGCTCAGGTACCGGCGGAGAGAAGGTTCGGCTACGGACTCACTGAATGGGGGACGGTGCGGCCGCTCGACGAGCGGGCATCGTACGATTTCGAGCTCGGGCTCTCGAACGAACGGAAGTTCCACGAGAACACGAGAACGGCTCCCGACATCTTCTGCGAGATCGCGGGCGTTCGCTCTGAAGGGGAGCCGTACATGCTCGTGCTCCCGGACGCGTCGATCGAGGCCGCGCGCACGTTCCTCGATGAGCTGAATCCCCCCGAGCTGCTCGTCGGCCTCAACGTCGGGGCAGGCGGCGTCTTCGCCAACAAGGCCTGGACGCCGGAGGGATACGCGGAGGTCGCCAGGAGAGTCAAGGCCGAGCTCGGAGGGCGCTGCATCGTCCTCGGCGGCGAGGCGGACCGAGACCGCATGGAATTGGTGCTCTCGCTCGCGGAGGGCTGCGCCCTCGACGGCGGGACGCATCCCATCCTCGACTTCGCCGCGATCGTGGGCCGGCTCGACGCGCTCGTGACGGGCGACACCCTCGCGCTCCATCTCGCGGTGGCGCTCGGCGTGCCGGTCGTGGCGCTGTTCGGACCGACCGTCCCGCAGGAGATCGACCTCTTCGGCCGCGGCCGGAAGGTGGTCTCGCAGGCTGACTGCGCGCCCTGCTACCTCCGCTCCTGCGAGCGCTCGCCGAGCTGCATGGATGCCATCGGGGCTGATGAGGTGATGGCGGCCCTTCGCGATGTTCTCGCCGCGTGAGGAGTCCTGAACGATGCAGATGAAGCCGGCGACAGGTGACGCACCGGCGCGCGATACGAGCGGGTTGCGCATCGCGCTGCTGCTCGCGGCCGCCCACGCGCTGGTCGTCGGAGCCGCGCTTGGAGCGTTCGGACTGAGGACGAGCAACTTCTCGTTCACGCTCCGTGCGTCCCAGCTGCTGCCGATCACGGCGATCGCCTTCGTCGGCTACGCCGTCGTGGGGATCCTCGTCATCCTGGCGGGGCGGGCGCTCCGCCGTCGCGGGAGACCACCGGCCGGCGCGGCGGCCTTCTGGATGACGGCTCTCACGCTCTGGGCCGTCCTCACCGTGATGTATCTTCCGGTCAAGGGCACGGAGACCTTCGTCCGTGCCGGAACCCTGACGACCTTCCAGATGAACCTGCTCGGGCTGGTCATCGTGACCCTCGTCGGGGCCGCGGCAGGGCTTCTG
>CAZAQL010000094.1:0-10807 GCA_964487295.1 uncultured bacterium | reverse complement strand
GGGAGTGGACGTTCGCCACGCGCTCGGGGTCGCGGAACCGGCGCTCGACGTCGACGTGCAGCCGAACCGGGCTGACTGCATGGGGGTCCTGGGAATAGCGCGCGAGCTCGCCGGGGCGCTCGAGAGCGAGTTCAGAAGGCCGTCGTTCGAGTTGATCGAGAACGGCGAGGCGGCCGACGCGGGCGTCAGCGTCGAGGTCGAGGATCCGATCGGATGTCCTCGCTACGTTGGTCGCGTCATCCGCGGGGTCACCGTCGGCCCGTCGCCGCGGTGGCTCGTCGAGCGTCTGCAGAGCGTAGGCGTACGCTCCATCAACAACGTCGTGGACATCACGAACTTCGTCATGCTCGAGTACGGGCACCCGATCCACGCTTTCGATCTCGATCGACTGAGCTCCCGCGCCATCGTCGTGAGACGTGCGCGCGCGGGCGAGACCATGCGCACTCTCGACGGTGAGGACCGGACGCTCGATGAGGAGCACCTGCTGATCTGCGATGGAAAGCTCCCCGTGGCGCTGGCGGGGATCATGGGCGGGGAGAACTCCGAGGTGCTTCCCGAGACGCGCAACGTCCTTCTCGAATGCGCCTGGTTCGACGCAGCGGTCGTCAGGCGCGGAGCGCGACGGCTCGGCATGCGAACCGACGCGTCGCAGCGTTTCGAGCGTGGCGTAGACCCGGTCGCGATGGACGAGATCGCGGACCGCGCGTGCGCGCTCTTCCGAGAGCTCGCCGGCGGGGCGGTCGCGCCCGGTCGCGTCGAGGACGGTCCGGGCGTCTGGGAGCCGCGCGTGATCGAACTGCCGGTCGCGAGCGTTCGCTCCATGCTGACGTCCGCCGGAGGCGACCTTGAGATCACGGCCGGATCGATCGCGGCGGCGCTTAAGAGGCTCGAGTACGACGTGTCGCACGAGGGCGGGGAGACGCTCGACGTCGCCGTTCCGTCGTTCAGGCGAGACGTCACCGAGGTCGCCGACCTGATCGAGGACGTGGCGCGCATGGTCGGCTACAGCCGGATCGTCGCGGAGGTTCCCTATCACGCGCTGACGCCGTCAGCGGACGTCGGCGCGCGCGGACGGACGAGGGCGTGCCACGCCATGGTCGGGATGGGGCTCACGGAGGTCATCACGACCTCGTTCGTGGGCGAGCGCGCGGAGCGGCTGTCACGCTCGGTGGCGTCGGCGGCGCGAGGTGGAGAGGCGACGATCGAACCGGTCGTGCTGGCGAACCCGGTCAACAAGGAGATGCCGCTGATGCGGACGTCGCTCCTTCCGGGCATACTCGACGTCGTGCGGCGCAACGCCAATGTGGGCGAGAGATCGGTTCGGATCTTCGAGTTGGGGAAGACGTTCTGGAAGGCCGGCGGCGAGTACCGGGAGGGCTGGTCGCTGGCGGCCGCTCTCTGGGGGCTCGCGGACCCGCCGGGCTGGGGGCGGGAGCCCCGGCAGGCGGACTTCTACGACATCTCGGGGCTTCTCGAGGGCCTCGGGGAAGCGCTCAAGGTTGACAGCCTCGCGGTCTCCTGCTACGATGTCGAAACACTGGATGAGAGCGCCTCAGCCCGGGTGATACTCGACGGGAACCCCGTCGGCGTGGCCGGGTTGCTCTCATCCGCCGTCGCAGACGCCCACCAGCTTCCCGAGGGCGTCTGCGTTCTTGAGATGAACGCCGATGCGCTGCTCGCAGCGGCGCGACCGGGCGGATCCTACGAGGAGCTGCCGCGGTATCCGGCCAGCAGACGGGACGTCGCTCTGGTCCTCGACGAGGGCATCCCGGCCGGGGATGTCATCGAGGCGATCGGGGAGCAGGGCGAGGAGCTGCTTCGGGGTGTGGACGTGTTCGACGTCTACGCCGGGGGGCAGCTGGCTCCCGGGACGAGAAGTCTCGGTCTGACGCTGACGTACATGTCACGTGAGCGCACGTTGACCGACAAGGAGGTCGACGGGGCGCACGACAGGATCGTCGGCCGTCTGCTCAAGCGTTTCTCGGGCGCCCTTCGCTCCTGACGGGCGTGCCGGAGGTGCACGGATGCAATTGCCCGGACTTGATGAACTCGAAGCCGTCGTCGGAAGGACGGTCGAGCAGACGCGAGCGCTGAAGGCTGAGAACGCCGATCTCGCGCGCAGGCTCCGGGCCTTGGGAAAGGAGCTGGATGATCTGACGGCACAGCTCGAGGCTCTGCTGTCGGATCAGAAGGTCGATTCCAGGAAGCGGAAGCGAATCGAGAAGAGACTTGAGTCCCTGAGCGAGAAGCTCGACTGAGTCCTCTCTATGTCGGAAGCTCCCTACGGGTCGCGCGAGTCGTTTGCGCAGTGAAGCAGCGCGGAGGACCCGGCGACAGGGAGGGGCCGACCGGATGCCCGGAGATATGAACAGCGTCAAGGTGGAGATCTACGGTTCGGAATACCGCATCAAGGGTGACGCGGACCCGGAGTATATCCGGGAGATCGCGCACTACGTCGACAGCAAGATGCGTGAGGTCAACGATGACGCGGCCCTTGGCTCGTCCCTCAAGGTGGCCATCCTGGCGGCGCTGAACATCGCCGGAGAGCTCTTCGGCGAGCGCGACGACAGGAACAGGCTCCTGGCGAGCGTCCAGGAGCGTGCCGAGGAGATGGCGCAGACCATGGCTGCCGAGCTCGACGACTGATTCCGATCCACACGCTGGCGCGGTGACCCTTCGCGAGGAGCAGACGCTCCTCCGTCCGGGGCTCCATCCGGAGCTCGATTCACTCCCCCAGAACGACGTACAGGCTTCCCGGCCTCGACCACGCGGTACGGGCACCGGCCGCGCGCTATCGCTGAGATCGCGCCCGGACGGGCCGCGACGCGACGGCGACGGTTCCCATGAACTCGGAGGCGCCCGTGGTGGGTGGCGAGTCGAGAACGCGAACTCTGTTCGACGGCGATCGGAAGCCCGTGCAGAGGCCGCTGGCGTGGCGCATGCGCCCGCGCTCGCTCGACGAGTACGTCGGGCAGGCTCACATCCTCGCTGAGGGGAAGCTCCTGCGTCGCGCCGTGGAGACGGACCGGCTCTTCTCGATGATCCTCTACGGACCTCCGGGCGTCGGGAAGACGTCACTCGGACAGGTCGTGGCGCTCTCGACGAGCTCGTCGCTCGTCCAGCTGAATGCCGTGGAGGACGGTGTCGCCGAGATACGGCAGGCCGTCGCGTCCGCCAGGGCGAGGGCTCCGAGACGGACGATCCTGTTCATCGACGAGGTGCACCGCTTCAACAAGGCACAGCAGGATGTGCTTCTGGCGCCGCTCGAGGACGACGTCGTCACGATGATCGGCGCGACGGTGGAGAACCCGTTCTTCTACCTGAACAAGGCGCTGCTCTCGCGCGTACAGGTCTTCGAGCTCAGGCCGCTCGAGCGCGAGGAGGTCCGCGATATCCTCGTTCGGGCGATGGAGGACGGGGAGCGAGGGCTGGGGGACTATCGCGTCGATCTGACCGGCGACGCGCTTGACTACCTGGTCGACAACGCGCTCGGGGACGGACGCAAAGCGCTCGCGGCGCTCGAACTGGCCGTGCTGAGCACGGCGCCCGGCCGGGATGGGACGATCCGCATCACGCCCGACGTCGCGGCCGAATGCCTGATGCGCCGCGTCGTCAGATATGATCGGGACGGTGATGCGCACTACGATGTCGCATCGGCGTTCATCAAGAGCGTCCGGGGTTCTCAACCGGACGCTGCCCTGCACTGGCTGGCCAGGATGGCGGCCGGTGGAGAGGATCCGCGCTTCATCGCGCGGCGGCTCGTCATCTCCGCCTCGGAGGACATCGGACTGGCGGACCCCGCCGCGCTTCCTCTCGCCGTCGCGTGCGCGCGGGCGACCGAGATGCTCGGGATGCCCGAGGCGCTCTACGCGTTGGCGGAGGCGGCCATCTACCTGGCCGCGGCGCCGAAGAGCAGAAGCTGTGCGGACGCCATCGCGGCGGCGACGAACGACGTCGAGCACGGAGCGGCCTTCGAGGTCCCGGAGCATCTGCGGGATGCGAGCTACGCGGGGGCTCGAAGGCTCGGTCGCGGAACGGGATACGCCATGCCCGCCTCCGAGGCCGAAGGCAGGGGGCAGGAGTACATCCCGGAGCGTCGGGAGTACTACCGCCCGGGTGATAACGAGTGTGAGCGGGAGGTCCGGAGGCGTCTCGAGACCTGGGACAGCGGCGGTGATGCCGCGGAGGGTCCCGACACCGGTCGAGAGGCGAGCTGTCCGGACCGGACTGAAGATAGAGCGGAGGCGTAGAGACTGATGAACAATCCCTGGGTAACGGTGGCACTGACGTTCGTGCTGGGCGGGATCATCTTCATCGCGGGGTGGTTCGCACGCCGCATCGTGGACCGCAGCAAGGTCATGAGCGCCGAGGAGCTCGCTGAGAAGATCGTGCGCGAGGCTCAGCGCGAGGCCGAGACGCAGAAGAAGGCCGCGATGCTCGAGGCGAAGGACGAGTGGTACAAGGCGAAGGCCAAGTTCGAGGACGAGACCCAGCAGGCCAGGACGGAGATCGAGAAACGCGAGCGACAGATCGACAAGCGTGAGAGCAATCTCGGCAGCAAGGTCGAGTTCATCGAGAAGAAGGAGAAGGAGCTCGAGGAGAAGGAGCGCGAGGTCAAGGCGTCCGAGACCGCGCTTGGCGAGCGAAGCGAGAAGCTGTCGCATCTCATCGACGAGCAGAACGAGCGGCTCGAGCGAATCGCCGGCATGAACCGCGACGACGCGAAGAAACTCCTCATCAAGAACATGGAGAGCGACGCCCGTCTGGAGGCGGCGCGCATGGTCAAGGACATCCGCGACGAGGCGAGACGCCAGGGCGACAAGGAGGCGAAGGAGATCCTTACCCTCGCGATCCAGCGATGCGCCGCCGATCACGTGGTCGAGTCCACGGTGTCCGTGGTGAATCTCCCGAACGACGAGATGAAGGGCCGCATCATCGGCCGTGACGGCCGCAACATCCGCGCGTTCGAGACGGCCACCGGGATCGACGTGATCGTCGACGACACGCCTGAGGCCGTGATTCTCTCCGGTTTCGATCCGGTCCGCCGGGAGGTGGCGAGGATCTCGCTCGAGAAGCTCATCTCGGACGGACGCATCCATCCGGGCCGTATCGAGGAGGTCGTCGAGAAAGTCGCCAAGGAGCTCGATCAGCAGATCGTCGAGTTCGGCGAGGAGGCCAGCCTCGACGTCGGCATTCACGACCTGAAGCCGGAGCTGATCAAGCTCCTGGGCAGGTTGAGGTACAGGACGAGCTACGGCCAGAACGTCCTCCAGCACTCGAAGGAGGTCGCGTTCCTGTGCGGCCTGATGGCCAGCGAACTCGGCTTCGACGTGGCGACGGCGCGCCGGGCGGGGCTGCTGCACGACATCGGCAAGGCCGTCGACCATTCCATGGAGGGGACGCACGCGGCGCTCGGCGCCGAGCTCGCGAAGCGGTACGGAGAGGACGACGTCGTCGTGAACGCCATCGAGTCGCACCACGAGGACGTCGAGCCGCAGAGCCTCATCGCGGTGCTCGTGCAGGCAGGCGACGCCGTCTCCGGCGCGAGGCCGGGGGCCCGGCGCGAGACTCTCGAGACCTACATCAAGCGCCTGGAGAAGCTCGAGTCGATCGCCAGCTCATTCCAGGGGGTCGAGAAGTCGTTCGCCATTCAGGCCGGACGCGAGATCAGGATCGTCGTGCAGCACAAGAAGGTCGACGACGCGCGCGCGGAGGCGCTGGCGTCGGCTGTGGCCAGGAAGATCGAGGGCGAACTCAAGTACCCGGGCCAGATCAAGGTCGTCGTGCTTCGCGAGACGCGCGCGGTCGACTACGCCAAGTAGACGAGAGGAGCACGCGTGCGAATTCTGTTCGTTGGCGATGTCGTGGGGCGTCCGGGACGGCGGGCGGTCGCCGAACTTCTCCCCGGACTCGTCGAGGACCACCAGGTCGAGCTGACCGTCGTCAACGGGGAGAACGCCGCCGGCGGGATCGGGATCACGGATTCGACCGCCTCGGAGCTCTTTGGCGCCGGGGTCGATGTCATCACCGGCGGGAACCATGTGTGGGACAAGCGGGAGGGTCTCGGGTTCGTCTCCTCCTGTGACCGGCTCGTGCGCCCCGCGAACTACCCGCCCGACACCCCGGGTCGGGGTCACGGGCTTTTCAGAACCCGCGCCGGCGGGACCGTCGGCATCGTGAACCTGCAGGGCCGCGTGTTCATGCAGGCGATCGACTGCCCGTTCCGGGTCGGATCGGAGCTCGTCGACGAACTCAGGGCGGCGACCCCCGTCGTGCTCGTGGACGTGCACGCAGAGGCCACCGCCGAGAAGCTCGCGCTCGGCTGGTATCTGGTGGGGCGCGCGTCGGCGGTGCTGGGCACGCACACTCACGTGCAGACGGCAGACGAGCGGATCCTCGAGGAGCACACGGCGTACATCACGGACGTCGGGATGACCGGCCCCGAGCGGTCGGTCATCGGCGTGAAGACCGAGCTCTCGATCGCCCGGTTCGTCACGCAGCGCCCGCACCGTTTCGAGGTCGCGCAGGGTCCGTGCGTGCTCAACGCCGTGCTTCTGACCGTGGACGCGGCGACGGGCGCGGCGACGAGGATCGAACGCGTCAACGCCAGAACGCGGGAGGGATGAGGTTGGAGACCAGGATCCTCCGGGGGAAGCCTCTGGCTGCCGACATGCGGGCCGAGGTGGGCGAACGCGCTGCCTCTCTCAGGGATCGCGGCGTGATCCCGACGCTGGCCGTCGTCCTCGCGGGTGACGATCCGGCTTCGCGCATCTACTCGGCGAGCATCGGGAAGGCCGGCGCGAAGCTCGGAGTCGACGTGAGGCTCGTCGAGCTTGACGCGTCGATCGGAACCGAGGGGCTGGCGGCCGAGCTCGCCGCCCTGGGCTCCGACGGCGACGTTCACGGCATCATCGTGCAGCAGCCGCTTCCGCCGGGCATCTCGGGGGACGTCGTGGACGCCATCCCGTTCGGGAAGGACGTCGACGGGGCGACGGCCGCCAGCCTGGGACGGCTGCTCGCGGGACGAGAGGCGTTCGCGCCGGCCACCGCGCAGGCGGTCGTCGAGCTTCTGGTCCGGGCGGACATCGCCGTGGAGGGCCGTCACGTGGTCATCGTCGGCCGATCGTCCGTGGTGGGCAAGCCGCTCGCCTGCCTGCTCCTGGCGAAGCGGGAGTCCGGGAACGCCACCGTCACGGTGTGCCACACGAGGACGGCGGATCTCCCCGGGATGATCCGGAGCGCCGACATCCTCGTGGCCGCGATGGGGGTCCCCGAGGCCGTTCGAGGGGAGATGCTGTCCCCTGGCGTGGTCGTGGTGGACGTCGGCGTCAACCGCGTCGAGGATCCCGAGAGCGAGAAGGGACACCGTGTGACCGGGGATGTCGCGTTCGAGGAGGCGATGGGTGTCGCTTCCGCGCTGACGCCCGTGCCCGGCGGCGTCGGGACGCTGACGACCACGATCATCCTTGGCAACACGGTCACGGCCGCTGGCCGTCAGGCGCCGCCTTGAGGCGGCGCCCGACGGCGTGGCCGGTTGCTGGCGCAACCGGCGGGAATCGGACGCGAGGCAAAGCCCGACGACCGGGCTCGCGCATCGTGTCCGGCCAGGGAGAATATCGTGACGTCTGAGGCGCGAGAGGAAGAGGGAAGACAGGTCCGGACCGTCAGCGAGGTGACGGGGATGGTGAAGTCCGTCCTTGAGACCTCGCTGCCGTCTCTATGGGTGGAGGGTGAGATCTCGAACTTCAAGCACCACTCCTCGGGGCACATGTACTTCACGCTCAAGGACCAGGCGAGCGCGCTTCCCTCACTCATGTTCCGGGCCGCCAATCAGCGACTCTCGTTCAGGCCCGCCAACGGGATGCGCGTCATCGCTTCGGGGCGCATCCGCGTCTACGAGCCACAAGGGCGCTATCAGCTCTACATCGACCGCATGCGTCCGTCCGGGGTCGGCGCACTGGCGCAGGCGTTCGAGGAGCTCAAACAGCGGCTCGCGGAGGAGGGGCTCTTCGACCCGGCCCACCGCAAGCCGCTGCCGGAGTTCCCGCGCGTCGTCGCCGTCGTGACGTCACCGACGGGGGCGGCCGTTCGCGACGTGATTCGCGTCATCCGGAGTCGCGCGCCGATGACGGACGTCATCGTCGTTCCGGCGGTCGTTCAGGGCGCCGACGCGGCGCCGTCCATCGTGCAGGCGATCCGCGCGCTGGACGCGTGGGGCGGCGCGGACGTGGCCATCGTCGGCCGCGGCGGAGGCTCGCTCGAGGATCTCTGGGCGTTCAACCGCGAGGAGGTCGCGCGGGCCATACACGCGGCCCGGACGCCCGTCATCTCGGCCGTCGGACACGAGGTCGACGTGACGATCGCGGACTTCGTCGCGGACGCGCGCGCGGCGACGCCGTCGAACGCGGCCGAGCTCGCCGTCCGGGAGGCAGCCGACGTCATGCGGCGCGTGGAGTCACTCGAGCGAAGGGTCGAGGGCGCCATGCGAGGACACCTGGCGGGGCTCGCCGGACGCGTCGAGCGTCTGCGCGCTGCGTACGCCTTCAGACTGCCCCGCGAGGCCATCGAGCGCTCGGCGCAGCGGGTCGACGAGGCCGCCCGGCGGGCCGACGTCGCCGTCGCGCGGCTTCTGGCCGCCCGGCGGGCCGACGTTGCGCGATGTGACACGGCACTCAGGCTGTCGGACCCGCGCGGGATCATGGCGCGGGGCTACGCGGCCGTATCCGTGATGCCGGACGCCAGGCCGCTCCGCTCCGTCGACGACGTCGAGCCAGGTGCGGAGGTGCGGGTGACGGTCGCTGACGGGCGATTCGACTGCGGCGTTCTCAGGAAGGACCGCGCGGACGGGAGGGAGACGTGAGCAGGAAGAAGCTGACGTTCGAGGAGGACCTCGAGCGGCTGGAGGCGCTCGTGGAGAAGCTGGAGAGCGGCGAGCTGGGTCTCGAGGAGTCCCTGACGACCTTCGAGGAGGGAATGAAGATAGCCCGTGGGCTCGTCAAGACCCTCGAGAAGGCCGAGGGGCGCGTGTCCAGGCTCACCGAGGACGAGGAGGGCGACTTCAGGCTCGAGCCCTTCGATCCCGGCGAGGAGGCGTAGGGTGGACGAAGCTCTCGGGAGACGTCTCGATGAGCGCCGCGAGACCGTCGAGCGCGAGCTCGCTCGGCTCCTTCCCGAAGCGGACGAGCCGTTCTCGCGTCTGACGGAGGCGATGCGTTACAGCGTCTTCTCCGGCGGCAAGCGACTCAGGCCGATCCTCGCGCTCGAGGCCGCCGAGCTCTCCGGTGGATGCTCCGCCGCGCTCGTCTCGGCCTGCGCGACCGAGCTCGTGCACACCTACTCTCTGATCCACGACGACCTGCCTGCGATGGATGACGACGAGCTTCGGCGCGGTCGCCCGACGTGTCACCGGGCCTTCGATGAGCCGTTGGCCATCCTGGCGGGAGACGCGCTTCTGACGGCGGCGTTCGAGTTCGTCGCGAAGGACGGGAGGCTGCCCGCGGAGCGCCGCGTCGCCGTCATCGGCGAGCTCGCCCTGGCGAATGGGCGGGACGGCATGGTCGGCGGGCAGGCAGCGGACATCGCGCTCGAGGGAGCCGCGCCCGACCGGCGGGCGATCGAGTACATCCACTCGCGCAAGACGGGGCTGCCGCTCCGTGCGGCCGTGCGGATCGGCGGGCTGTGCGCCGGCGCCTCGCAGGAGACGCTGGCGAGGCTCTCCGAGTACGGGGAGTCGATCGGGCTGGCATTCCAGATCGCGGACGATCTTCTCGATGAGACAGGGACGGCCGAGGAGATGGGCAAGGCGGTTGGCAAGGACCGCGCGCGTGGTAAGATGACATACCCGGCCGTGATCGGCCGGGACGAGGCCTCCGCACGAGCTCGCGAGCTTACGCGGGCCGCGCTTGCGGCGATCGAGCCGTTCGGCGAGTCGGCGTGGGTTCTCGCGGGCATCGCGCGGTACATCGTGGATCGGCGGAACTGACGGGTCGTGAGACCCCTTCCCGGGTCCGGCCGCCGGAGCGCCGGCGGCGGAGGGCCCCGCAGAGGAACAATGGGCAGACTCCTCGATGCGATCGACTCGCCGGCGGACCTCAGGCCGCTCTCGACCGAGGACCTGACGGCGCTGGCGGATGAGCTTCGTGAGGAGATCATCCGCGTGGTGTCTCGCAACGGCGGACACCTTGCGCCGAGCCTCGGCGTCGTTGAGCTCACCCTGGCGCTTCACCGCGTGTTCGAGTCCCCGCGGGACAGCATCGTCTGGGACGTCGGGCACCAGAGCTACGTCCACAAGCTCCTCACGGGGCGCCGAGACCGCTTCGATTCGCTGAGACAGTACGGGGGCATCGCCGGCTTCCCGCGGCGCGAGGAGAGCCCGCACGATTCCTTCACCACAGGGCACTCGAGTACGTCCATATCCGCGGCGCTCGGCATGGCCTGCGGAAGGTCGCTCCGCGGCGAGAGCGGGAGATCGATCGCCGTCATCGGCGACGGCTCGCTGACGGCGGGTCTGGCCTTCGAGGGGCTCAATCAGGCGGGACACCTCAAGCGCGACGTCATGGTCGTCGTCAACGACAACCGGATGTCGATCTCGCGGAACGTCGGGGCGCTCTCTCAGTACCTCACACGCCTTCTGACGGCTCCGACGTACCACAGGCTCGAGTCCGAGGTCTGGGACATCATCGGTCGCGTTCCGGCCGTCGGTGAGCGCGCGCGCGTTCTCGCTAGCCGCGTGCTTGAGGGGATCCGGGGCGTCTTCACGCCGGGCATCCTCTTCGAGGAACTGGGTTTCAAGTACTTCGGCCCGCTC
>CAZAQL010000093.1:0-10846 GCA_964487295.1 uncultured bacterium | reverse complement strand
CGTCGAACTCGATGATCCCATCAGAGTGCTCCTCGAGGCCCAGTTCCTCGAGCGAGGCGAGCATGCCCTCGGATGCGACACCACGGATGGTGGCGGCTCCGACGGAGCGGCCTCCCGCGAGCACGGCTCCCGGGAGCGCGAGCGCCGAGACCATCCCGGCGCGCACGTTCGGCGCCCCGCAGACGACGCTTCCGGAGCCTTCGCCCCAGTCGACCACACAGACCTTGAGCCTGTCGGCGTGCGGGTGCCCGTCGACCGCGACGACGCGGGCCGCGACGACGCCGGTCACGGCGGCGGCAGGCGACTCCACGACGACGGTCTCGGTGAGCGTCTCGGTCAGTCGCCTCGCGACATCCCGTGGCTCGAGGTCGAAATCGACGTAGTCGCGAAGCCAAGTCAGACTGACGTTCATCGGATCATCTCCGGGAAATGGGGCCGCGTCGCGGGAGCGCCGGAGGGCTGCTCACCGCCGCATCGAACCGCTCAGACCTGCCTGAGGAGCCTCAGATCGTTGTCCCACAGCAGGCGAATGTCGTCGATACCTGTCTCCATCATGCAGATGCGGTCCACGCCCAGTCCGAAGGCGTATCCGCTGATCTCGTCGGGGTCGTAGCCCACCGCCCGGAAGACGCGGGGGTCAACCATCCCGGCCCCGAGAAGCTCGACCCAGCCCGTCTGCTTGCAGACGCTGCAGCCGCTGCCGTGACACACGCGGCACTCCACGTCGATCTCGGCCGATGGCTCCGTGAACGGGAAGAAGCCGGGGCGCAGCCGCACCGCCACGTCCGGCCCGTAGAGCTCCCTCAAGAACCGCGTCAACACGCCGTTGAGCTCGCCGAAGCGGACGCCCCGGTCGACGTAGAGCCCCTCGAGCTGGTAGAACTCGGCCCCGTGGGAGGCGTCGGGCGTCTCGTTGCGGTAGACACGCCCGGGCGCGATGATCCTGATCGGAGGCTTCCTGCTCTGCATCGTGCGGATCTGGACGGGCGAAGTGTGCGTCCTGAGAAGACGGTCGCCCTCGACGTAGAACGTGTCGTGCATGTCGCGCGCCGGGTGGTCGGGCGGGATGTTGAGCGCCTCGAAGTTGTGGAAGTCGTCTTCGATGTGCGGACCGAGCGCGACCTCGAACCCGAGGAGCCTGAAGATCTCCTCGAGCCTCCCGAGCGTCCGCATGAGCGGGTGCCGCCGTCCGACCCACGGCCGGCGACCGGGCAGCGTGAGATCCAGCCCGCCGCCGGGGCCGGTTCCGGACAACCTCTCACGCGCGGCCTCGAGGAGCGCGCCGAGATCCTTCTTGAGCGCGTTGACCGCCTGGCCGACGGCCTTCCGCTCCGACGGTTCCAGGCTCCCGAGACCCCGCGACAGCTGGTTCAGCTCGCTCTTCCGGCCGAGATACCTGACGCGGAGCTCCTCGAGGTCGGACTCGCTCGCCGCGCGTTCGAAGAGATCCGTGGCCTCAGCTCTCAGCTCGTCAAGCCGATGGAGCACGTCGCCACCCCCCGCGGGTTCCTAGGCCTGTTCGAGACTTCCCTTCGCGATCTCCGCCAGCCGGGCAAAGCCGGCCTCGTCGTCGACGGCCATCTCGGCGAGCATCTTGCGGTCGACCTCGATGTTGGCCGCCTTCAAGCCGTGCATGAACCGGCTGTACGACAGCCCGTGCATTCTGGCCCCGGCGTTGATGCGGATGATCCACAGCCTGCGCATATCGCCCTTGCGCCTCTTGCGGTCACGATACGCGTACTGCCCGGCGCGATGGACGGACTCCGTCGCTGTCCGGATGAGCTTTCCTCGGCCACCCCGGTACCCCTTGGCGGCCTTGAGGATCTTCTTCCGTCTCCTGCGAGAGGCAGGTGCTCCTGTCGACCTGGACATCGCTGCGTGGTCCTTCCTAACTCGGCATCAGCCTGTTGATCCTCTTTTTGTCTGCATCGGACACGTAGGCGGGCTTCCGCAGATTGCGCTTCTGCGTCGCGCCCTTCCGGATGAAGAAGTGCCCGGTGTAGGCCCTGTTCCTCCGGAGCTTCCCGGACGCCGTGCGCTTGAAGCGCTTCGCGGCGCCCTTATGCGTTCTGATCTTCGGCATCGTCGCCCTTTCGTTTCTCCTTCTTCTTCGAGGCCGGGACCGGCGCGAGCACGAGCACGATGCTCCTGCCCTCGTGGCGGAGCGGCACCTCGACCTGCGCGACATCCGACAGGTCCTCGACGGCGCGGTTGATGATCTTCGCGCCGAGCTCCTTGTGCGCGAGCTCTCGTCCGCGGAAGATCACCGTACACTTCACCTTGTCGCCCTGCTCCAGGAACTCGCGCGCGTGACGGACCTTGAACTCGTAGTCGTGCTTCTCGATCTTCGGACGCATCTTGATCTCTTTGACCTGCGTCACGTGCTGCCGCTTCTTGGCCTCCTTGGCGCTCTTCCTCTGCTCGTACATGTACTTGCCGTAGTCCATGATCTTGCAGACGGGCGGCCTCGCCTTCGGTGACACCTCGACGAGGTCGAGCCCGCGGTCCTCGGCAAGCGCCAGCGCTTCAGACGTCGGAAGGACCCCGATCTGCGTCCCGTCACTATCGATGACGCGCACCTGGGAGATCCTGATCCGGCGATTGACGCGCGGTTTGAGTATGGCCAACGTGCCTCCTTCCCCATGCCGGCTCTGCCGGCGGTCATAAACGACGAACGGGATGCTCAATGGGCATCCCGTCGCTCCGCGCACGGGCGATCGAGCCCGTGTGCGGTCAGTTCAAACCTCTTCGGCGCGCCGTGGCTGCCTCGAGGTGAGAAGCGGAATGCTCCTTCTTGCTCTGAAACTGTGGTGGGCGATACTGGACTCGAACCAGTGACCTCCTGCATGTCAAGCAGGCACTCTAACCAAGCTGAGCTAATCGCCCTGAGCCAGATATCGAGCGGCCGGCGCCTGCGCGGCGTCCCGGATGTCTCGATTTCTGAACATATGAAGATAGGATGAATCCGGCCGCCTGTCAAGAGGAAAGCCCGGGGCGACGTCGGATACCCACGACCCGCACCTCGGACATCTCCTCGATGGCGTATCTCGGACCCTCGCGTCCCAGACCGCTGTCCTTCTCCCCGCCGTACGGCATGAGATCCACCCGGTACGTGGGCACGTCGTTGACCATCACGCCGCCGCAGCGGATCTCGTGCGCGGCCCGCAGGGCGGTCTCGAGGGTCTCGGTGTAGATGCCCGCCTGAAGACCGTACCTCGAGGCGTTCACGATCCCGATGGCCTCGTCGAGCGTTGCGTAGGGACGAACGCAGACCACCGGCGCGAAGGCCTCGTCGGCCCAGACCTTCGCATCGACCGGCACATCCGTCAGCACCACCGGCTTGAGCAGAGCCCCGGACCTCTCTACAGGCGTTCGCGCGACGGCGCCCGCTCGGACCGCCTCCCCGATCCAGGCTTCAGCTCGCTCCGCCTCGCGGGAGTCGATCATCGGCCCGATGTCGGTTGCCTCGTTCGCCGGATCGCCCAGGACGAGTCCCCCGGCGTTCGACACGGCCCGGTCCACGAAGGCCTCGAAGACGCTCTCGTGGACGAGCACACGCTGGACCGAGATGCACACCTGCCCGGCGAGCGCGAACGCGCCGAAGACGGACCGCCGTGCGGCCGTCTCGACGTCGCCGTCCGGCTCCACCACGACGGCCGAGTTCGAACCCAGTTCCATCGCGCACCGCTTGAGCCCGGCGCGCGCCACGATGGAGCGGCCGACCTCGGCGCTCCCCGTGAAGGTGACGACGCGTGGTCTCGGATCGCTGACGAGGGCCTCACCGACCGTGCCGCCGGGGCCCGTGATCACAGAGATCGCGTCCGGCGGAAGCCCGCACTCGACGAGGATCTCCCCCAGCACGAGGTCCGACAGCGGCGTCGCGCTCGCCGGCTTGAGCACGACGGCGTTCCCGGCGGCGAGCGCCGGTCCGACCTTGTGGGCGGCCAGGTTGAGCGGGAAGTTGAAGGGAGTGATGGCGACGACGATCCCGACGGGAACGCGAAGCGTGAACCCGAACCGGTCGGTTCCGGACGGAGCTCCGTCGAAGGGGACGACCTCCCCTGCGAGCCTGCGCGCCTCCTCCGCGGAGAGACGGAAGGTCTGCACGGCCCTGGCAACCTCGCCGCGGGCCTCCCGGATCGTCTTCCCCACCTCCCGGCAGAGCAGGGTGGCGAGTTCCTCCGAGCGGCGTTCGATCATCCCGGACACCCGGTGAAGCACCGACGCCCGCTCGGCGCGCGGCATGTTCCGCATCGCGCGAGCGCCGCGCTCCGCGCATCGGAGAGCCTCCGCCACAGAGCGCTCGTCGGCGTCGGGCACCGTGTCGATGACCGAGCCGTCGAACGGATTCAGCACGTCGATCCGGTTGGGTGCGTCCGCGGGGCGTCCGCCTATGAGCATGCGCACGTCAGGCTTCCTTCCCGGGCGTGGCCTCGCAGACCTCGATGTCACCCTCCACGACGTGCACGCGAACCGCCGACGCCTGCTGGTTGGCGAGCAGGAATCGGGCGACCGGCTTGAGGACGAGTCCCTCGACCGTCCGGCCCAGATGCCTCGCGCCGTATTCGCGGCTCGCGCCCTTCTCGGCGACCCTGGCGACGGCCTCCTCCGTAACATCGAGGGTGACGTCCCGCTCCGCCAGCCGCTCACGCACGTCGTCCAGGTGAAGGTGCACGATCTCGTGAAGGGCCGCGTCGCTCAGCGGATCGAACGTCAGCACCTCGTCGATCCCCTCCAGGAACTCCGTCGGGAAGAACTTCCTCACTGCCGCGCGCACCTCTCTGAGGTAGCGGTCCTCTCTGTCCTGCGACACGGGGCTGAAACCGACGGCCCCGTTCTCCTCGTCCGACGGCAGGAGGTTCTCCGAGTTGGACGTCATGATGATGACGGTGTCCGAGAACTCGATGAGCCGCCCCTGGCCGTCGACCACGTACCCGTCCCGGAAGATCTGCATCAGCGCGACCGCCACGTCGCGGTGGGTCCGCTCGATCTGCTCGAAGACGATGACCGAGTGCGGCCAGCGCTCGACCACGCGAGTCAGGTCGCCCACGTGCTCGACGTCTCCGAAGGAGAGCCCGAACAGCCGGGCTGCCCCGTCGTCGTCCGAGTAGCGGGTCATGTTGAACTCGAAGAAGCGTGATGATCCGCCGTACAGCTCGTCCGCGAGCGCGCGGGCCAGCTCGCTCTTCCCGACGCCCGGCGGACCGACGAACAGAAACACGCCGTCCGGCCGCTGCGGGCGCGCATCGAGACCGAGCCTCGAGACGCGGATGACGTCGGCGATCTTCCGAATGCACGACGTCTGACCCTTCACGCGTCTCTGAAGTACGTTCTCGAGTTCGAGCAGCTCTCCATTGATGGCTCCCCCGAGCTTCTCCGGAGGGATATCGACCCATTCCGAGAGGGCCTCCGTCACGTCGGATACCGCCACGGCACCCCCTTCTCCCACTCCTCGCAGCACGGCCTTGCTCGACGCCTCGTCGAGAAGCTCCATGGCCTTACCGGGCAGCACGCGCTCCTTCACGAAGTACCCGGACAGGTCGACGGCCGCCTCGATCGCTTCGCGTCCGATCCGAACGCCGTGAAAGCCGGCGAGGGCCTCGGCAGCCCGCTCGAGCACGGAGATCGTCACGTGACGAGGCGGCTCGGGCACCTCGACGGCCGTCATGGCCCGCTCGAGCCAGGTCAGCCGGGACGTCGCCACCCGATGGAGCTCGGGCGTGCAGCTCGCGAGCAGGTAGAGCCCGGGCTGATGCAGAGCCGTCTCGACGGCGTACGAGGCGTCCAGAAGCGCCTGGCCGCTGCCCGATACGCCGATGAAGCTCGTGAAATTGTCGAGGAAGAGCACGACGTCCTCTCGGGCCGCCGCCTGCCGCAGGGCCAGGAAGACGATCTTCTCGAAGTCGCCCTGCTGTCTCACCCCGGCGAGGACGCGGTGGAAGGGAAGCTCGATAAGCCGTCTGCCGCGCAGCTGGCGCGGGGTCCGTTCGTCGAGCAGCTTCCACGCGAGCGCGAAGACGAGGCCCCGCTTGCCCACGCCGTTCGGACCCACGAGCGCCGCGGCGTGCCGCTCGCGCTTTCCGAGAACCTCGAGGACGCGGCGGGTCTGATCGGACCAGAGATCCTCGTGGAACGAGCCCTCGGCCTCGGCCAGCTTCGTCAGATCGATACCCAGCTGTCCGAGCACGTCGGGCTCCTGCTCGGGGTGCTGCCCGCCCTCGTCGGAGCTCTCCCGCGCCGGAGCGCCATCGCCACTCGAAGCGGTCTTCCGATCCGGAGCGCCGTCGCCTCTCGAAGCGGTCTCTTGATCCGGAGCGCCGTCGCCTCTCGAAGCGGTCTTCTGATCCGGGGCGCCGTCGCCGCCGGGGGCGCTCCTCCGGCCCGATGCGCTGTCCCGGTCAGGAGCATCTTCCGCCCCGGGCGGCGCAGGTCTGTCCCGATCGCTCATCGTCGTCCTTTCCCTCGCATCCTTACGCATCAAGGCTGAGCGGACGCGTCCTCGGACGGCGGCCGCCAGGCGTCACCTCGCGGTCAGAGAAGCGTCGTGCCCTCGCGGCGTCGCGCGTCCTGCCAGTCACCGCGAAGCGACTCGTACTCCTTGTCGAGCGCCTCCCACGCCCCCTCGGGAATGAGCGCGACGATCCCGTCGGTGACCGATAGAACGGAGGGCGCGAGCCTGGAGCACTGAAGCGCCCTGTTCTCGTGCCACCCCATCGCGAAGACGACCCAGAGAAGCGCGCCCGCGGCCAGACACGCCATCACGACGCCCGCCAGTCCGCCGGCGAGCCGGTCGGCCCATCCCAGCGAGGCGAGCTCGAGCGCCCTCGCGACGAGCCTGCCGAGAAGCGCGACCAGGAGGAAGACGACGACAAAGACGAGCAGGAAGGCAAGCGCGGCCGCGACCCTGTCGTTCGCGATGAACGCCAGGAAGCTGGAGCCGACGGTGTCGAACAGCCGCGCGGCGGCGACGAGTCCGAGGGCGATGCCCGCCAGCCCGAACAGCGTGCGCACGAACCCGCGGGCAAGACCGCTCAGAAGGCCGATGGCCAGGATGATCACGATGATGATATCCACACCGTTCATGACCCCTCCTCGCTGCGGACGGTGTCCACGCGTGGCCCTGTCGGGTGAAGCTAGCACCGCCCGCCGCTCGCGTCAAGGAGGGTTCCACGACCCTGGCTCTTGTCCGGACCGCCCCGGAGGCCTCCGGGGCGCGCCGTCACGGCGGTCGGTGCAGAGGGTCATCGCGAGGGTCAGTCGAGCACGAGGAGCTTGCCGCGGAGCGTTTCGTCCCCGACCGAGAGCGCGTAGAGATAGCATCCTGAGGCCACGCGCTCGCCCGAGGAGTGCCGGAGGTCCCAGCGGATCTCGTTCATTCCCGTCGCGGCGCGATCGCCGCGGATGCTGCGGACGGCGCGGCCGCGCACATCGAAGAGCGTCAGCACCGGCTCGCCCCCCGCGCCCGCGCCGGCCGTGAAGGCCACCGACGTCTCGCTCCGGGCCGGATTCGGGCTCGCGCCGAGAAGGGCCACGCGTCCGCCCGTCGCGTCGAAGTCCCCGTCGGGACCGCCGCGCCCGTCGAGAACGAGGATCCCGGCTCCCGGTCGCCCGGCGCCGTCCCGCCCGCCCGGCTCACCGGACATCTCGGCCTCGACGATTCCCCCGTCGTCCACGGACTCCTCGGAGACCGACTCGGACGGGGCGCCCTCGCAGAGGAGTTCGTCGATCGGAGAGACGCGGTATCTCACGCTCCCGCGCGGACCGGCGCCGTCGTCCCTGAACTGCGGGCCGTCGACGATGGCAACGAGCTCCTCCGGGCCGCGCCCCCGCGTCTCCGACCGGTAGACCGCGTATGCGACCGCACCCGAGATGTCCTTCCACGTCAGTAGAACATCGCCGCCGATGCCGCGCTTGAGCGCGATCTCCAGGTCGGCCGTGAGAACCGCACCCGTGCCGACGTAGAACGCGCCGGTGCAGTATCCGAGGTCGGCGTCCGAGCGCGATCGCTCGTACGGATAGAAGCTGCCGTTCCAGCTGTCCGTCGGGTAGTAGACGCCGCCGAGTTCCACGCGCTGGGAGCACGTGCTCGGGTTGACGACCGCGAGCCCCCGCGAGAAACGTCTGGCCGCGACCATGTCGCCGTTGGCGACCCACGGCGAGCCGCCCGGCCACGCCTCAAGGACCCTCCCCCGCTCGAGCGGGAAGCCGAGGTCGAGCTCGAAGAGCTCGTGCCACCACATCTGGCAGTGGTCCGGCAGTCCGCGACCTCCGTCGAACGAGTAGTAGCCGTCCCCGTAGATGAGCGTCGTCGCGAGCGTATATCCGAGCTTCTGCTCGGCGGACGGATCGGGCATGTCCGACGACGGGTCGGCGGGACCGTGCCAGATCGTGTTGATGATGTTCACCGCGGGCTGCCGGTACCGCGTCTGCATCGCGATGTAGCCGTACCCGGGCGCGGTCACGTTCTCGAGCCAGTCGCCGTGCATGTGGGGAAAGTCCTCGCGCGTGCCGCCGTCGCATGTATCGTACAGCGTGTTGTTCCCGTTGGTAACGATGAGGTAGTCGTCTCCGACGTATCCGCGAAGCCGAGTGACGAATCGCTCCGTCCCCGACCGCCATGCGGCGTCGAGGGCTGCCGAGTCGTCAACCTGGCCATTGCCATCGGCGTCTATTCCCCACGCCAGCCCGCTTCCCGCCCAGGCGATGTCGTCCATGCAGTAGTCGAGGTAGACGCCGTCCCACAGACCACCCGGACCCAGCCGGTCCGCGATGTGCTTCGCGAGCCAGTCGCTCAGGATGCGTCCGTCCTCGTCGGGCGGACACCACTCGGTGAGGTTCAGGATGTAGTCCCCGCAAGGAAGCAGCACGCGGTGTCCCAGCCGGTCACGGAGCCACCAGTCGTGCTCGTTGGCCGCCTCGCGCACGTCGCGGAAGACGGCCGGGGCCTCCCAGTCACCGTGGTACCCGACCGGCATGTGGGCGAGCAGCAGGATGTCGGGGTTGAGGGCGCGCAGGGTGGCCAGCTCCTCCTGGCACCACTCCTGCCCACGGGCCGGCAGCACCAGCAGGTCGTACCGGGCCAGCTGCTCGAGGTCGACGCCCGTGAGCGTCGGGAAGTAGACGTTGGCCGTCCGGGGATACGATCCGGGGGTTCTGGCCGACGCGCGACCGGCGCCCCCGAGGCCCACGAGGACGAGACACACCGTGACACACGCCGCCGCAGCGCGACGTAGCTTTGCTTTCCGGCGGTGCGCGTCGCGACGCTCTGCTCGAACCCTCACCATGGCCGATCTCCCCCCGTTCGCCGGCCTGTCTCGTGTCGCAGCAATCAGCCTATTGTGCAACATCTGTGCCGACCATCAAGTAACAGCCCGCCGGGGCTCCCGGCGGGCTCAGGCGATCTCTTCTCCTGCATGGTCGCGCGCCACGCATGTCACGCGAGCAGGCGCGGCGCTCCGCAGCATCTCACTTGCGCACGGGCGCGGCGCTCCGCAGCATCTCACGTGCGCGCGGGCGCGGCGCTCGCAAACACCTCCGGGGGTGCCGCGGCCGCGAACTCCCCGCTACCAGCCCCGCGCTACCGCTCGGGCAGCACGAGGACCTTGCCGCGGGCAGGCGGGAAGAGCCCTTCGGTCACCATCAGATAGCAGCCGGGGGCCACGCGCGAGCCGTCCCGCGCCGTGAGATCCCAGTCCGCTCCGGTCCATCCGCCGGCCGCCGGCTCGAGGCGAAGGCGCGTCACGAGCCGTCCACGAATGTCGTAGACGGCGACCCCGACCTCCTTCCCGAGCGGGGACCCGGGACCGACGTCGCACGCGATCCGCGTCGAGGCGAACACGGGGTTCGGACTCGCGGTGACGGGCCTGACCGGTCCCGACTCCCCGACATCCACGCCCGCGCTACCATCGCTGCGCGGCTCCGCCGCCCCGTCGACATCCACGGCACAGCCACGCGCGTACTCCTCGCCCGCGCGCATCGTCTCGTGCCACGCTCCGGCCCCGGTCCCATCCGCCCGCCCGGGAACATCGCAGCTGTTCAGCTCGTCATCAGCACCCGTGGTCCGGCTCCTCATGCCCTCGTCCACGTTCTCGTCATCGGCCTGCATCGCGCGGGCCTGATCGGGTCGCAGCCCCGCCATCACACTCGGCGGCCCCTCACACCCGATGTCGTCGATGGGCGCCACGCGGTAGAACGCCGACTCCCACGACGCCAGGGTGTCGACGAAGCACGGTTCCGTCACGACGGACTCGAGGTAGATCGGGTTCGTGGTCCCCTCCGGCCTGTGTGCCTTGTAGACGCTGTACCGGGCCGCCCCGTGAACCGGCTCCCACGACAGCGTCACAACGCCCGATTCCCCGCGCTCGGCCTGCAGTCCGGACTGCATCAGCAGCATGCGACCGCTGCCGACCACGAGCGCGCCTGACTGGCGCTCCACATTGACCTTCTTAACGTGCTCAAGATACGGATAGAAGAGCCCGTTGTGAGACGACAGAGGCGCATACTGAGCTCCCAGGTCTACCCTCTGCGTGACCGACGTCGGATTGACCACGACGACACCGCGCTCGAATCTCCGGGCTCTCACCATGTGGGCGAGGCTGACCCACTCGATGCTCTTCGGCACCTCCTCGGATCGACCCAGCGCCTTCCCGAGGTCGACGTCGTACCAGTCGTGCCACCAGTCCTGAGAGTGCTCAGGCAGTCCCTCTCCTCCATCGAAGGAGAAGTAGCCGTCTCCGTAAACGAGCACACTGGCGAACGTGAACGTGAACTTGTCCTCGAAGGCCTCGTCTCGAACGAGCTCGCCACCCACGACCTCACCGTCCCACATCGTGTTGACGGTCGAGAA
>CAZAQL010000092.1:0-10865 GCA_964487295.1 uncultured bacterium | reverse complement strand
GAGCGGCTACGGGGTCGAGGGCACGCACCTGCGCGGCGGGATGGTGGCGCGCGGGACCGCGCAGTGGGGGAGCCGTAGCCCCATCGGCTGGTCTCTTTCGTCCATGGACGGGGGCGGGAGGATTGGGCTTGACCTCACTGTTTCTTGCGGCTATGTTGTTCAGTAGCAGAGGCGACCACGTTGGTATGGTGACATATCTGGAATCTCTAAGGAGGGACTTGGCGCGCGAGCCGGTCCCTTTTTGCGTTTCATAGGCGCCATGAGGCGCCCGCGGATATGAAGCCATACCGGCGATCGGTGATGGCGCCACCTGCAGGGGCGGACAGGCCCCGCCACATACGATGTCGGAGCGCTGGTCGACACCGGCCCGCCGACAATACGATCGCGGGCGTGGATACGATCCACGCTGCGAGAACAAGAGAGGCAGTACACAGTGAGTATGAACGGAACCGTGAAGTGGTTCAGTGACAGCAAGGGCTTCGGCTTCATCGAGCTCGAGGACGGATCGAAGGACGTGTTCGTCCATCACTCGGCGATCCAGGGTGGCGACGAGTTCAAGACCCTGAGCGAGGGTGACAAGGTGCAGTTCGACGTCGTGCAGGGCGAGAAGGGTCCGGCGGCGGAAAACGTCACACGAATCTAAACGCGACCGGCGATCGTCGGACGCAGACCGATAGTGCGACACGGGGCTGTTCATCGCTTGCGATGACAGCCCCGTTGCTTTGGTGCCTGGAGCGCGCGGCTACCCCCCGATCGGGAACCGGACCTGCGCAGCGAATGTGATCGAATCGAGGTCGTCCTCCTCGAAGTCCTCGAGGATCGCGGTGTCGTGGAAGCGGTAGATGGCGTAGAGGTCGATATCCAGGCTCTCCGACTGAAGCAGCACGCCGGCGCGCAGAGCGTAGAACGGGTCCTCCGCCCACTCACCGTCGAACGTGGCTGTGCCGATGCCGGCCCCGCCGTAGATGAAGTCGCCAAAGAGCGCGTACGCCTGAGGAAGGATGAGCGACTTGCCGGAGCCGCCGTAGTCGACAACCCACTCCACATCGGCCTCGAGCTTGAGGAGTGTGAGGTCCATCTGGTAGGACGCCAGGAAGGCCAGCGCGTCCGGGTTGAACTCCTCCTCGTCCTTGATGTCTCCGAGCGTCCTCATATACTCGACGCCTCCGCCGATGCGACCGGCCAGAGCGGGCGATGTCGCGACCCCGACGAGAACCAGAATCAGCACGAGCAGACAGGTCAAACGCCTCATGATGTCCTCCCGATCTTCGAATTCGCCCCAGTGCTGCCAGTCAGCATCGCACTCAATACTCGGAGCATGTGGCACCGGGCCGGGAGCGTCAAGCGCTTTCGCGGTCCGGCGTGAGCCGAGGTCACGAAGCGAGCGTCCACTCGACCGGCTGCTGTGGTATAATGGACACGGCTGGCGAGCGCACTCAGCCGCTCGCCGAACACGGTGGATGTCCGGAGATGACGGCCGGGATTCGACCATGTCGACCATGGAGGTAGCGGCTGTGAGCAGGAACACGTTCGAGTGCTTGGACTGCGGTCATGTGTGGCGTGTCGTTCGCGGTGAGCCTCGCCCCGAGTGCTGTCCCGAGTGCGAGGGAACGAGCATCGGACCCGCCACGGAGGGGCGGCGCCAGGGTCGCGAGCGTCAGCGCGGGCAGAGTCATCGCGACAGGTACGACGAGCAGGACTAGCTCATGGCGCGTGAAGGGGTCCGCATGCGGCGCGCTCGGCCCACCGGCAGACGATGCGCGCACGGTCGGAGAGGATCCGATCGTCGGTGACCGGGCGGCGCAGCGCCGTGAGAGCACGCCGCCCGGCGGACTCCGGTTGGAACGAAATCCTGCTTCGGTCTGCCGGATGGCTTGTGCCGAGGTCCGTGGTCCCGTGGCTGCCCGCGCCGACGATGACGTCCCGGGGAGCCGCGAGAGATCCGCGCGAGAACGAGTACTCGAGGCCGTCGGCTGAAGCGCGGACGACGCAGTCCGTTTCGGAGAAGGTTCGCAGAAACCGTCGCTGATGCAGGAACCGGCGACCCAGGTCGATGGCTTCCTGCAGCCGTCCCGCCTCCTCGTAGTTCTTTCTCTCCGATGCGCCATCGCGCGCGTCGGAGAGCCGTTCGAGTACTGCTTCACCGTCTCCCAGAAGGAACCCGCGCGCCCTGTCCGCCCGCTCGGCGTAAGCGTCCCGGTCGGTCGCCGCGCGGCACGGCCCGGAGCACCGTCCGAGGTCGAACTCGAGACACCTGGCGACGGGCGCCGGATCGCGACACGTGCGGATGCCGAGAGTCTCGTGGAGGATGTCACGCAGCCGCCGGGCGTAGTGAACGTCTTTGAGCGGACCGAACACCTCGCGCGTTCCGAAGTCCGGTGCATGCCCCACGACCACACAGGCCGGGAATTCGCTCGCCGTGATCTCGAGGTACCGGTTCTCCCGGAACTCGCGCTGGCGGGTGTTGAGCGGCGGGAGATGCAGCTTGATGAGCGCGTCCTCGAGCAGGAGCGCGAGCAGCTCGGTCGGGGTGCGCCACCAGGCGAAGCCGCCGACGTTCGCCAGGAGCCTGCCGACGTGTGACTCGGCCGTGACGGGATCCTGGCGGAAGTAGCTCCCCATCCGCTTCCTGAGGTTCACCGACTTCCCCACGTAGAGCAGCCGTCCGATGGAGTCGACGAACGCGTAGCAGCCGGGGGCCGCCGGCACGGCCTCCCGGATCTCCGCCGCAAGCGCCTGTCGATTCCCTTCGTTCATCCCCGACGCTACATCCCCTCGATCCGGATCCTGCCGTCGGGAGGCTCCGGGTTCAGCACGCCCTCGCCGTTCACGATCTCCTCGAGGATCGAGTAGAACGTCGAGTAGGTGTTCTCCATGTTCCGGCCGTGCTTGCCGAACCAGAAGTAGCCGTCACCGGCCTGGTTGATGAGGAAGCTGTTGCTGAGGACGCGGTAGTCGCGCTCAGGGTCCAGAGGCTGCCATGTTCCATCCGGTTCCCGGACGGTGATGTCGGTCACTCGCTCACCCGGAGCGGTCACAGCCCAGACGCCGGCATCGTCCTGGGCGATCTGCTGCGCGGCGCGCCACGACTCGATCGTGTAGCGGAGTCCCGACGCGTGCAGGAATCCGCCCTCGCAGAGGCTCGCTGCGCTGCGCTCGAGCACGGACTTGAGGTGTGCTCCGTTGATCGTGAACATGATGGCGTGGTTGCCGAACTCGTCGATGGAACGGAGCATCACGTCGGTCACTGGGCCGGGCTCGTAGACCATCTTGCCCCGGAAGGCCCCGCCGTTGTTGAGCACGATGTCGACGCCGAACTTGTCTCGCATGCGGTCGTTGATGAGGTTGGCGACCGGGGATTCGCCGCACCGCACCGCCGTTGACGAGAGGTCCCACGCCACCTCGGTCGTTCCCAGGACGATGGCGTCGGGCAGCGAGTCCGTGTAGACGGCCAGGTGTTCGACGATGTCGGCCGCCTCGGGCACGCCCGAGGTGATCGGTATCTTTGCGTATCGTACCGTCTCGAGGTCGAGAACTCCGTCGGCGTCCGTCTCGAGGTCGAGACGCATCAGGTGCGTGCCGCGCTCGCCGCCGGGCACGATGAAGGTCGAACCCATGCGGATCGGCTCGTCCAGGTAGCTGTGCGAATGTCCCCCGAAGATAATGTCGACGCCCGGGATCTCCCGGGCGAGCTCGACGTCCACCTCGAGGCCGATGTGCGTCAGCGCGACGATGAGCTCGGCGCCCTGTGCGTGCAGCTCCCGGACCGCCCTGAGCGCGGTCTCGGCGTTGCTCCCTGTCAGCGCAACCTCGCCGGGACTCGAGAGGTAGGGGAGTCCCTCGGTGATGAGAGAGAAGTACCCGACCCTCAGCCCGTCGTAGTCCTCGATGAAGTAGGGGACACAGAGCGTGTCGAGGACCGTGCCCTCTACGGCGAGGTCCGTACAGAGGAAGTCGAACTCCGCCGAGCCGATCGCCCTTGCGAGAGCATCCGGCCCCTTGTCGAACTCGTGGTTGCCAAAGCACGAGATCTCGTAACCCGCGTCGGACATGAGTCCGTAGATGGCGCGGCCCTTGAAGGCGTGGAAGTACCTGTCGGACAGTGCATCGCCGGAGAAGACGACCGCGACGGTGCCCGGGTTCTCCTCCTCCGCCTGCCGGATGAGCGTGGCGATCCGGGCGATGCCTCCCGTCGACACGATCTCCGGCTCGCCGTCGCCGTCCGTGTCCGCCTTCGCGGAGAACGGCTCGAGCTGACCGTGAATGTCGCCGAGCCCGATGATCGTGAGACGATGACCCTCGTCCACCGGCTGGCGCGCGGGTGGGGGACACGAGCATGATACAAGAAGCAGCGAAGAGACCACCACTACCGCGGCGGCGATGACCGTCGTCCTGTTTCGCATCTCACCCCTCCATGTTGGGTGTGCCTGACGTCTCCGTGCCCGGTTCGCATCCAGAGAATACCACACGAACCTCCGGCCGCAAGCGGGGTCAAGGGGAAGGGAACGTGTGGCCGCGCGGCGGGGACCCGTCCGGGAGGCTCGGCTCGAGGCACAGAACCGAGCCGGCGTGGCGCGCCTCGGGAGACGCCTCGGGCCTGCTGCAGATGAGGTTACTATCGCGGACCTGCAGTGTGGTATAACCCGTGAGCGAGGTTCACTGAGCGGCGGCGCTGCGCGTCGTCCCGGGGGGAGTCCGCGCGGCACGAATGTGCGGACGCGCTGATGCGGGCAGTCTCATGGTCCGACAGAGGGGAGAGGCCTGTGGAACGGAAGCTCTTGTATCTGGCGTGCGTGGCGGTGTGCTCTCTGGCGCTCGTGTCGTGCAGCAGCAGTTCGAGCGGACCCGATGACGACGTGGGAGCTCCGACGATCACGGACATCAGCTTGCAGGACGGCGCCACCGACGTCGGTCTGATCGAGAGGATCGACATCACCTTCTCCGAGTCGATGGACCCGGCAACGGTCACCGGAGACAACATCCTGGTCTCCGGTCGGAGCGTCTCCGGCTACGTCGAGTACGATGACGCGGAGCAGATGGCGAGCTTCATCCCGGACACGCTATACGCGCCGGAGACGTTGCATCAGGTCACTGTGAGCGACGGGGTCACCGACGTCGCAGGAAATCCGGTCGAGGCCCTGACGGCGAGCTTCACGACGGGGCCGTTCGATACGGACCACCTCGACGACTACTTCGAGCCGAACGAGACGGTCGTCTCCGCGACCCCGATCGAGCTTGACAGGCGCTATCGCACGCTCTCGCTGACCGATGGTGACGACGACGACGTGTTCGAGTTCACAATCGCGGAGACCGCGAAGGTCTGCGTTTCCTGGTGGTTCACTGAGGTCAACGGGATCAGCTGGGTCTTCGGTTTCGACGATGCGACAGGTAAGCAGTACAACTCGGCGGGGATGGCGCCCAGCACCGGGGACTCGGCGAACTGGTACCACTTCTCGTTCCTGCCGGGGACGTACTACTTCCACACCCACGCGCACTCATATCAGACAGGATACTCCATCTATGACTTCATGCTGACGACCGACGACCCGTGCCGCGACGACGACTATGAGGACAATGACTTTCTGAGCCAGGCCGTCCCGGTGAGTGCCGGTACCCTGACAGGACTCCGCTTCTGTCTCTACGACAAGGACTTCTTCGCCATCGACCTCACGGAGGGGGAGACTCTCACGGCGTCCATCACAGCGACGGCCGGCTACACCGATGACACCAAGCGGGTCGCCATCCTCCACCCAAGCGGATGGGACGCCTCCGTCATGACATCGGCGTCCCCAACCGTGTCGGCGTCGCACATGGCTACCGAGACGGGAACGCACTACGTCTATACGATGCTCTGGAACGAGTACGCCGAGTACGACCTCACGCTCACCGTGCAGTAGGTCGCCGTGGTCGCGGGAGGCGGGTCGCGAGGGAGATGTGTTCACGCCGGGTACGGGACCCGGTGTCATCGCAGGAGCATCAGCTTGGCGGTGCGCGTCTCTCCTCCCGCATCGAGTCGGGCGAAGTAGATGCCCGAGCCGAGTTCCCGGCCGTCTTCGTCGCGCCCGTTCCATGCCGTCCGGTTCGGGCCCGCATCCCGCACTCCGTCCTCAAGCACAGCCACGCGCCGGCCGGCGATGTTGTAGACGCAGAGCCTCACGTGCGTGTCAGCGGGAAGCGAGTACGCGATGGACGTCGAGAGGCCAAAAGGGTTGGGGAAGCTCCTCTCGAGATGGAGCCCCGTCTGGACCGGCTCGTCGCCAGGGTCCACCCCGCTGCTCTCGGAGAGCTCGTAGACAGCGGTCTTGTGGGCGTCGAGACCGATGTCGTGGATCTCGTAGGATCCCGTCACCGTGACCTCGAGCGTGTCGCCCGCATCGAGCAGGTTGACAAGCGTGTGGTCGCCCGGCTCGAGGGAGCTCGCGTTGCCCGTGACCGTGATGCCGCTCTTCGGGGAGCCCGACGTGTTCGTGAGGCAGAGGACCTTCTGTTGCCCGTCGCTTCGCACGAAGGCCATCACCTGCTCGTCGGTGCTTGCGAGCGGGGCGTGTGTTCCGCGCCGAAGCGCCGGGGATCCGTTCCTGACGTGGATGAGCCTCTTGTACCACTCGAGGAGCGACCCCGGATCGGCCTCAAGGTCCGCCACGTTGTGCGTCGGGAAGTTGCTCTGGACGTAGTTCCACGGCGAGCCGGTGGTGAACCCGGCGTTCGCGCCGCCCGTCCACTGCATCGGCGTCCGGATGTTGAGGTGGTCGCCGCTCCCGATCATCCCGATCTCCTCTCCGTAGTAGAGGAACGGCACGCCGGGCAGCGTGAGGTAGAGTCCCGCCGCCACCTTCGCCTTACCCTCGTTCTCGCCGAGGGCCGTGAACACGCGGTTCTGATCGTGGTTCGTCAGAAACGTGGCGTACTGGAGGTAGGGGTACTGCACGTACACCTGGTTCGCCTTGTCGGATACCCACCCGGCATACTCGTCGTTCGCAGCCCCGACGGTCGCGTAGGAGAGGTCGAACTCGAAGCAGAGGTCGAGTCGGTCGTTCGTGACGTACTGAAGGACCGTGCTCGTGTTCGTCCACGCCTCGCCGACCGAGAGCGCGTCGGGGGCGACGGACTTGACGTGGGCGTTGTAGTCGGCCCAGAAGTCGAGCGTGCCCTGGGTGTTCTGAAGCTGGCCACCATCCTCGATGATGTAGAGCACGGCATCGAGCCGGAAGCCGTCCACGCCGATCTCGTCAAGCCAGTAGTCGGCGATCTGGAACATCGAGTCCTTGACCGCCGGGGTCTCGTAGTTGAGGTCGGGCATGCCGCCGGTGAAGAGGCCGTAGTACCAGTTCGATGGCGAGTACCAGTGCCAGACCGTCTGCCCCCAGGGCCCGGAGCCGCCCGGATCGCTGCTCGACCAGCGGAAGAAGTCGCGATATGCCGGGTCGTTCGACGCCGAGGCTGTGAACCACGGGTGATCGTTCGAGCAGTGGTTCATCACGTAGTCGATGATGACCTTGATGCCCCGGTCGTGCGCGGCCGTGAGGAAGGTCTCGAAGTCGGCCATCGTGCCGTAGTCGGGGTTGATGGAGCGGTAGTCCGTGCCGTCGTATCCGTGGTAGCTCGGCGAATCCTGGATCGGCATGAGCCAGATGCCCGTGATGCCAAGGTCCGTGTCGGTACCGGGGTCGCCGTCGTTGAGATAGTCGAGCTTCTGTGTGAGCCCCTGGAAGTCGCCGATCCCGTCACCGTTTGAGTCGTAGAAGCTCCGCACGAAGATCTCGTAGAAGACGCGGTCGTTCCACCAGGAGAGCTGGCTCGGATCATGTCCGCCGCCCGGCTGGAGATCGTTGTACCAGACCGTGATGGTGTCATCTACCGATGGCACCGTGTAGTGGCGGTTGTTCCCTGCGCCCGGGAACTCCTCGGAGCCGTCCCACTGCCCGTTGAGGCGGTACTTGTACTCGATCTCCTCGGCGGGGGAGAACCCGCCGAGCGTCACCGAGTAGACCGTGTCGCCGTCGGCGTCCGAGAGCGGCGTGAGCGGGTCTGTGCCCCAGTCGTTGAAGGTCCCCGCGAGGTCGACGAAGTCGCTCGATGGATCGAACGCGCCCAGTTCCACCTGGTAGGACATGCGGACCTGGAACGTGATCTCGACGGCGAGGGCGTTCAAGGGGAACCCGGCGATCGCCACCGCCAGCAGCAACATCGAGGCCACCGAGCTGCGTCTCATGATCGTCAGCCGCCTTTGCTGAAGGAACTGCTCACTGAAAATGCACCCATACTCCATTATAGCACGAATGGGGTCGCGGCTCCAGCGGCGCACGGGCACACGAGCGGGACCTGAGCTCGCTGCGCGCCAGCAGAATCGGTGCCGTTCGGGCGCGACTGTGCGCTCCCATGGCACTCCATCGCTCTGGCTCTGGTGCGCCGCAGGCTGTATGATGGCGTGTATGTCGCTCGCGCGGCGCTCCGGCCGCGCATCGCCCCCTCTCGATCGGAGACACCCATGAAGACCACATCCGTCGTCGCACTGGTCACGCTGCTCTGTGGTCTCGTCCTGGCCGCCGGGATTCACGATAAGGCAATCGCGGTCACCCCTCCAGAGCAGGGCTCGCTTCTCGCGAACGTCTACACCATGACCGCCGCGGAGTACCGGGCGTGCTGCCAGACCATCTACCGTGCGGCCGCCTACCGGCTCGAGGAGATCGTCGAGGATGCGGACCCGGCTCCGGAGCGTCCGGCCGTCGTGATGGACCTGGACCAGACGGTCCTCGACATCACGAGCTTCCAGACGTTCCTCTACGAGGAGGGGCTGAGCTACACGCCCGAGCTCTGGTCGACCTACGAGCGGGAGGGCGTCGAGGAAGTGCGGCTGGTTCCCGGGGCGAGGGAGTTCATCGAGGCCGCGGAGGCCCTCGGAGTCGACGTGATCTACCTGTCGAACCGCAACGAGGCGAACCGGGAGTTCACGGTGGCCGCGCTCGATCACGTGGGACTCAACACGGACGGTGTCGAGGACCGCCTCTACCTCAAACCGACCGGGGCCTCGTCTGACAAGTCGCCACGCCGAGATGCGATCGCGGCGCGCTACAACGTCCTCATGATCTTCGGCGACAACCTCCGGGACTTCTCCGAGGTCTTCAAGCCCTCCGGTCTCGGCGATGACGCGACGACCGAGGATTTCCTGACCGCCTTGCAGGCGCGCGACGACGCCGTGGACGATGCCGGCTGCCACTGGGGCGTCGACTGGTTCGTGCTGCCCAACTGCATGTACGGGGAGTGGGAGAAGCTCGTGCCCGCGAACCCCGTCGAGATCATGCGCGCGACCGGCATGGAGGGCCCGGCAGGCAAGTAGCACAGGGATCGGGTGCTCGGTGGTGACCGTCGAGATTCGAGGTCTGTGCGCCGCCAGCACGAAGCAGGAGAAGAGAGCATCGGGGAGCTGAGCCCGGTCTGCGAACTGCACAAGGAGTCGGACGTGGACGCACCAGAGCGGATGAGAACGACGTCGGGTGTTGCGCGCGGTCTCCTGGTCACCGCGGGGTTCGTCTGCGTGGGACTCGGTTTCGCGGGGATCTTCCTCCCGCTTCTGCCCACGACCCCGTTCCTGTTGCTTGCCGCTGCGTGCTTCGCCCGGAGTTCGGAGCGGTTCCACGACTGGCTGCTCGGCAACCGGTGGTTCGGTCAGCGCATCCGGGACTACGCGGAGCACCGCGCGACGACTCTCCCCGCGAAGGTGGGGAGCATCGCGATGCTGTGGGCCTGTCTCATCCCGTCGGGCGTTCTCTTCACCGACCGGTGGTGGGTCCGCGGGCTACTGCTCGTCATCGGCGTCGGTGTGACCATGCACCTTACGAGCCTCAGGACGATTCACAGGGACGTCGCCGGCGGCGTACGGTCCGGGAGCGGCGTCCGGAAGGGGAGGACGACACGGCGGGGAAGAAGTGTAGGATGACGACGAGTTACGGCAAGCCCGTCGAGAACGCCCTCAGCTCCATGACCGCAGGGCCGAACGGTCCGACGCGGCTGGTCACAACCGGCGGGGCTCCCCGGATCCCGGGTGGCGCCCCGCCACAGAACGGAAGGAGGTGCCGGATGGCGCCGGAGAAAGACTCGTGCGTTCAGGCTGCAGCCGGGCCGATGAGCCCGGAGCCGACCAGCGAGGAGAGCGGAGCGAGACCACAGGAGGCGAAGACGATGGCGATGGCGCGTGTCGGCAAGGAGGCGCCCGACTTCGAGGCGTCCGCCTACGTTCAGGGCGAGGGGTTCAAGAACGTCAAGCTCTCTGATCTCCGGGGCAAGTGGGTCGTGCTCTGCTTCTACCCGGGTGATTTCACATTCGTCTGACCGACCGAGCTGTCGGCAGTTGCCGACATGTATCCGGAGTTCAAGAAGCTCGGCGTCGAGGTGCTGTCCATGAGCACGGACAGCCGGTTCATTCACAAGATCTGGAACGAGACGGAGCTCTCGAAGATGGTCGATGGTGGGGTGCCGTTCCCGATGCTCTCGGACGCGGGCGGTCGGATCGGCACCGTGTACGGTGTCTACGACGAGGCCGCCGGCGTCGACATCCGCGGCCGGTTCATCATCGATCCGGATGGCGTCATCCAGGCGATGGAGGTCCTGACCCCGACCGTCGGACGCCGCGTCGCTGAGACCATCAGGCAGATCCAGGCGTTCCAGCACGTAGCGAAGACCGGAGAGGTCACGCCGTCCGGCTGGGAGCCCGGGAAGAAGACGCTCAAGCCCGGTCCGGACCTTGCGGGACGCGTGTGGGAGGTGTGGAAGCCGGGGGATGAGTAGGGTATCGTCACCGTGACGAACGCGAGGCGGGGCGGTCCGTGCGGGCCGCCCCGCTCGACTTGCGGTTGAATTCACGGCCG
>CAZAQL010000091.1:0-10921 GCA_964487295.1 uncultured bacterium | reverse complement strand
TGACGCCCGCCGTGTTCAGCCTCAGCGGGATGTGTGTGCTCTGCCCGCCGTAGACCTTCCGGCCGACGACGCGCTTCGCGTACTGCACCGGGATCCTTCGCTGCGCCTGCTGCATCAGTACGACCGCAGCCACCACCGCGACCATCATGACGAGCAGCGACGCGCCCTTCAGGATGTGCAGACGGCCCGCCAGGACCTCGGTGACCGCATACTGCCAGTCGGTCCAGTAGCGCGCCACGATCCCGATGAAGATGATGAGCGAGATGCCGTTGCCGATGCCCCGCTCCGTGATCTGCTCGCCGAGCCACATGATGAAGATCGTCCCCGCCGTCATCGTCAGCATCGTCAGGAGCGTGAACCTGATCCCGGGGTGATAGACGATGTCCGTCCCGAGGTTCTGCAGATACATGCTCATCGCGAACGACTGCACGAGCGAGAGCAGCACGGTCCCGTAGCGCGTGTACTGCGTGATCTTCTTCCGCCCCTCGTCACCCATCTTGTTCAGCTTCTCGAAGTACGGGATGACGGCCGTGAAGAGCTGGAGAATGATGGACGCGCTGATGTACGGCATGATGCCGAGCGCGAAGATCGTCGCGTTCTGGAACGCCCCGCCCACGAACATGTCGTACAGACCGAGGAGACCCTGGGATTGCTCCTTGAAGGCGTTGGCCAGTGCCACGCCGTTCACGCCCGCAGTCGGTACGTGTCCGCCGATCCGGTAGATCACGAGGATCATCAGCGTGAACAGCACGCGCCGCTTCAGCTCGGGGATCTTGAAGATGCTCTGAAGGCTCGTAAACACGTTGGCCATGGTTCGTGCCTCTCTCCCCTTACTTGACCAGCTCGACGGTGCCTCCGGCCGCCTCGACCTTCTCGCGAGCCTTGGCACTGATCGCATGCACCTTGAGAGTGATCGCCCGGGTGATCTCTCCGTCCGCCAACACCTTGACCGGCTTCCGCGACCCCGTCACCACACCGCTCGCCCTGAGCACGTCCACCGTCACTTCGCCTTCGAGGCCCGACCGTTCGAGGTCTGCCACATTGATGACCTCGTGCGTCTTCCGGTTCAGGCTCTTGAACCCCTTGATCGGGACGCGGCGAGCCAGCGGCATCTGTCCGCCCTCGAACCATGCGGGGATCGACCCGCCTGAGCGCGACTTCTGGCCCTTGTGCCCGCGGCCACACGTCTTGCCTGAGCCTGAGCCCGGGCCGCGACCGACGCGACGCTTCTTCTTGCGCGCGCCCTCTGCTGGCCTCAGTTCATTGAGCTTCATGCTTGTACCTTCCTGCTTCTCCGCCGCCGCAACGAGGACGGCGAGATCGCTACGCGTCGAGCTCCTCGACTTCGAGCAGGTGACGCACCTTCGTGATCATACCTCGGATCTGGGGCGTGTCGTCGTGTATGACGACCTGGTGCATCCTTCTGATGCCGAGTGCCCGCACGGTCTTCTTCTGACCGACGTGCCGCCCGATGGCACTCTTGACCTGGCGGATCTTAAGCTTCTGTGACATCGCCAGCCTCCGTCATCGTGCCGAACAGCTCCCGGACGCCCATCCCCCGCTCCTTCGCCACATCCGCCGCGGAGCGCATCTCCTTCAGCGCCTCCATCGCCGCCTTGACCATGTTGTGCGGGTTGTTCGACCCCAGGGACTTGGCAAGCACGTCCCTGACGCCGGCGCACTCCATGATCGCGCGAACCGGTCCGCCGGCCACGATGCCGGTGCCCGGACTCGCGGGCTTCACGAGGACCTTGCCCGCGCCGAAACGGCCGAGCACCTCGTAGGGCAGCGTGCCACCGAGCATCGGGATCTCGACCATGTTCTTCTTCGCCGACTCGGTGCCCTTCCGGATCGCCTCGGCGACCTCGTTGGCCTTCCCGAGCCCGATGCCGACCTTCCCCTTCGTGTCGCCCACCGCGACGAGCGCGTTGAACCCGAAGCGACGGCCGCCCTTGACGACCTTCGCGACGCGGTTGATATGGATCACGCGCTCCTCGAACTCGGGGACACGGGGCTCACGGTCCCTGCCTCGGTTGCTCCTGCCTCTTGGCTGCCTCATAGCCATCGAGTGTCCACTCCCTCCCGGGGGCCGCTAGAACTCCAGGCCGCCTTCTCTCGCCGCGTCGGCGAGGGCCCGAACTCTCCCGTGATACAGGTAGCCGCCCCTGTCGAAACTGACCTGCTTGATCCCCTTCTCCAGAGCCCGACGCGCGAGCACCGCACCGACGACCTTGCTCTCTTCGGTCCGCGTGTGGTTGCCGTTGCCCAGCTCCTTCCGCACATCCTCGCTCAACGTCGAAGCGGAAACGAGTGTGATGCCCTTGGTGTCGTCGATGAGCTGCGCGTACACGTGCTTCACACTTCTGAAGACGCTCAGCCGCGGACGCACGGGCACTCCGCTGATCTTCTTGCGGATGCTTCGTCTCCGTCTGTTCCTGCCGACCATTCTGGCGTTGCTGCTACCCTTCATGCGTCTCACCAACCCTATCATTGGTTAAGGACACGAGTGGTCTACGCGCCTGACGATACCGCCAGCTTCCCTGCCTTGCGTCGTACGTACTCGTCGTGATACCTGATGCCCTTGCCCTTGTACGGCTCCGGTGGCCGGAGAGCGCGGATGTCCGCCGCGATCTGCCCGACCAGCTGCTTATCGATCCCCTTGACCACGATGCGGGTAGGAGCGGGCACCTCGATCTCGATGCCGGCCGGAGGCGCGAACTCACACGGGTGCGAGAAGCCGAGCTTCATGACCAGCTTCTTCCCGCTGAGCTCGGCGCTGTAGCCGACGCCGATGATGTCCAGATTCCGCTCGAACCCCGTCGACACACCCGTCACCATGTTGGCGATCCGCGCGCGCAGCGTACCGTGGAGAGAACGAACCTCCTTGGTCTCGTTGGCGCGCGTGACCGTCACGGTGTTGTCCTCCTGCTGCACCGCTATGGACTCGGGCAGGTCGAGCGAGAGCTCTCCCTTGGGCCCCTTCGCCGTGACGGTCGAACCGTCAACAGTGAGAGAGACGCCTCCGGGCAGCTCGATCGGGTGTTTTCCGATTCTCGACATTCCATTGACTCCTTGCTTCTCTGTCCGTCCCGAGCGTCCGTCCGCTCCGAACGGGCCGGCCAGTCTCGACGCGCCGTCACCGTGTGTGACCCAGCCATCGAAGGAGGCCTGTTCGACGGGAGCGCTACCAGATGTGGCAGACGACCTCGCCCCCGACGTGCTCCCTGCGGGACTCCTTGCTCGTCAGGACGCCCTTCGGCGTCGAGATGATGGCGGTCCCGTAGTTGCTCCTCACCCTCGGGATCTCGTCCGCGCCGACGTAGCGCCTGAGCCCAGGCCTCGACACACGCTTGATCCCACGGATGATGCTCTCGCCTTCCGGCGTGTACTTCAGATAGACTCTCAGGGTTCCCTGCGGCCCCTCATCCAACACCTTCAGATCCCTGATGAATCGCTCTCTCAGAAGCGCCTGCGCAATCGCGACCTTGAAGTTCGACGATGGGATATCGACGTAGCGCTTCTTCGCCTTCGCCGCGTTGCGAATCCTCGTCAACAGGTCGGCGATCGGATCTGTCATCATGGTTGCTCTCTCCTCGAGCCCGTCCACGCTCACCCGATCCGTGGGATCGCGCGCGGCAGCTCTCTCGTGTTGTTCTCGCGTTCAGCGGTCGAAGACGGCTACCAGCTCGCCTTGACGACCCCCGGAATCTCACCGTTCAAGGCAAGCTCCCGGAAACAGATGCGGCAGAGACCGAAGTCGCGCATGTAGGCCCGCGCCCGCCCACAACGATGGCAGCGGTTGTACTCGCGCACCTTGAACTTCGACTTCCTCTGCTGCTTCTCGATCAGACACTTCTTCGCCACAGCCTAAGCCTCCTACGCATGCTTGAACGGGATGCTCATGAGCTTCAGAAGCTCGTAGGCCTCCTCGTCGGTCGGTGCGTTCGTCACGATGGTGATGTCCATACCCTTGACCATGCTGACGTTGTCGTAGTCGATCTCGGGAAAGACGACCTGCTCATCGAGCCCGAACGTGTAGTTCCCGCGACCGTCGAACGAGTTGCTCGGCAGGCCCCGGAAGTCACGGATCCGCGGAACCGCGATCGTGACGAGCCTGTCGAAGAACTCGTACATCCGGGCGCCGCGCAGCGTGACCTTGCAGCCGATCGGTGTTCCCTCCCGGAGCTTGAAGTTCGCAATCGACTTCTTCGCTCGGGTGATCTTCGGCTTCTGTCCGGTGATGGCCGCAAGCTCCTCGAGCGCGGAGTCGAGGATCTTGATGTCATCCTTGGCCTCGGAGAGACCCATGTTGATGACGATCTTCGTGACCCTCGGCACCATCATCCGGTTGGGGTAGTTGAAGCGCTTCATCAGCCCGTCAACCACCTCGCTTCTGTACTTCTCCTCGAAACGCGTCATCAGTTCTACTCCAGATCCCTCGCGCGGCGGCCGGTGTTCCCCCGCTACCTGCGCTCGATCATCTCGCCACAGTCAGCGCAGACGCGCTCCTTCTTCTTGTTGGCGAGAATCTTCGTCCGCACACGCACACCCTTGTTGCACTTGGAACAGACGAGCATCACGTTCGAGACGTGCACCGGGGCTTCCTTCTCGATGATCCCGCCCTGGTCCGTCTGACTCCGCGGCTTGGTGTGCCGGTGGATGAAATTGACGCCCTCGACGACCACGCGCTGTGACCTCGGATGCACGCGCAGGACCTTCCCGCGCTTCCCCCGGTCGTTACCCGCGATCACCTCCACAATGTCGTTCTTCGCGATATGCATCACTGCTCCCCCTCACAAGGAGGGCCCACTGCCGCCCGCCTACAACACCTCAGGCGCGAGGGCGATGATCTTCATGAAACGCTTGTCCCTGAGCTCCCTCGCGACCGGACCGAAGATACGGGTCCCGACCGGCTCGTTCTGAGCGTTGACGATGACGGCGGCGTTGTCATCGAATCGGATGTACGACCCGTCCCCCCGCCTGATCTCCTTCTTCGTCCGCACGATGACAGCGCGCACAACGTCCTTCTTCTTGACGTTGCCGCCCGGCATCGCGGAACGGACGCTGGCGACAACGATGTCACCAACGCGGGCGTACCGTCTCTTGGAGCCACCCAGCACCTTGAAGCATCGCACTTCCTTGGCTCCTGAGTTGTCCGCCACCTTGAGCTTCGTGTACTCCTGAATCATGGCCTGCCTCTTCCAGGTGCGGCGATGCCGCCTACTGCGCCCTCTTCATGATCTCGACGAGCCGCCAACGCTTGTCCTTGCTGAGCGGGCGCGTCTCCATGATCTGGACGACGTCACCGATGCGACAATCGTTCTTCTCGTCGTGAACCTTGTACCGCGTCGTCTTCTTGACGAAGCGACCGTACAGAGGATGGCGGACGAGCCTGGTGACCGCGACCACCGCGGTCTTCTCCATCTTGTCGCTGACAACCTGCCCGACGCGAACCTTGCGCCGTCCCCTCGTGTCCTTCGAGGTCATATGCTCCTACTCCGTTCCGCGTCCGTGGACCTGTGAATCCCGGCGCTACTCGACACCCGCCTGCCCGGATGCCGCCGCGTCCGTCGCCGCCGTGGCGCCGTCCACGGGAGCCGTACCACCCATCTCCTCGAGGACCGTCATCAAACGCGCGATGTCCTTCCGGATCTCGCGGATCCTCAGGGGATTGCCGAGCTGTCCCGTCTTCTGCTGGAATCGCAGATTGAACAGCTCCTCCCGGGACTCGCGGAGACGCTGCTCGAGCTCCGCCTGTGTCAGTGTCCTCAGTTCTTTCGGCTTCACGTGAGCTCCCTCCTAGACTTCCCTGATCGTGAACTTGGTCTTCACAGGGAGCTTGTGGCTCGCGAGCGCGAGGCACTCACGAGCGACCTGCTCGCTCACGCCCTCGAGCTCGCAGATGATCCTGCCCGGCTTGACGACGGCCACCCAGTGATCGAAGGCGCCCTTGCCCTTGCCCATCCGCGTCTCCGCCGGCTTCTTCGTGATCGGCTTGTCCGGGAAGACCCTGAACCAGAGCTTCCCCTGACGCTTCATGTGTCGGGTCACGGCGATACGCGCCGCCTCGATCTGACGAGCCGTCACCCACCCCGACTCGAGCGCCCTCAGGCCGTACTCGCCGAAGTCGAGCCTGGTGGCCCCCTTCGACATGCCGGTCATGCGGCCCTTCTGGCGCTTCCTGTACTTGCTTCGCTTCGGCTCCAGCATGTTCCGATCCCTCTATGGCGTTGCGACCGTCCTCTACTTCGACGGCTTTGTGTCCGGCTTCTTGCGTCCGGCCGGACGGCCCCCGGACGACTTACCGCCGCGTCGTCCACCTGAATCTCCACTCGAACGGCCTGAGCGGCCGCTCCTGCCCGCGCTGCGCGGACCGCCGTCTCGCGACCCGCGTCCTCCGCGGTCGTCGCGGCGGCCGCGCCGGTCGTCCCGGCGTCCCGGCCGCTCGTTGCGCTCCGACGGCTCGACCGAGTCGTCCTCGACCATCTTGTCCCCGAGCGTCTCGCCCTTGAAGATCCAGACCTTCACACCCACGGTCCCGTAGGTGGTCTTCGCGGTCGATCTGGCGAAGTCGATGTTCGCCCGGAGCGTGTGAAGAGGAACGCGACCCTCGCGGTGCTCCGCTACGCGCGACATCTCTGCGCCTCCGAGCCGCCCCGAGCAACGGATCTTGATACCGAGGGCGCCGAGGCGCATCGCCGACTCCGACGACTTCCTCATGGCGCGACGGAACCCCATGCGCTGCTCGAGCTGCCGGGAGATGTGCTCGGCGACGAGCTGGGCGTCAAGCTCGATCCTCTTCACCTCGAGGATGTTGATCTTGATGTCCTTGCCCGTGAGGTGCTCGAGCTCCTTGTTCAGTCTCTCGACCTCGATGCCCTTCCGCCCGATCACGATGCCCGGACGCGCGGTCTTCACGTTGACTACTACCTTGTCGGCCTTTCGCTCGATGACCACGTCCGAAATGCCCGCGCGGGAGAGCTTCGTCTCCACATACTTCCGGATGGTCAAGTCCTCCTTGAGCAGCTCGACGTAGTCCTTCCTGGCGAACCACCTGGATTTCCAGGTCCGGTTCACGCCGAGTCTCATGCCGACCGGATGTACCTTCTGACCCACTCTGGCTCCTCCGGTCTAAGTCTGCCTGTCGGCCTTCGCGCCCACCACGATCGTGATGTGGCTCGTTCGCTTCCGAATCATCGTCGCCCGGCCCATCGCGCGCGGCCTGAACCTCTTCATGGTCGGACCCTCGTCGACGAAGGCCTCCTTCACGTAGAGGTCGGACGGCTCGATGTGAGCCGCCTCGGGGTCGTTGTTGAAGACGTTCGCCACGGCGGAGCGCAGGGTCTTCTCGACCGGCACTCTCGCCGCGCGCTTCACGAAGTGAAGCGTGTTGAGCGAATCCTCAACGCCCTTTCCCCGGATGAGATCCACGACCTGGCGGATCTTCCGCGGCGACATCCTGACGAACTTCGCTGTCGCACGTGCTTCCATTGTCCCCGATCTCCGGCTGTGTCGGTGCCACCGGTCGGCCGCGCGCGACGCCGCCACGGCGTCCCGGCAACCCAGTCAAGCCCCAGCCTAGCGCCGCTTCGCTGCGGTCGCCTCTCTGCTCCGGTGGGACCTGAACGTTCTCGTGAAGGCGAACTCGCCGAGCTTGTGCCCGACCATGTTCTCCGTGACGTAGACCGGAATGAACTTGTTCCCGTTGTGCACGGCGATCGTGTGACCGACAAACTCGGGAGGAATCACCGAGCGACGCGCCCACGTCTGGATCACACGCTTCTCGCCGGTCCGGTCCAGCGCACGCACCTTCTTGAGAAGCTTCTCGTCGATGTACGGACCCTTCTTCGTCGAACGACCCATAGGGCTCCTGCTTCTCCTTCGAATCGCCGGGCGGAGAGTGCGTTCCCCATCCCGATCTCCCAAGCTGCATGCAGCGCGGCCCTGCGCCATGTGTGGCGCGGCCCTGCACCAAGCGCGCACTCACGCGCACCGTGCAGCCAGCTACTTCCTCTTCTTCTTGCGCCTCGTGACGATCAGCCTGTCGGACGCGCTCTTACGACGGGTCTTTCCGCCCTTGGCCGGCTGTCCCCACGGAGAGCACGGATGCCTGCCGCCGGAGGACTTGGACTCGCCGCCGCCCATCGGATGGTCGACGGGGTTCATGGCGACTCCCCTCGTGTGGGGGCGCCTGCCGAGCCAGCGCGACCGGCCGGCCTTGCCGAGCACGACGTTCTCATGCTCGAGATTGCCGACCTGTCCGATCGTCGCGTAGCACTCCGCGTCCACGAGCCTGACCTCGCCCGAGGGCAGACGCACGTGCGCGTAGCGGCCCTCCCGGGCCATCAGCTGTGCCGATCCACCCGCGCTTCTGACGAGCCTGCCGCCGGCGCCGCGCCTGAGCTCGATGTTGTGGATCGTCATCCCAAGCGGGATGCGCCTCAGCGGAAGCGCGTTGCCCGGCTTGATCTCCGCGGTCTCGCCCGACATCACGGTCGCACCCACGCTCAGCCGGTCCGGGGCCAGGATGTAGCGCTTCTCGCCATCTGCGTAGAACAGGAGCGCGATCCTCGCCGAACGGTTCGGATCGTACTCGATTGCCGCGACCTTCGCCGGCACGCCATGCTTGTTCCGGCGGAAGTCGATGACTCGGTACATGCGCTTGTGCCCGCCGCCGCGATGCCTGACCGTCAGCCGACCCTGGTTGTTCCTGCCGCCCTTCTTGCGAAGCGGCTCGAGCAGGGACTTCTCCGGCGTGGTCTTCGTGATCTCGGCGAACGAGGCGACCGTCTTGTACCGCAGCGTCGGCGTGTTCGGTCTGAACCTCTTGACTGCCATCTCAGTTACTCCCGGGTCTCGATCGTGCTCTACGCGTGCTCGAAGAACTCGATGGTGTCACCCTCTCCGAGTGTCACGATCGCCTTCTTCCACGCGGCCGTCTTCCCCTCGAACCGGCCCAGACGCTTGGTCTTGCCGGTGACGGACATCGTGCGGACGTTGAGGACTCTCACGTTGAAGAGCTCCTCCACGGCGCGCTTCACCTCGATCTTGTTCGCGTCGCGCGCCACGACGAAGGCAACCTGGTTGCTCCGCTCACGCGCGTGCATGCTCTTCTCTGTCACGACAGGCTCGAGGATGATGGTTCTGGGATCACGCTTCATGCTCCGAACACCTCCTCGATCACTGCGACCGCGCTCTCGGTCATCACGATCCGGTCGGCGTGCAGGAGATCGTACGTGTTGACCTCCCTCGCCAGCTGCACCTTCACGTTCTCGATGTTGCGCGCGGAACGCAGAAGATGGGTCCCGGCCTTGTTGACGACCAGGAGGACTCTCCCGTCGCCGAGCCCCAGACTGCCCAGGATGCCGGCGAGCTGCTTCGTGCTCGTCTCGGTCATCTCGAAATCCTCGAGCAGGACGATCTCGCCCGCACCCGCCTTGGCGGAGAGCGCCGACTTGAGCGCCAGCCGCTTCGTCTTCTTCGGCATCCGCATGCCGAAGTCACGCGGCTTCGGCCCGAAAGCCAGGCCGCCGCCCTTCCAGTGGCTCACGCGCGACGATCCGATACGAGCCCGGCCGGTTCCCTTCTGCCGCCACGGCTTGCGCCCGCCACCCGACACCTCACTCCGGCTGCGCGTCGCCACGGTCCCCTGGCGCTGGTTGGCCAGGTAGCTCCGGACGGCCTCGTACATCACGTGCTCGTTGGGCTCGATGCCGAAGAGGGCCGCCGGAAGCGTGACCTCCCCCTTCTTCTGTCCGCCCGTCGTCAGAACTTCCAGTACCTGTGACATCTTCCTATGCCTCACTCAGTTTCGGTCATCCGGCCCGGGGCCGTTCCCGAACCCTCGGCCTACGACCCGGTGTTCGACTGCCGCACCAGAACGATGCCGTCGCTCGCTCCGGGAACCGCGCCCCGAACGAGCATCAGGTTCTTCTCCGGATCCACGCTGACGATGCTCAGTCGCTTGATCGTCGCGCGGCTCCCGCCCATCCGCCCCGGGAGCTTCCTGCCCTTCCAGACACGCGCCGGTGTGGCGCTCTGTCCGATGGAGCCGGGAGCCCTGCGGTTCTTGTTGCCGTGCGTCCTGCGGCCGATCGAGAAGTTGTGTCGTCTGACGACACCCTGGAACCCCCGACCCTTCGACCACCCCGTGATGTCGACGACATCGCCGGCCTCGAAGAGCTCGACCGTGACCTCCTGGCCGACCTGGTACTCGTCCGGATCCTTGACCCGGAACTCGGCGAGCCGTCGCCTCGGCGCCAGCCCGTGCTTCTCGAAGTGCCCCAGCTGCGGTCTCTTCGCAGACTTCCGGCGCATCTTGTCGAAGCCCAGCTGCACGGCCTCATAGCCGTCGCGGTCCTTCGTCTTGACCTGGGTTACGACGCACGGCCCCGCCTGGATAACGGTCACAGGGGTCACCCTGCCGTCCTCGTCGAAGACGCGCGTCATGCCGAGCTTCTTACCGATGATTCCCTTCATCATTGCTCTCCCTGCGACTCCGGTGCCCCGGAAGCGCACACCTGCTCCGCCGCTGCCGGGCTACTCGACCTTGATCGAGATATCCACGCCACCCGGCAGATCGAGATCCATGAGCGCGTCGAGGGTCTTCTGCGTCGAGTTCATGATTTCGATGAGCCGCTTGTGCGTGCGGATCTCGAACTGCTCGCGCGACTTCTTGTCGATGTGCGGCGAGCGCAGAACCGTATAGACCCTTCTCCGCGTCGGAAGCGGGATCGGACCGGATATCGAAGCGCCGGTCTCCCGAGCCACCCGTACGATCTCCGCCGCGGACTGATCCAGCGTGGCGTGCTCGTAGGCCATCAGGCGGATGCGAATTCGCTGGCCTGCCACTCAACTCCTCCTTATTCGATGATCTTCGTGATCGTGCCGGCGCCGACGGTCCTGCCGCCCTCGCGGATGG
>CAZAQL010000090.1:0-11026 GCA_964487295.1 uncultured bacterium | reverse complement strand
CGCCCCTGTCTCGCTCACCTGGATCGGGAGCCCCGTTGACGGGTCGGGGGTGATCATGCCCGCCGTCTCGTGGGTGTTCTCCGACAACGTGACGCTCATGGCTCAGGGCTACGTCGCGCACGGAGCCGGCCCGGACGGGCTCACGCTGCGAAGCGAGTACGGCGCCACGCCCAGCGGGTTCGTCGCCGCCGTCAGTGTCTACTACTGAGCGGGTTCGCCACCGCCGTCAGTGTCTACCACTGACCGGGTTCGCCGACGTCAGCGTGTATCACTGAGCCGGCGCCTCGCCGCAGTCAGCGCGTGTTGCCGAGAGTGCCGCCCGATCATCCTAGGCGTCGTCCTCGACGGCCCCGGCACGCAACGCGCCCTCCTCCGAGTCCGGGACGACGATGCCGACGGCGCTCGGGACGAGGCTGATACACACCGGTGTCTCTCCGATGATGTCGCCGTCCGCCTGAACGGGCAGCGACACGCTGCTCTCAACACGAACGTCTCGCTCAGCCACGCGCCATCGTATGTTCTTCCTGACCCGACGCCAGGTCGTGAAGGCCCACCACAGGTGACGCAGATAATCGACCGGAGTCGGGGTCCACACGGTCAGAACGTTGAGCTTCCCGTCATCCGGCAGCACGACGGGAAACCCCGGGAAGCTGCGCACCTCGTTGAACCCGGCGTTGATCACCGAGACGTCGAGGATCCGCATGCGTCTCGCCCTGCCGTCGAGCGTGATCCGACAACGGGCCGGCTTCATCGTGAACCCGCTCGCGATCCCCGTCCAGACGTACGCGGATAGACCCAGGTATCGCTTCGTCCAATCCTTGAGATCCCGGATCGTGCTGGCGCTCAGTCCCACACCCACGTTGAGGAAGTACAGACGGTCACGGACCACCATGCCGTCGATCCTGCGGACGCGCGAGCGGCCGGACAAGAGCGCCGCTGCATCGCCCACGTCCGTCGGGATGCCGAGTTGCACGGCCAGCATGTTGGCCGTCCCCGTGGGCAGGATGGCAACGGGCAGATCGAACTCGCGTGCCGCGCGCGCCACGCTCCCGACCGTCCCGTCGCCGCCCGCTGCCACCACGACATCGTACCGTCCCGGCAGCCGATCGAGCGTTACGCGCTCGGCGTCCTCCCCCTTCTCGACGAAGACGTGCGTACAGCTCAGCTGCGGCGCGGCCGCTGCAAGCGTATCAGCGATGTGCTGTCCGTCCGCGTGTCCGGAGAACCGGTTTCTGATGACGAGAGCGTGTCGGTACGCCGGCATCTAACTCACCTGGCTCCTTGCGGCCTCGACGACCGCATCGACCGTGAACCCGAAGTGCCGCTGGACGTCCTCCATAGGAGCGGACGCCCCGAACGTGTCGATGGAGAGGATCCGGCCGGTCGGACCGGCGTACCGCGCCCATCCGAGACCGGCTCCCTGCTCCACGACAACGCGCGCCGTGACGCCGGGAGGCAGCACCCCGTCGCGGTACTCGCGCGTCTGCCGCTCAAAGAGCTCCAGCGAGGGCATGCTCACGACCCTCGTCGCGATGCCCTCGGCGCGGAGCCGCTCGTGTGCCTCGACGCAGAGCCTGACCTCGCTTCCCGTCGCGATGAGAAGTACCGAGGGATCCGTCGCGCAGTCCGCGAGCACGTAGCCGCCGCGCTCGACGAGTGCGCCGCCGTAGATCTCACGGTCGAACGAGGGCAGGGCCTGCCGCGAGAGAACGAGCGCCGCGGGCGCGTCGGTCAGCTCCATGATGAAGCGCCACGACGCGATCACCTCGGCGGCGTCTGCCGGCCTGAACACGATGAGACCGGGCATCGCCCTCAGGGACGCAAGGTGCTCGACCGGCTGGTGCGTCGGTCCGTCCTCCCCCAGACTGATCGAGTCGTGCGTGAACACGAGGATCGATGGAAGCTCCATGAGGGCCGCGAGCCGGATGGCCGGGCGCGCATAGTCTGAGAACACGAGGAACGTCGAGACGAAAGGCCTGAGTCCCGAGAGCGCCAGACCGTTCGCGAGAGCCGCCATCGCGTGCTCGCGCACGCCGAAGCGAATGCGCCTGCCGCCGGGACTCCGGGCCGTGAGATCCTCCGCTCCCTCGAACGTGAGCTCCGTCTTGTTCGAGGACGCCAGGTCCGCCGACCCCCCGATGAGCCACGGAACTCGCTCGGCGAGCGCGTTCAACACCTTGCCCGAGACGGCGCGACCGGCTGCCGGCTCCGGGTAATCGCGCGCGGTTGGAAGCACGTCGCTCCAGCCCGGCGGGAGCTTCCCCGCGAGCAACCGCTCGAGCTCCTCGGACGAATCGGGATGCCGGTCCGCATAACGGGCCCGGGACTGCTCCCACTCCTGCCGCAGCCGTCCTCCCCTCTTCCCGATGCCCGAGTCGAAGTGTTCGCGAACGCCGTCCGGCACGGCGAACCGTGCGTTCTCGTCCCAACCGTAGCTCCGCTTCGCGAGCCGGACCTCCTCCTCCCCGAGCGGGGCGCCGTGCGCCGCGCTCGTGTCCTGCTTGTTCGGTGCGCCGAAGGCGATGTGACTGCTCACGATGATCAGCATGGGGCCCTGTCGCGACCCGTCCTGCTTCGAGCTGCGGAACTCGGCGAACGCAGCGTCCAGCGCATCGAGATCGTTCGCGTCCGTCACAACACGGACGCTCCAACGCTGCGCCGCGAACCGGGCAGCGATGTCCTCCGTGAACGCGAGATCGGTTCCGCCGTCAATCGTGATGCTGTTGCTGTCGTAGATCCAGCAGAGGTTCGCAAGGCCGAGGTGGCCGGCGAGCGAGGCCGCCTCGAACGAGACGCCCTCCATCAGGTCGCCGTCGCTCGCGAGCGCGTAGACGTCGTGGACGAAGAGCTCGTCGCCCGGCCGGTTGTAACGGGCGGCCATCCAGCGGCCGGCCACGGCCATTCCCACGCTCGTGGCGACGCCCTGCCCCAGAGGCCCGGTCGTCGTCTCGATGCCGGCCGCGAGACCGTACTCGGGGTGTCCGGCGCACTTCGAACCGAGCTGTCGGAAAGAGCGGATGTCGTCGAGGCTGATCGCGTGACCGTCGAGCGGACGCCCGTCGGGGCCGACGTCGCGCACACCTGCCAGGTGAATGAGCGAGTAGAGCAGCATCGAAGCGTGCCCCGCCGAGAGCACGAAGCGGTCCCGATCCGGCCAGAGAGGATGGCGGGGATCGTACCTGAGATGCCGCTGCCAGAGGCAATAGGCCACGGGAGCCAGTGCCATCGGCGTCCCGGGATGCCCCGAGTCCGCCTCCTGCACGGCATCCATGGAGAGCGTTCGAATCGTGTTGATGCTGAGATGGTCGAGCTCGGCCCGGCTGAGTCCCATGCGAACCCCCTGTCGTTGATGCATGGTTCTCGCCGATTGTAGCAGGTCACGGACCGCGCTCAAGCAGCGTTCCACCCCGGGGCCATCGTGCCGGCTGCACCGGACCGGTGGCGGTTGCGCACGCAGGACGCGCATGCCTGGCGGTGCGACTACTCGATGAGGACCATCTGCTTCCCGATCGTCTTCCCACCCGCGCTCAGGCGGTAGAAGTAGACGCCCTTCGCCACTGAGTTCCCGGACGAGTCGATACCGTTCCACTCGACGACCCAGCGTCCTGCCGGCATCACCTCGTCGACCAGGGTGCAGACGCGCCGGCCGGAAACGCTGTATACGTCGAGCCGCACGGACGTCTCGACCGGCAGCGCATAGCTGATGCCGGTCCTCTCACCGAACGGGTTCGGAGCGTTCTGGGCGAGCGACACGACCGTCGGCCGGTCCTCGACGCCGGTCAGCGGTTCGATATCGTCGTCATCTCGCGGCTGGAGGAGCTGCGCTCGCCCGAGCGGAACGACGACGCCGGAGACGTCGAGCTCCTGCCCCATAGACGGCATGTACGAGTAGCTCGCGAGTCGCCCGACGAGGCACGTCGTCCCGTTCGACTCGATCATCCACGCGAGCGGATCGTCGAGTGTCACCGTTGCCTCCGTGACCGCAACGAGGACACCCTCGTATCCCTCCTGAAGGTCGACCATGGCCGGCTCGACCGGGGTCGCGTCGGGGACGGGGTTCCCGCTGCTCAGGATGTCGAAGCCGGCGAACGGATCAAGGTGCGTCCGCCCCTCGACCTCGGTCACGAGGCCGGTCACCGCGAGCGAATCGCCGCGCGCCACCGGCAGACCGATGTTGTTGACGAACACGCCGCTCCACTCCCCGGTCCCGTCCTGCATCGCGAACAGCCCACCGTAGGTGTCGTGCTCGGTCGTCGCGATGCCCGAGGTTGCCACGATCTGATCCAGGAGCGGTGACCCGCCGGTCGGATCGTCCGTGTACTGGATCTCCGGGATCGTCGCCTCGATGGGCGGCGGCGTGAGGAAGTAGACCGAGACGCCTCCCTCCGCGACACCGTTGCCCCAGAACCACCCGTTGACGAAGACGGCGTCGCCCGGCTCGAAGTAGACCCCGTCGGGGATCTCGACGACGAGCGAACACGGCTGGCACTCGCCGGGCATAAGATCGAACGGCGGCTCGGGCTCGAGGTATGCGCTCGCCTCCGGCGGCAGGTCCTTCGCGCAGATGCACGCGTCCGCGGTCCGGAACGGGAACGGCGCCGTCGGTTCGACACACATCGTCACGGGGAACGTGTAGCGCCGCGTCTCTCTGCTCACGCCGCTCGAGAACGTCGTCCGGGCGCCGCGGACCTGCCTCTCGGCCACCGCCCCCGGCGTTTCGTGAGAGCCGGTCCCGTTCGCGGCACCGATCGCCGCGAGCTTCGCCGCGACCCGCGACGACGCTCGCGCCGGCTCGATATCGATGTTCTCCTGTGCCGAGTTGTTCGACGGGTTGGTGTCCGCGCTGAACGTGGCAGTCACGCGAAAGCAGCGGTGTCCCTCGAACCCCGGAGGTGGCGTGTAGGCGATGGTAGCGACCGCGCTCCCGCCGCCCGGCACGTTGATCGTCGTGCTGCCGACCGGACTGTACGGCGAGCCCCATCCCGTCATCATCACCTCGAACGAGACGACGACGCCGGCGGCGTACCCGCCGTTGGCGTACACTCGCGCGTTGAGCGTGTTCGGGTCCCCGACCTGGACCGGGTAGTGACCCGCCCAGATGCTCGCGCTGTTCCATGTCCCGGGCACCCACGGTTTCACCGACACGTCAGTGGGGATCACGGCGTTGACCGCGTCCGCCGCCGAGACGATGCCGTAGCCGTACATGTAGTTCCACACCGGATCGACCGTCGGGTAGGTGGCGCCTCCGCGGGGCTCGGCGTAGGTCCTCAGCATGTTGTCGACCTGCGCCGGAGGAAGACCGGGGTACTTCTCGAGGAGGAGCGCCGCGGCCCCCGACACGTGGGCCGTCGCCCACGACGTCCCGCTGCCTGGATGCTGCCACCACCCGGTCGCGTTCTGACCGGGGTTGGTACCCTGGCAGGTCGTGATGTCCCGTGCGTACGCGGAGACCTCGGGCTTGAGATCGTTCGCGCTCAGCGTATAGCTCGGCGGCGGCGAGCTCCGCGGTCCGACGCGCGCGATCGAGTCGTAAGCGTCATCCGTTCGGAGAATGGTCGCGTTGTCGGTCACCCCGCCGACGCAGATGACGCTGTTGGCCGACCCGGGGGCCGCGATGCCGGACGAGGGCGGGTAGTTGCCGGCCGACGCGACGACCGTTACGCCGGAGGCCGCGAGCGCCTCCGCCGCGCGGGCGACGGCGTCGGTGCCGTCATCGGGCCGGCCGCCGAAGCTCATGTTCGCAACGTCTATGCCGTAGAGGGACGCGTTCTGCATCACCCACTGGATCGTCGCGATCGACCGCGACGCGGGGCTCGACCCGCTCGCGTCGAAGATCTTGCAGTCGACGAGCATCGCGTTGGGCGCCACACCCATGTACTGCTGGGCGGGATCGTTCCCCATGATCATCCCGGCGACCGCGGTTCCGTGATACCACCCGACCATGTCGTCGTCGGGGTTGACGCCGGGGCCGCCCTGCTGTGTGAACCCGTTGTAGCCGGCGACGAACTTCCCGGCGAGCGCCGGGTGCGCATCGTCGACGCCGCTGTCGATGATGGCTACCGTGACCCCGCTACCCGTGTACCCTACCGTCGGATTCAGGTCCCAGGCCGCCTGCGCGGGATACGGGTAGGTCACGCTCGCCCGCGCCTGGATGGCGCAGGAGCTCACGTCCAGATGCGGCGTGAGCGTCTCGTCCCACTCGATGAGCTTGACGCGGGGGTAGTTGACGATCTCGTAGCAGTCAGAGACGAGCACGTTCCGCAAGGCGATCGCCTCGATGAAACCGAAGACGCCGTAGACGTCTCCGTACCCGTCAAGGAACGCGCTGTCGGCCGCCGTCGGGGTCGAGCAGAAGTCGACGATGACGTCGACCTGCTCGGACGGGTTGACGGCGTGGATGTCGTCGATGTGGTCGTCGACGCGGTTCGGAAAGCCGGGTCCCGCACTGAAGGTGTCGTAGAGGAAAGCACGAGCGGAGAGAGGCGGAAGAACTGCGAGGAGAGCGACGGCGAGGGACGCGAGGAGTATCGGCCATGCCTGTGAGCCTCGCATGGCGCACCTCCTTTCGCTGGGACTTCGCGAAGCGGCGCGGTGGCTGAGGACGAAACGCGGGGAGACGGCCACCACACCGCCTCCCCGCCGCTGCCATTATACCACCCGGGACGCACGAAACCGAGTGATTCCTGCTCAGTCCGCGTCGCCGGCCTCATCCGCTCCGTCGCCCGAGCCGCCCGGGGCCTCGCCCGAGCCGTCCGCGCCGTCGCCGTTGGGCTCGCCGTCGTCCGGAGAGCTCGATTCGTCCTTCCCGTCTTCGTCAGACTGGTCGTCGCCGGCCGCGTCCGCGTCCGCTGCCTCGCCGGATTTCCCGTTCTCCTCCTGCTCCGCAACAGGTTCCACCCCGGCCAGTTCGTAGACCCAGAGCTCGAACATCTCGAGCTGTCCCTCCGTGAGCTTCCGCGCCATGGGCATCGGCTGGCCGAGAATCCCCGGATCACCTCTGAGCTTCATCAGGAAGTAGCTCTCATCGGGGCTCTCGAGATCGATGAGCTGGAGATCGGTCCGCTGGGTGCTCGGCACGCCGACCATCCCGCTCCCCTGTCTGTTCGATGGCAGAGGAAAGCCGGCCGCCGGCTGGGGATCACCGTGACACTCCATGCATAGATGCGACATGATGTCGGCCACCTCGGCGTAGGCGTCGACCGGGGGCTTCTCGACCTCATCCGCGGCCTCGCTGCTCTTCGCATCCTGCGACGCCGCGCTCTGCTGTTCTGTCTGCTCCGGGGCCTGCTCGCCCTCGTGAGACTCAGCCGGGGCGGCGGTCTCACCCGCGACCTCGGTCGCTCCGCTGCGACTGTCGTCGGCGACCTGCGCGACGACGGCGAGCGCGAGGGCCATCGTCGCAAGCGCGATCAACCATCTCATCGAGTACCTCCTCTGTCGGAAACGAACACAGGGGAAGGCCAAATCCGGCTCTTCCCCTGTGTTGTGGTCTTCGAGGTGTCACGGGGCCGCCGGTCGGTCGCTAGCCCCCAAGGTCCTGCATGTTGAACGAGGGCATCTCGAACTTCTCGGGCTCCTCCGTGATGGCCGACGTCGCGTCTTCGCCGTGGCCCGTGAGGACCATCTCGAAATCCTCGGAGCTCGACTTCACGATGCCGTACGGTCCGACCTTCGTCGCCTGCCACATGTCGAACGCGTGCTCGTCCGATTCGACGCGCCAGTGATGAGCCTCGAAGGTGCCCGCGGGGACGGTCACCGTCTCCATGCCGAGGTCGACCGGCTTGACGTCCGGCATCTCCGTCTCGACCTCCGTCATCTCGGACTGCTGTCCCCTGCCGCCCATCATGCCGCCCATCATGCCGCCGACGGGCATCTCCATCGCTGGCTCGTCGCCGCCCTTGATGATGAGCCGCTTGAGGTTGTCCTCGTCCTGCGGATCGCCGGAGACGAGCATCTTCGTGATGAAGCCCTCCTCCTCATCGCTCATCATCTGCATCTCGTACCAGTAGGCTCCATCCTCCTCGCCCACGATCGAGATCCGGATCGTGACGGGCTCCTCGTCCTCCGAGGTCATGAGGTACTCGGCCCAGTGGCCGACGACCGGCTTGAACTCGGCGCTCCCCCACATGTTGTCGGGCATCTGCTGCCCCATCATCCCTCCGCCCATTGGACCGAAGGCGAACACGGGAACAGCGAGGATTGCAACGATGATGAGACTCAACCAGGACCGCATGGTGAACCCTCCTCTCCGGGTGACGCCACGATGCGCGTGGCCAGCATACCTGTCTGTTTTCGACCGCGTTCATTCTACAGGATGCGAACCGCGTCGAGGAGCGGAATCCACACGCGGCACGTCCACAGAGGCTCGACGGCGCGGGTCGGTTCAGGTGGTAACACCTGTGCGAGCGTACTCCGCGGGCGGCTCTGGAAACCGAGAGCGGATTCTGCTATAATAGAGATTGGCAAGAACGTCCATCCCTGACCGTGAGCACATACCCTGACCGGCCGCAGGAGGTCCACATGCTGACATCCACCGAGACGGCTCGCCCCCGCACCCCATCCACGATGTCGCTGGCCGTCGCGCTGGCGCTCATCATCCTGGTGATCGCATTGCCGGCCGCAGCCGCCGATGCGGCACCGCCCATGATCGGGTCGGCCAACCCGGCGGCCGCAGCCGCCGATGCGGCACCGCCCATGATCGGGTCGGCCAACCCGGCGGCCGTATACTGCGAGGCCCTCGGCTACGAGTACATCATCGGGCGGGACGACAGCGGCGAGCGAGGCCTCTGCGTGCTGCCCGACGGTCGGCGGGTCGACGCATGGGACTTCTACCGCGGCAAGGTCGCCACCGAGTTCTCGTGGGGCGAGCTCAACGGCTACCGTGTCGAGTCCCGCCTCGTTGACCACGGCTCCTTCACGACAGAGGAGGCCGTCTGCCTCGACGCCAGGGGCGAGACGGTCGGCACCCTCGCCGAGATGATGGGCCTCACTCCGACGGAGCACTCCGGCTTCACACCGCCACCCGCCCGCGAGCTGCCGGACCGCTGGGGAGTCGAGACTGAGCCGTTCATCGGTTCGCGCGACCTCCCGACGTCGTACGACTGGCGGGACGTCGACGGCGTGACGTCCGTCAAGGACCAGGCCTCCTGCGGAAGCTGCTGGGCGTTCGGCTCGGTCGCCCCGCTCGAGTGCAACATCAAGATCAAGGACGGCGTCGAGGTCGACCTCTCAGAGCAGTGGCTCGTCAGCTGCAACCAGGAGGGCTACGGCTGCGGCGGCGGCTGGTGGGTGCACGACTACCACCTCACGGCAACGGACCCGTGCGGCGACACCGGCGCGGTCCTCGAGACCTACTTCCCTTACTCGGCGACCGACGCGCCGTGCAACTGCCCGTATCCGCACGACTACTTCATCGAAGGGTGGGCCTACGTGCCGGGCGGCGACGTGCCGCCGCCAGAGGCTATCAAGCAGGCCATTCTCGACTATGGCCCCGTCTCGGTGGCCGTCGCCGTCGACCAGAACTTCAGCGACTACACGGGCGGCGTCTTCAACCTGGACACCGCTACCGAGATCAACCACGGCGTGGCGCTCGTCGGCTGGGACGACTCGCAGGGCACGAGCGGCGTCTGGCTCCTGAGGAACTCCTGGGGATCCGACTGGGGCGAGGACGGCTATATGCGCATCGAATACGGAGTCGACCTCGTCGGCTACGGCGCTACGTACATCGAGTACCGTGACCCGCTCCTGGTCAGCCTGCCGGACGGACCGCCTCAGATCGTCCCGCCCGATGAGTCCACGACCTTCACAGTGCAGATTGAGGAGATCGCCGACACGTACGTCGCCGACTCCGGCCTGCTTCATTACCGGTACGACGGCGGCGCGTGGCTGACGTCCCCGCTTGTCCCGATAGGCGGCGACCTGTTCGAGGCGACGCTTCCGCCCGCTGCGTGCACGGACGCCCCCGAGTTCTATGTGTCTGCGGAGGGCCTCAACATCGGCGAGATCACGGAACCCCGGCAGGCGCCGGGCGTGGTCTACTCGGCGTTCGTCGGGGAGTTCACGGCTATCTTCGTCGACGACTTCGAGAGCGATCTCGGATGGACGGTGACCGACAGTCCGGGGCTGACCGATGGGACCTGGGGACGCGGCGTTCCGGTCGGCGGCGGCGACCGCGGCGACCCCCCGACCGACGGCGACGGTTCGGGCAGCTGCTATCTGACCGACAACGTTGCCGGGAACTCGGACGTCGATGGCGGCACCACCTATCTCATCTCCCCAGCGATCGATGTCAGCTCGGCCGACGACGCCGTCGTGAGCTTCCTGCTCTGGTACACCAATGACTTCGGCGACGAGCCGAACAACGACACATTCGAAGTCTACGTCTCCGACAACAACGGTGCGACATGGACTCTCGCCAGCGTCGTGGGACCGTCGACGCCGGTGCCTTACGGATGGTATACGCGCTCCGTATCCGTCGGCGACCACGTCGGTCTGACGAGCCAACTCAAGGTGCGCCTCGCGGCATCCGACCTGGGGGGCGGCTCGGTCGTTGAGGCCGGAGTCGACGCCTTCACGGTCAACATGCTGACCTGCGAGGCGACCGGGGTCGACGAGGGGGCGAGCGGGCCGCGCGCATACGCGCTTCACGCCAACGTCCCGAATCCCTTCAACCCGCACACGCTCATCCGCTACGAGCTTCCCGCTCCGTCATCCGTGACCCTGCGCATCTTCGATGCCTCCGGCAGGGTCGTCCGGACGCTCGCGTCCTCCGAAACTCGCGGCGCAGGCGCGCATACGGTCTGGTGGGACGGAGCGAACGACCGGGGCGAGGCGGTCGCCTCGGGAGCCTACTTCTATCGCCTGGAGGCGGGAGGCGAGACGCTTTCCAGAAAGATGATGCTGTTGAAGTAGCCGCCACCCGCAGCTACGCGCTCTCGCACCGGCATAGAAGCAGGAGGGCGGCCCGCTCGGCGGGCCGCCCTCTCTCTCGATCCATCGCTCCGCCCACGCGGCGCCGCTGACTCAC
>CAZAQL010000089.1:0-11041 GCA_964487295.1 uncultured bacterium | reverse complement strand
TCGAAGACATCGAACACGAGATCGAGTCGATCGGAGGCGGGTCGAACGCCTACACGACGAAGGACCACACCTGCTACTTCATGGAGACATCGCCGGAGCACTTCTCACAGGCGCTCGACATCCTGTCCGATTGGGCGATGAACGCGAGCTTCCCCCAGGAGGCCGTCGACGCTCAGCGCGGGGTCATCACCCGCGAGATCAACATGGGCTACGACGAGCCGTCGCGACGGATCTACGCGCTCTACGGCGAGACGATGTTCGAACGTCATCCGTACAAGTACCCGGTCATCGGCTACATTGAGAACTTCCAGCGCCTCACTCGCGACGACGTCGTGACGTACAAGGAACGGATGTACGTTCCGAACAACACGATCTTCGTGGCCGTCGGAGACTTCGACGCCGACGAGGCGTACGAGGAGATCAGCGCTGCGTTCGCCGAGTGGGAGCGCAGACCGATCAACATCCCGACCATCACGCAGGAGCCTCCCCAGCTCGGCCGCCGCGAGCGGCGGGTGCAGCGCGACCTGGACATGGCCTACGTGATGCTCGGCTTCCACACGGTGCCCCTCTCCGACCCGGACCTCTACCCTCTCGACGTGCTCTCGCACATCATGTCCGAGGGCGAGAGCTCCAGGCTGTACCGGCGTCTGGTGGACGAGCTGCAGCTCGTCTACGGCATCACGTCCTGGTCCAGCACTCCGAACTACGGCGCGGGGACGTTCACCGTGTCGATGCAGCTCGACCCCGCCAACATCGACGCTGCGATCGAGGTCATCCTCGAGGAGCTCTATGCGGTCAGAGACCGCGAGGTGACCGAGGATGAGCTGGCGAAGGCCAAGCAGCTCAAGGTCGCGGAGTTCTGGCTCGGACGGCAGGACATGGAGAGCATCGCCGGCAGCCTCGGGCAGTCCGAGCTCGGGACGGGAAACCCGGACTTCGACGAGCTCTACGTCGAACACATCCAGGACGTGACCGCGGAGCAGATCCTGGATGTGGCGAAGCGCTACTTCTACGACGACAACCTGGGCATCGCCGTGCTCGAGCCGTTCGCCGACATCGCCGAGGCGGAAGAGACCGAGACCGCCGGGGAACCGGAGGTCGGTGCGGTCGAACGTTTCGTGCTCGACAACGGTCTTACGGTGCTTGTCCGCGAGAACCACACGGTTCCGATCGTCTCCGTCGGCAGCTACACGATCGGCGGCACGAGGGTGGAGAGCATCCCGGGGCTGGGCAACTTCACGGCCACCATGCTCCCCCGCGGAACGAATCGCATGAGCGGCAGGGAGATCTCCGAGGCGCTCGACGCGATGGGCGCGGTCTACTCGTGCAGCGCCAACCACACCAGGATCCAGTCGTCGCTGACGCTCCTCGCGCAGGACCTCGAACGTGGGTTCGAGATCTTCGCGGACGTGCTGCTCAATCCGGCGTTCGACGAGACGGAGATCGAGAAGCAGCGGGAACTCATCAAGGCGAGCATCCTCGCCCGCAAGGACGACTGGGCGACGGAGGCCCTGGACCGCATGGTGGCGGCGCACTTCGGCGATCACCCGTACGGCACGCCGCCGGTCGGGACTGAGGAGAGCGTCGACGCGGTCACGCGCGACGACCTCGTCAGGCATCATGAGGCGTTCGTCTCCCCCGACAACACGGTCGTGACGGTCTTCGGCGACGTGGAACCGGAGACGGTGCTCGCGCTCGTAGAGGATGCGTTCGAGAACTGGGAACCCGCCAACGTGGCGACGCCTGAGCCCGTGCGCTACGCGACGCGGCGCGAGCCGGAGGTAGTCACGAGCAACCACTCCCGCGCGCAGGCCGTCATCGCCATGGGCTTCCCGGGCATGCCCTACGCCTCGAGCGACCGCTACGCCATGGATGTGCTGGACGGCATTCTCTCCGGCATCTACTACCCGGGCGGATGGCTGCACGCCGACCTGAGGGGCAAGGGACTCGTCTACGTGGTCCACGCCTACAACTGGACCGGCCTCGACGAGGGGTACTTCGGCATCTACGCCGCGACGGTCGACGAGGCCCTGGATGAGGCCGTCGGCATCATCAACAGCTACATCGAGAAGATCAAGACCGAGGAGGTCACCGACCAGGAGCTGGAGCTCGCCAAGCAGCTCTGCATCATCATGGACCAGACGCAGAGCCAGACGAACGCCGCCCAGGCGAACGAGGCCGCGATCGCCGAGCTCTACGGACTCGGATACGACTTCACGGACGCGTACGCCGAGCGCATCGCGGAGGTGACGAAGGCCGACGTGATGCGGGTCGCGCGGCAGTATCTTGAGAATCCGGTCACGATCCTCAGGCGCCCCGAGGCGACCGAGGAGGGATGAGCGCGCCGCCTGGCGCGGCCCACGGGACACCGCGGGTGTCTTCGTGGCTCGGACACGAACACAGAGCGACGCCCGGCGCGCGAAGCGCCGGGCGTCCTTGCGTCAGGCTCGAGCGAGCTCGCCGTCAGACGTCCGTGCTCCGCCTGACGCGGTCGATGAGCGCCGCATGCTCGGCGCGGAGGCGTCTCCGTTCGCTCCACCATCTGTCGGTGGAGTGAACGATGAGTATGGCCACACGGCCGCACACGACGCCCAGCAGAGCGCCGACGACCGCGTCGAACGGGTAGTGCACGCCGACGTAGATCCTCGAGTACGCGATGACGAGGGCGATACCGAGGAGGAGACCCGTGAACCTCGGGTAGCGCCACGCGAGGACCGTCGCCATCGAGAACGAATTCGCCGCGTGCGAGGACGGGAACGACGGGGCCTTCGAACGGCCGACGAGCAGCCTGAACGCATCATCGGGAAGGGCGTTGCACGGCCTGACGCGTCCGACGACCTGCTTGAGCAACCCGCTTGACAGCTGGTCGGAGAGCGCCACGGCCAGCACGACCATCACGGCCGCGAGCCTCCCTCTCCTGCCGCCCCAGATGATCATGGCGAGCCATCCCCCGAAGAGGACGGCGTACCAGCGGTCCTGCGATGTGATCGCGACCATGACGGGGTCGACCAGAGGATGCCGGACCGTGTTGTTCAGGAAGAGGAAGATCGTCGTGTCGATCGCGTCGAGCCACTCGATCATCGCGCGCCCTCCTCGGCAAGTCTCTGCGCTTCAGCCCGCTTGATCTTCTCCTCCGCGTCGTCGATGTTGTCCCAGTTCATTCTGTAGACCACGAGCTCCGAGCCGCCGCAGATGACGTTGTCCTCGATGGCCGCACTGTAGATGCGCTCGAAGATCCAGTCGCGGTCGATGAGCGATGGATACCACTCGGGAAAGAGCACGGCGTAGTCGGGTCTGGTGCTTTCGAGGAACTTATAGACGGCCTCGTCGCGCCGCTGACCCGGCCTGAGGTGCTCGAGAACCTCGGGCGAGATGAGCCCGCACGTGTCCAGCACCTCACGTCGAGAGAAGTAGGCGACGGCTCCGATGTCGTTGGCGGCGACGACTGCGTCGCGCGGCGTGTGGAACTCCAGCCACTTCCCGACGTCCACCTGCATCTGCTGGATGTTCGCCACCTCCCGACCGTAGAGCCGTCCCCGGAACCAGCCGCTCCGGACCTGAACGAGCAGCGCAGTCGCGATGAAGACCCAGAGGAGCGCCCGCTCGAGAACGATGCGCGCCGGTCTCCCCATGAACTTCGCCTCGCTGAATATCCGCGCCGCGTACGCCGCAGCGCCGTACATCCCGACCGTGCCTGCGATGAGCACGAGAGGAGCGACAGGCGCGATGTACCGTCCCTCCTGATAGGACGCCGTCCCGAACGGCACGACGATCCCGATCGCGATCGGAAAGAGCACGAGCGAGAGCGGGATGAGGAACGAGCGGTAGCGGCTCGCCTCGTCGTAGGGCAATGAGAACAGCATGCGAAGCATCCCGAACCCGGCGAACACGAAGAGCACGGGGTTGTTGTCCAGACTCTCGTGCAGGAAGGACATGAAGTAATCGAACGGACGAACCGTGAACGACCGAACGAGCTCGGTCAGATTGCGTCCCGAGATGGCGGCGATGAGGCCGGCGTTCCACTGGCAGGCTTTCGCATACGCCGTGTTCGGCAGGAACCCGATTCCGAACCGCTTGCTGAACAGCATGAACGGCGCGACCACGAGCATGAACACACCGATGTGAGCGGCGAACGGCACGATCCAGTCGCGCGTCGCGAGCTCCCTCCACTTGATGAGCTGACTCGTCAGCACGCGGTCCAGAAGCGCGGCGACGAAGAAGACGGCGCATTCCGGCCGGGCGAGCGTGGCCAGCCCGAAGGCCACGGTGGCGATGTACTGCCGTCTGTCCCCGGGCGCCGTGTACAACACGTGTGCCATGACCCCCGCGAGAACGAGCAGAACGGCCAGTGTGACCTCCATCCCCGAGAGCGACGCCCAGACGAGTCGCGGCAGCGTGGCGACGAGCACGGCCGCGAAGAGGGCCTCCCGGAGGTCTCCGGATATGGCCTTGACGAGGACGTACGTGAAGTAGACCGAGAGTCCGAGGAAGAGGACCCCGAGCACCTTGGCCGCGAGCACGGGATCTCCGCCAACGAGATAGCCGGTCGCTGACACCAGGGTCCAAAGCGGCGCGGTCGACCCGGACACGGGGATGCCGGGATTGTAGGAGAAGCCGTGCCCCAGCGCGAGGTTCCGCGCGAACTGCGCGTGAATCCAGCTGTCGTCGAGCGGGAACCCGAAGGCGCCGGCGATCGAGTACTCGCGCCACAGGAAGTACGCCACGAACACCGCCATGGCCCCGAACGCGATCAGAAGCCTCGACCGCTCGCGGACCTCGGTGGGTCGCCTGTCGAGTCCTTGTCCTCTGCCGTTGTCGATAGCGGGCTCTCCTTCGACGTCCGGTGTCGTCAGCGGCTCGCCCCGAGCCGCGACTCGAGGCGCTCGATCATCTGCCGGACCTGGTCGACATTGGTGGCCGCGGGCGCGCTTCTGAGGTAGGCCCGCAGAGATTCCAGCTCGGCCTCCCGGTCCCCTCGCCGCTCGCTGATGATGGCCATGTTCAGATGCGCCTCGGCGTAATCGGGGTCGAGTTCGAGCGTCCGACGGAACTCCTGCTCCGCCTCGTCGAAATCGCCCATGCCGAGATACGCGGCGCCGAGGAGGCATCTGGGCTGTGGGAGGTCCGGCGCCACGGCGACCGCGCGATGGTAGTAATCCAACGCCGTCTCCGGCTCTCCCTCCGACGACGCGACGGCGGCGTACTGGCAGAGCAGTCTGCTCAGCGCCTCCGTCACCTCCGGCTCGCCGGGGCTCGTCTCAGCGGCCTCCTGGAAGAGCGCGAGCGACTCGTCACGGCGCCCCGCCTCCTGGGCCGCGAGTCCCCGGGCGAGAAGTCGGCGTGCCCGGGCTCTCGCGTCGACCTGCTCCGCCAGAGCCTCCGGGAGACCGGCGATGATGCCGCGAGGCGAGGCGCGGTGCGCGTCGAGCGCCGACAGCTGCTCCCCCATCGATTGACGGTACACGTTCTTGGGAGCCGAGAACTCGAGTTGGAGTCCGTTGTCGGTATGAACGGGCGCATCGCCCGCGTACTCACGGATCGTCCTGGGACTGAGAAGGTAGAGCCCGGTGTAGTCGAGCGGGCCACTCACTCCGATGGAAGCCAGGTCGATGCCGATCGAGGGATCCGAGAGGCGCTCGCCGAGGAGCTCCCAGCTGAGTTCGATATCGCCGACGGCACCCACGAGCATGTAGTCGACGCCCGGATCGAGCTCCCACACCGTTGCGCTCTCGAAGACCTCAGCGAACGTGCGCGCGATCATGCGGAACTGCTCCGGACTCATGTTGTACGCCTGGAACCACATGCCGACGACGCCCCCGTCGTTCATGCGGTCGTGCGCCATCTGGAAGAACTCGCGCGTGAAGAGGTTCGAAACACCCACGATCCACGGGTTCGACGGTTGGGAGATGATCACGTCGTACGTCTGCGCCGTGAACTCGACGTGGTTCCTCCCGTCCTCGATGATCATGTTCAGGCGCGGATCGTCCATGCAGTGACCGTTCGCCTCGGCGAAGAACGTGCGCGCCACCTCCTCCATGGCCGGCGCGATCTCGACGCAGTCGACGAGTTCGATCGGGTAGGTCAGCGCCGACCCGACGGTCACGCCGCTCGCGAGCCCGATGACGAGGACGTCCTTCGGATCCGGATGCAGCATCATCGGGGCATGGGCCAGCAGTTTCTGCGTCCGCATGTCCGGCCCGGTCGAGGCCTCGGTCTTCCCGTTCGACTGCAGGTAGATGTCGCTCCGAGCCTGTCGGACGGTCACCGTGGTCGCGACACCCTCCTTGTGATAGAGCACCTTGCCGAAGAGCCTGACGGCCTGCTCGGGCGAGATGTCGGCGTTCTCGGCCTGGCTCGAGTACATGTCGGCGTACAGGTATGAGCCGCTGGACATGATCACGGGATCCCAGCGAGGCATGAGCGGGAGAACGACGAGGACCGCCGCGGCCACGATGAACAGCGGGATGAGCCGCCAGCGCTTCGTCAGTGAGCTGTCAACGAGCGTCAGGAGCGCACCGAGCACGAGGCTCGTCACGACCGCCACCGAGATCGCCCCCTGGATTCCCAGCCACGGGATGAACACGAACCCGCCAACGAACGAGCCGGCGATCGCGCCGACCGTGTTCGAGGCGTAGACTGTCCCGACCGAGCGGCCGACCGCCTCCATCCGTCGCGCGCAGATGCGCACGACGAGCGGGAAGACCGCGCCCATCAGAAGGGTCGGCACGAGGATCACGAGGAAGATGATACCGAACTCCGCGGCCATGAGCGCGCCGAACGATCCGGCGAACCGCTCCACGACACCGATCATCGTCAGCGGAAGCCTGCCGAAGATGGGAACGACGACGAGCGCCGCGAGGCCGATGCCGATCTCCACGAAACCGAGCCGCCCGACGAGGTGCTTCCAGCGGTCCACGTGGCGCGACGCGATCGAGGCGCCGAGCGCGAGTCCGAGGATGTACGCCGTCAACGTCAGGCTGACCGCGTACACCGAGGACCCGACGACGAGCGAGAGCGACCGCATCCAGGCCACCTGGTAGACCATCGCGGCGAAACCGGAGACGGCAAAGGCCACGAGCGCGAACGTGACCACGGCCGGGCCCTGTTCTCCGGATGACGGGAGCTTCGCCCGAGAGCCGTTGCGAGTCTCGGCCACCGGGGCTCGCGCCGCGCTCCCGCCGCCCGATCCTCGTGCCATCGAGAAGACGAGCGCCGCGATGACGACATTGATGCCCGCCGCAACGTAGATCGCCCCCATGATCCCGAGCGCGGGCATCAGCGCGAACCCCGCGAGGAAGGAGCCGGCTACGGCCCCGAAGGTGTTGACCGCGTAGAGCTCTCCGACCGTATGACCCAGATCGTCGAGCCTCGTCGCCAGATACCGCGACAGCACTGGCAGGGTCGCGCCCATGAGGGTCGTCGGAACGATCAGCACGAGCGCCGAGATCAGGAAGCGGACAAGCGTCAGCGTCTGGAAACCGGCGTCGATGCTCTGGTAAGCGCTCCGGTAGACGGGCGCCAGAAGCGCGATGAGCGCGGGGACGAGGACGCACGACACGCCGATGCCGGCCTGAAGCAACCCGTAGAGCCTGAGCGGCTCGCCCCGTCGGTCGATGTAACGGCCGGCGAGGAAGCTGCCGAGTCCGAGACCGGCCATGTAGACCGTCAGCACCGTCGTGATGGAGTAGACAGAGGCCCCCATGACGCGTTCGAGCAGTCTCGCCCAGACGACCTCGTAGACGAGTCCCGAGAACCCCGAGAAGAAGAAGAACCAGAGAATCAGCCCCTTCGTGCGGCGCGTCGCGTTCATCCAGCCCTCCCCCAGAGGGTTGCAGGATCGTCCTTTGGCAAGCGTCCCTGATGAGGGTTTCTATCCTACGGCGCGGGCCGCCCGGTCGTCAACCGCTCGAGCCGGCTGGCCGCTCGTCTGGCAGCACGCTGCGGATGAACGGCCCCTCGCCCGCCCGCCCGCCGGAAAACGCCGGGCTCCCGGGCAGGAGAGACGAGAGGCCCGGTGGAACCCGGGCCTCTCGCGATGAGCATTCGTCCTCCGCCCTCCGAGGGCGCTATCTGAGCAACACCATCTTGCGCGCCAGCTCCTCACCGTCCGACATCAGCCTGTAGAGGTAGATGCCCGAGGCGACGGGAGCTCCGTCGTCGTTCTTCCCGTCCCAGACAGCCTCGTACCGGTCCGGCGTGGCGTCCCGGTCGACGAGCCGGCGAACACGCCGTCCCGCCGTGTCGTAGATGTCGAGCACGACGCGTGACGCGCGCGGCACCGCGAAGGCGATCCGCGTGACGGGATTGAACGGGTTCGGCGAGTTCTGGAAGAGCGCCAGCTGCTTCGGCGTCGGCCAGTCGTCGACTCCCGACCCGGTCGTCGTGACGAAGACGGCGTCCGAATCGTCGTACATCGCGAGGCCGGCGGCGTCCCGGGCGACGATGCGGATTCGGTTCGTCTCGCACGCGCTGTCGGGCACGGCCCAGAGGAACGAACCGTCGTTGGCCTCCCCGGTCGCTATGGTCTCGGGGAAGGTCGCCCCTCCGTCTCGCGAGAGGAGGATGTCGATCGAGGTCACGCCCACGTTGTCGGTCGCGTCCCAGGTGACCTCGTAGTCGTCGTCACCCGTGACCTCCTCACCCCCGTTGGGCGTCAGAACGGCCACCGCCGGCTGCTCCGTGTCGGGCCACGTGTCGACCAGCCACTCGAGCGTCCTCGCCACGATCGTGTCCCGGACCGCCGCACCGGTCACCCCCTCCACGCCGAAGGCGTAGAAGACGAGCTTGTGAGCGGCGTCCATGCGGATGGCGCCCTCGAGGCCCGGCTCGTACTCGAAGATCCCGACCGCCGAGTCGCGCGGCTCGATCTCGCTCGGATAGAACTGGTTCATCGCCGAGTCCTCACCGTTGAGCGTGAACGAGAGCCCGTCGCCGATGGGGTCTCCGGAAACGCCGTCGAGACTCCGGTACCCGGAGTCGTCCTCGATGTAGTCCGCATGCAGGTAATCGTGCAGGAAGTCGATGTGTCCGTAGTAGTCGAGCGACCAGCCGATGTCCTCGCCCGAGATGAAGAGCGGACGCCCGGCGTCGAGATGCGTCGCCAGGGCCGCGCGGTTGTCGTCGTTGAGATTGCCGTTCCACCCGACGTTCCAGATGACGACGGGGTAGTCGGCCATCTTCGCCGCCGTGACGTTTCCGTCCAGATCCTCGGTCCACAGATCGTAGACGTACCCGGTGCGGTCCAGCGACTCCTCGAAGTACGTCTGCGTGCTCGTCGACCCGTCGTCGTCGACCAGGAGAACCGGCACCGGGCCGAGCACGAGGGTGAACGTCTGGGTGTACGAGTAGATCATGTTCGCCGTGATGTCGAGCTGCATCCCGACCTGAACGCCGGCCGGAGCGAACTCGTCGACGATGATCGTGAAGGGCGTCGCGCCGGTCTTCGACTCGCCTGTGTCGATGTCGCCGTAGAAGGAGCCGGCATGTGTCACGGTGACATGGGGACTCGTCGTCGAGAGCGTGGCGGAGACCCCGGTCCTGTTGGGCGCAAGGATGTCGTTTCTGAGCTCGACGTCGATGTCGACGGTCTCTCCCGGGTCGGGGCGACCGTCGCCGTCGCCGCCCGCTCCGTCGTCGACGGAGTGGCTGCGGTAGACGACCTCGTCGCCCTCGTAGTAGTAGAGCAGTCGGGCGTTCGAGCCGACGTTGCAGCTCCCGTACTTGATCCAGACGAAGCCGTCATCTCCCCACGAGGTGTCCCAGCTGTTCTTGACGAGCCAGGCCCCCTCCCCGCCGCACGCGTCGTCATCCCATCCGCAGATGAGCATGCAGTGGTTGGTCGGGTCCGTTCCCGGGTTCTCGTAGCAGCCCGAGCCGTAGGAGTAGAAGTCGTTGTACACGGTGAACGAGGTCGTCACCGGTCCGACGCCCAACGCGGTCTTGATGGCGTCCTCGGTGTTCGGGATGTCCACCCACTCGTTGACGGCCGCGTACTTCTGGCAGAACTCGTCCTCGCAGGGCACGGTGTCGTCGGCCTCGTACGGCATGCACTCCTCGAGCGCCGCCCCGTTGTCCCTGATGTAGTTCCAGGCCCACGTGGGGAAGCCGCCGCTGCACCCGTAGCCGGGGGTCCGGCACGAGAGCACCTGCTGTTCGCACAGGTCGTACTCGATGCCCTCGTTGATCAACACGGCCGACTCGAGCGCCGCCACGGCGCCGAAGAGCCAGCAGCTTCCGCAACCGGCCTGGTTCTTGACCGATGAGACGCCGCCGTAGTCCCTCCAGTCGAACGCGGCCGGGTGGTCGCGTCGCACCGGGAAGGGAAGCACGGCCTCGGTGAGCGCCGCGTCGCGCCTGGCGACGTCCTCCGGCACGATGAGACCGAGCATCGACGCCCTCTCCTCCTCGGAGAGATCGGTCAGCCACGTTCGTCTGGCCGTCCAGTGATAGCCTCTGGCGTCGATCTCCTGCTGCAGCGTCTCGATCTCCGGGTCGGATCGCGGGGCGTCCGCGGCCGCCGCCGCGGCGCACAGGCCGGACGTGGCGAGAAGCACGAGCGCGGCGAGCAGGGCCGCGCGTCCTGGGGTCGTCATGTGGTCCTCCAGAGTGAGGTGATCCTGCTGGTCAGGTTCATTATAGCATAAGACAGTCCAATCGGCCAGCAACAGCCCTTCACCCCCGAACCCCTGGCGCGCTCGACCCGGCCGGTCGGCGGCGTCGCGACAGGCATGTGGACGCCCGCCAGCGCGTCACAGGCAGGAAGACGCCCGCCCGCGTCACGCGCAGGAAGACGCCCGCCGGCGGGCGTCACAAGCAAGACGAAGCCCGCCGGCGCGCGCCGGCGGGCTGTCGTCTGCCGCAGAATCGGACGTGATACGAGTCTAGCGGTACATCCTCTTGATACGACCCCAGCTGGTCTCCTCGACCGGGCTGCCGCCCGTCTCACCCTCGAACCAGGTGTCGTCGAGGTTGATGCCGGCGCCGCCGGCAACACCCGGACCACAACCGTTGTCGGTGGTGTAGAACGTCACCATGTACTGAG
>CAZAQL010000088.1:0-11095 GCA_964487295.1 uncultured bacterium | reverse complement strand
TCCGGTACGATCTCGGGGTGAAGGGAAGCCCCACGCTCGTGGATATTCTCAAGGACTTCATCTAGTCTCCGACGCGGGACCGGGAGGAACACGTGAAGATCCACGAGTATCAGGCCCGTGCCATCCTGAGCGCGCGCGGCGTGCCCGTGCCTCGTTTCGAGGTCGTGGAGGATCCTGCCGCCGCGCGACGCGTCGCCGAGCGGATCGGCGAGATGGTCGTCGTCAAGGCGCAGGTCCACGTCGGCGGGCGCGGCAAGGCCGGCGGCGTGAAGCTCGCGAGGACGCCCGAGGAGGCGGAGAAGCACGCGCGGGACATCCTCGGCATGGACATCAAGGGACTGACGGTTCACAAGGTCATGGTCGCCCACGCGGTCGACATCGAGCGCGAGTACTACGTCGGCATCGTCGTCGACCGGGCGACGAAGCGCCCCGTCTACATGGTGAGCCCCGAGGGCGGCGTCGACATCGAGTCCGTCGCCGCTGAGACGCCCGAGCGGATCTTCAAGCTCGCCGTCGATCCCGTACAGGGACTGACGGTGGCCGAGGCGGCGCACCTTGCGTCGAAGCTCGACGATCGGGTCGAGGTCGTCGCGCAGGTCGCGGCGGTCATCTCGAAGCTCTACGATGCGTTCGTCGGCAGCGACTGTTCGCTCGCGGAGATCAACCCGCTGGTCGTCGCGCCCGACGGGCGAGTGTGGGCGGTCGACGCGAAGATGAACATCGACGACAACGCGCTCTTCCGTCACCCGGACATCGCCGAGATGCGTGATCCGTCCGGCGAATCCGAGGAGCTCAGGAAGGCGCGCGAGATGGGCCTCTCGTTCGTCAAGCTGGACGGCGACGTCGGCTGCTGCGTCAACGGCGCCGGTCTCGCCATGACGACGATGGATCTGATCAAGTACTACGGCGGCGAGCCCGCGAACTTCCTCGACATCGGCGGGAGCTCCAGTCCGGAGAAGGTCATGACCGCCTTCGATATCATCACGAACGACCCGAACGTCAGGGTCATCCTGCTCAACATCTTCGGTGGCATCACTCGCTGCGACGACGTGGCCGAGGGTCTCATCGAGGCGCTGGAGGCCCGTCCGATCTCGGTGCCGCTCGTCGTCAGGCTGACCGGAACGAACGAGATCAGGGCGCGCAGGATCCTCGCCGACCACGGCATGGAATCGGCGCAGACGATGGACGAGGCCGTCGAGAAGGCGGTCGCCATGGCGAGGGGGCAGGCGTGAGCATCTTCATCGACGAGAGAACACGCGTCTGCGTCCAGGGCATCACCGGCCGTGACGGCTCCTTCCACACCGGCGCGATGATCGAGTACGGTACGCACGTCGTGGCCGGGGTCACGCCCGGGAAGGGCGGGCAGAATCGCGGCGAGGTTCCGGTCTTCGACACGGTCCGCGAGGCCGTCGACGAGACGGGCGCCAACGCCACGATCGTGTTCGTGCCCGCGAGGTTCGCGGCCGACGCCGCGCTCGAGGCGGCGGAGGCCGGAGTTGAGCTCATCGTGATCATCACGGAGGGCGTGCCGACACTGGACGCCATGCGTCTCTACCAGCGTGCCGGCGAGCTCGGCGTGCGGCTGCTCGGCCCCAACTGCCCCGGTCTCATCAGTCCGGGGAAGGCCAAGCTCGGCATTATGCCGGGCGCGATCCACACGCGCGGGAAGGTCGGGGTCGTGTCGCGGAGCGGGACGCTCACGTACGAGGTCGTCGACAGCCTCCGCCGTGGCGGCATCGGGCAGTCGACCGTCATCGGGATCGGAGGAGATCCGATCATCGGCACGACCTTCATCGACACGCTCGAGGCGTTCGAGAAGGATGACGGGACTCAGGCCGTCGTGCTCATCGGCGAGATCGGTGGGACCGACGAGGAGCAGGCGGCGGAGTTCGTTCGAGACCATATGAGCAAGCCGGTCGTCGGCTTCATCGCAGGGCGGACGGCGCCCCCGGGCCGCCGGATGGGCCACGCCGGCGCCATCATCGCCGGCGGGAAGGGGACGGCTGAGGAGAAGATCGCGGCGCTTTCCGACGCCGGCGTACCCGTGGCCGACCGGCCGAGCGAGATCCCCGGTCTGCTCCGGGACAGGCTGGGGAGGTAGCATGGAGAAGAACGAGGCGAAGTCCGCGCAGCCCCGGGCGTGGAACTACCCCGCGCGCGAGGAGAATCCGGAGCGGGAGATCTACGTCTACGACGCCTGGTGCAAGGCCTGCGGGCTCTGCTACGAGTTCTGCCCGACCGGCGTCTTCACGTCGGACCGCACCGGTCGCCCGATCGTCTCGAATCCGGACAAGTGCATCGCGTGCTACCTGTGCGAGATGCTCTGTCCCGACATGGCCATCACCGTCTACAAGGAACGCAAGCAGAAGACCGCCGGATCTTCCGGTGACGACGCCGACGGGGAGGACTCCTGAGATGTCCGCGAAGGCAAACGAGGATGTGAAGGTCCTCCAGGGTAACGAGGCGTGTGCCATCGGCGCGGTGGCGGCCGGCGTGAACTTCTTCGCGGGCTATCCGATCACGCCGTCCTCGGAGATCGCCGAGTTCATGGCGCGCCATCTGCCCCTGATCGGAGGGCGCTTCATCCAGATGGAGGATGAGATCGCTTCGATCGCCGCGATCATCGGCGCGTCGATCGCCGGTTCGCGGTCGATGACGGCGACAAGCGGACCCGGATTCTCGCTGATGCAGGAGAACATCGGGCTGGCGTGTCTCGCGGAGATCCCGTGCGTGATCGTCAACGTGCAGCGCGCCGGACCGTCGACCGGGCTGCCCACGCAGCCGGCGCAGGCGGACGTCATGCAGACGCGCTGGGGCACGCACGGCGACCACGCGATCATCGCGCTGGCGCCTTCGACCGTCCTGGAGTGCATCGAACTCACGGTGGTGTCCGTGAGTCTGTCGGAGAAGTATCGCACCCCCGTCGTGCTCCTGCTCGACGAGGTCATCGGGCACATGCGCGAGAGCGTGGTCCTGCCGCATGCAGGGACCTACCACTGCGACAGCCGCACGGTCCCGGACGACGATGACGTGGACTATCAGCCGGCGGCCTGCGTCGGCGACGACGTGGCCACCCTGGCTCGTTTCGGGGGCCCTCACCGGTTTCACGTCACGGGGTTGACGCACGACGAGCACGGGTTCCCCACGATGGTCCCGGAGGAGGTGGACCGCAAGATCCACTGGATCGTCGACAAGATCGAGTCCCGCGCCGATCTGCTGGCCATGAACGACGAGTTCCTGACGGAGGACTGCGACGTTCTGCTCTTCTCCTACGGATCGAGCGCGCGGGTCGCCAAGGCCTCCGTACGCGAGCTCAGAGAACGCGGAGTGAAGGCCGGGCTGCTCCGCGTGAAGACCATCTGGCCGTTCTCCGCGAAGCGTTTGAGGGAGCTCGTTCCGCAGCTTCGCGGCATCGTGGTGCCGGAGATGAACATGGGGCAGCTCGTCCTCGAGGTCGAGAGGGCCGTTGGCGGCGCCGTCCCCGTCCGGCATCTGGGCCGCGTCGACGGCCGGTTGTTCACCCCTGATCAGATCACGGGCTTCGTGACGGAGGAGCTGGGCTCATGAGTCAGTCGATAGAGACAGCCAGAACCTATCTCAAGCCCCACAAGAAGCTGCCCACGGTGTGGTGCGGAGGCTGCGGACTCGGCATCATCATGAGCAGCCTGCTCCGCGTCATCTCGAAAATGGGGATTCCGAAGAACGAGATCGCGACCGTCTCGGGGATCGGATGCACGGGACGGATGCCGACCTACGTGGACTCGAACACGCTGCACACGACGCACGGGCGCGCGCTCGCGTTCGCCACGGGCGTCAAGCTCGCCAACCCGAAACTCAATGTCATCGCGGCGATGGGCGACGGGGATGCGCTCGCCATCGGCGGGAACCACTTCATCCACGCGTGCCGGAGGAACATCAACATCACGGCGATCGTCGCGAACAACTGCATCTACGGCATGACCGGCGGGCAGTACTCGCCGACGACGCCGCACGGCAAGCGGGGGACGACCGCGCCGTACGGGAACGTTGAGCACGAGTTCGATGCTTCGGTGCTGGCGGCCGGGGCCGGCGCCTCGTTCGTCGCGCGCACGTCCGTCTATCACGTCCGCGAGCTCGACAAGCTCCTCGAGCAGGCTATCAGGCACCGCGGGTTCTCCGTCGTCGAGGTCGTGAGCAACTGCTACACGAGTTACGGGCGCCTCAACAAGTACAAGTCCCCGGTGGACATGTTCCGCTGGATGAAGGAGAACTCCGTGACGTTGAGGCAGGCGGAGCATATGTCGCCGGAGGACCTCGAGGGTAAGTTCACTCGCGGCGTCTTCGTGGAGAACTACATGCCGGAGTTCATCGAGGTCTACGACGCGCTGGCCGAGAAGCTCACCTCCGACGACGCGTCGGGCCTGACGAGGCTCCGCGAGACCATCGAGCGCTACGAGCGGCTGGGAGACCGGCTGAAGTCCACGGTCGGCTGACGCTGCCGCCAGACATTCTGACGCAATCGAGCGACGAGGATGTGCACGTGACGAAGACACCCGGGAGGTTCGAGGTCAGGCTCTCCGGCTCCGGCGGCCAGGGTCTGATGCTGGGCGGCAAGCTGCTCGCGGAGGCGGCGTCGGTCTACGACGGCAAGAACTCCGTGCAGACACAGAGCTACGGTCCGGAGGCGCGCGGCGGGAAGAGCAAGACCGACGTCGTGATCTCGACCGAGGAGATCGACTATCCCAAGGCCACAAGGGTCGACGTGCTGCTCGCGATGACCCAGGTCGCCGCCGACGAGTACGCGAGCTCGCTGAAGGACGACGGACTCATGGTCGTCGACTCCTACCTTGTGGATCGGGTCGACAGGCCCGACGTCGTCCAGATCCCCTTCACGCTTCTGGCCGTGGAGCAGTGCGGCCGGATGCTCTTCGCAAACGTCGTGGCTCTCGGCGCGATAGCCGAGCTGACGGGTGTCGTGGCGTGGGACAGCCTTTCGCAGGCGGTCCTCGCCAGAGTGCCGGAGGGCACCGAGGAGCTCAACCAGAAGGCGCTCGACGTCGGACGGGAAGCGGCGAGGAAAGCTCGAGGAAAAGGCAACTGATGGACAGGACGTTTCTGATGGTGAAGCCCCGGGCCGTGCGCGAGGGGCTCACGGGTCCCATTCTCGCGGAGCTCGAGAAGGGCGGCTTTCGCCTCGTCGGCCTCGCGTCCCGGAGACTCACGAGCGACGAGGCCCGGATCTTCTACGACGTGCACGCCGGCAAGTACTTCTTCGACTCGCTCGTGGAGTACGTCACGTCGGGGATGACCGTCGGCGTGCTGCTCGAAGCGCCGGACGCGGTGGCGGCTCTGAGAGCTTTCATCGGCGCCACGGAACCCGACAAGGCGGAGCCGGGGACGATCAGAGCGAGATTCGGCCGGAGCCGGTCTCAGAACGCGGTGCACGCCTCAGACTCACCCGAGCGCGTGATCCACGAGTCCGCGATCCACTTCGGGGACTGCCCCAGGACGATAGCCGGCTAGGGCAAGCTGCCGGGCGACGCGACTGCGGAGGGACGATGGAGAAGACGGTGACCCAGGACGAGACGATGAGAGGGTTTCTCGAGGTGGCCGACGAGGTCGCCGCGAAGTACGCGGGAACGCGCGGGAGCGTCATTCCCGTGCTCCAGCAGGTTCAGGAGCGTATCGGCTTTCTGCCTCCCGAGGTGATGGAGCGCATCGGCGAGCGGCTTCGCGTGCCACCGGCTCAGATCTTCGGTGTGGCCAGCTTCTACGCGCAGTTCAGGTTCGAGCCCGTCGGACGCCACGTGATCAAGGTCTGCCACGGCACCGCCTGTCACGTGCAGGGGGCGACGGCCATCACGGACGCCCTCTGCGACGAGCTCGGCGTCGCCGACGGCGGCACGACGGAGGACAGGAGGTTCACCGTCGAGTCGGTCGCCTGTCTCGGTTGCTGCAGCCTCGCGCCGGTGATGATGATCGGCGAGCACACGTACGCCAGACTGACCCCGGACGAAGCCCGCAGGATCGTCAGGGAACTCGAGGACTAGCCGCTCGGGCCGGCGGGACGGGCTGCTCCCACCGGCGCGGGCGAACAGACGAATCACGCGGAGAGTGATGATGGCGAAGACAGGCGCGGTCGCTGAGGTCACTGTCGGGCTCTCGAGCTGTGGCATAGCAGCCGGAGCCGCCGACGTTTTCAGCGCGTTCCAGCGGGAGTTCAAGGAGAAGGGGATCGACGTCGGCCTCAAGCGCACCGGATGCGTCGGCATGTGCTACCGGGAGCCTATCGTCGATATCATCACGCCTGGGGGCGCGAAGTTCACGTATGGTGGGCTCACCGCGGACCGCGTAGGGCGCGTTGTGGACGAGCACGTCCTGGGCGGCGAGCCCGTGGACGAATGGCTCGTTCGCGCCGAGGGCAGAGATCTGCCGGATGAGGAGTATTACGACCGGCAGGTGCGGCTCGTGCTCGGGAACGCCGGTGTCATCGATCCCGAGTCGATCGATGAGTACATGAAGGCCGGCGGCTACGAGGCCCTGACGAAGGTCATACGGGAGATGGCCCCCGAGGAGGTGATCGAGGAGCTCAAGGCGTCCGGTCTTCGCGGCCGCGGCGGCGCGGGGTTCCCGACGGGCATGAAGTGGGATCTCGCCCGGAAGGCCTCGGGCGACGTGAAGTACGTCATCGTCAACGCCGACGAAGGTGACCCGGGCGCGTTCATGGACCGCAGCATTCTCGAGGGGGATCCCCACGCCGTGCTCGAGGGATTGGCGATCGCCGCCTACACCATCGGCGCGCAGGAGGGATACTTCTACGTCCGCGCCGAGTATCCCCTCGCGGTCAAGCGGCTGCGTATCGCCATCGAAGACGCCACGGAACGCGGCTACATCGGAGAGCGGATCCTCGGCACCGACTTCTCATTCCGCGTCCACATCAAGGAGGGCGCCGGGGCGTTCGTGTGCGGCGAGGAGACGGCGCTGATCGCTTCGATCGAGGGGCAGCGCGGCATGCCCAGGCTCCGGCCGCCGTATCCGGCCGTCAAGGGCCTCTGGGGGAAGCCGACCAACAACAACAACGTCGAGACATACGCGAACGTACCGTGGATCATCAGGAACGGTGCTGCGGCCTACGCCGCGTACGGTACCGACTCGAGCAAGGGAACCAAGGTCTTCGCGCTTGCCGGGAAGATCCAGCGAGGCGGTCTCGTCGAGGTCCCGATGGGCATGTCCATCCGGGAGGTCATCAACGAGGTCGGCGGCGGCGTGCCCGAGGGGCGCACCTTCAAGGCGGTGCAGCTCGGCGGTCCGTCCGGCGGATGTGTGCCGGCCGAGTTCATGGACATCGGCATCGACTATGAGTCGTTGACGAAGACCGGCGCGATCATGGGTTCCGGCGGCATGGTGGTGATGGACGACACGACCTGCATGGTCGACATCGCGCGCTTCTTCCTCAATTTCACGCAGGACGAGAGCTGCGGCAAGTGCACGTTCTGCCGCGTCGGCACGAAGCGGATGCTCGAGGTCCTGGAGCGCATCTGCGGGGGCGAGGGGCGCGAGGGCGACATAGAGCTCCTGCAGGAACTCGGTGAGAAGATCATCAGCTCCTCGCTCTGCGGCCTCGGTCAGTCGGCTCCGAATCCTGTCCTGACCACGATCAAGTACTTCCGCGACGAGTACGAAGCCCATATCAACGAGAGGAGATGTCCGGCCCTCTCGTGCAAGGCGCTCATCACGTACGAGATCGATCCAGAGAAGTGCATCGGATGCACGCTGTGCGCGAAGGCCTGTCCGGTCGGCGCGATCACAGGCGAGCGCAAGCAGGCGCACGTGATCGATCAGGATCTCTGCACGAAGTGTGACGCCTGCCGGCAGGCGTGCAAGTTCGACGCGGTGAAGGTCCGCTAGCCTCGGTGGCGGAGTCCGCGCCCCGGGCTCCACGGGACACAGTCTTTGAGGAGAGTTCAAACGTGGCACGTGTGACGATCACGCTCAACGGTACGGAGATGCAGGTCGAATCCGGCATCACCATTCTCGAGGCCGCCCGGTCGAACGGCATCCGGATCCCCACTCTCTGTCATGACGAGCAGCTCGAGCCGTTCGCCTCGTGCTGGCTCTGCGCCGTCAAGCTCGAGGGCATGAAGCGCTACGTTCCGTCCTGCGGAACGAGGGTGGTGGAGGGGATGAAGATCTGGACGGACAGCGAGGATGTCCGGGCGGTGCGGCGGCTCGCGCTGGAGCTCCTGCTTTCGAACCACCGCGGCGACTGTATCGCGCCGTGCAAGGAGGCCTGTCCCGCGAGCGTCGACGTGCAGGGCTACATCGCCCTCATCGCGCAGGGACGCTACCGAGACGCGACGAAGCTCGTCAAGGAGGTCAACCCGTTCCCGCTGTCCATCGGCAGAGTGTGCACGCGCCCGTGCGAGGGCGAGTGCCGGCGGAACGCGGTCGACGGTCCCGTCTGCATCGATTTCCTCAAGCGTTTCGCCGCCGACTGGGACGTCGCGCATCCGGATCCGTACATGCCGCCGGTCGCTCCGGCCAGCGGACACCGCGTGGCCGCCGTCGGCGCGGGGCCGGCGAGCCTGACGGCCGCCTACTATCTCGCCCAGCAGGGGCACGAGGTCACCATCTTCGAGGCGCTGCCGGACCCCGGCGGCATGCTCCGCTACGGCATCCCCGAGTACCGCCTTCCGAAGGCCACGCTCGACGATGAGATAGCGCTCATCACGGGCCTCGGGGTGAAGGTCGAGTACGGCATGCGCCTCGGCTGTGACTTCACGCTCAAGGATCTCCTCGATCAGGGATACGAGGCGGTTTTCCTCGGACTCGGCGCGATGGCGAGCCGAAAGATGCGTTGTCCGGGCGAGGACCTGGACGGCGTGTGGGCGGGGACCGACTTCCTCGGAAGAATGGGGCTGGGCGACCCGCCGCCCGTCGGCAGGCACGTCGCGATCATCGGGGGCGGCAACACGGCCATCGACGCGGCGCGCACGAGTCTTAGGCTCGGCGCGGAGAAGGTGACCATCGTCTACAGACGCTCGCGCAAGGAGATGCCCGCGTGGGACGTCGAGGTGGACGCAGCGGAGGAGGAGGGCGTCGAGATGCACTTCCTCGCCGCCCCGACGAAGATCGAGGGGGACGGGAAGTGTGAGCGGCTCGAGTTCATCCGGATGGAACTCGGCGAGCCCGACGAGAGCGGGCGCCGTCGTCCCGTGCCCGTCGAGGGCTCCGAGTCCGTCATCGAGGTCGACAACGTCATCGCGGCCATCGGGCAGCTCCCGAACCTCGACTGCATCCAGGGTACGGCCGAGAAGGACCCCGGCTCTCTCGAAGCGAAGCTCGAGCTGACGCACTGGGGCACGATCGTGGCCGACGAGACGTCCGGCCTCACCTCGGTCCCCAGCGTGTTCGCGGGCGGCGATGTCGTCAACGGCGCCGCGACGGCCATCGAGGCCATCGCGGCCGGCGGTCGGGCAGCCGCGGCGATCGACCGGATGTTCCGTGGCGAGGCGGTCGACGCCGCGCCGCCCTACTTCAACATTCAGAAGGAGCGGTGGGACAGCTTCCCTGAGGAGGAGCTCGCCGACGTCGTCCGTCAGGAGCGCCAGGAGATGCCGGAGCTTCCGGTCGCCGAGCGCATCAGGACGATGGACGAGGTCGAGCTCGGCCTGACGGAGGAGCAGGCGCTCGAGGAGACGAAGCGCTGTCTCGAGTGCGGCTGCGCAGAGGGCTTCACGTGCCAGCTCAGGGAGTACGCGGCCGAGTACGATGTCGAGCTCGGCCGTTTCGCCGGGGACGTCGTCTCCGACCCGCCGGACGACCGGCATCCGTTCATCCGCCTCGAGCCCGAGAAGTGCATCATGTGCGGTCGGTGCATACGGATCTGCGCCGACGTGCAGGGAGCTTCGGCGCTCGGCTTCTTCCGGCGCGGCTTCGTCGCACAGATGAAGCCGGCGCTCTGCGCGCCCCTGGCGATGACCGCCTGCGAATCGTGCGGTCAGTGCGTTGCCTCCTGTCCGACGGCGGCTCTGACGGCGAAGCCGGTGGCGGTCAAGCCGGGTCCGTGGGATCTGGAGTCGACGATCTCGACCTGCGGCTTCTGCGGCACGGGCTGTGCGGTCGACCTCTGCAGCGTCGCCGGCGATCTCGTCTCGATCGCCCCATCCGCCGGCGCGGGCGTCAACGAGGGGAACCTCTGCGTGCGAGGCCGGTTCGGCTTCCGCGGCGCCCTGAAAGACCGCATCGAGGCCCCGCTCGTCGATGGTGAGAAGGCGTCCTGGGAGGGCGCGCTTGGGACCGTGGCGGAGGGGCTCGCCGGAGCCGCATTCATCGGTTCGCCGCGCATGACGAACGAGGAGGCCTTCGCGCTCGTTTCGCTCGCGGAAGCGTCCGGCGGGCGCGTCGGTTCGTTCGGGCTGGCGGGTGAAGGGGCCGTTTTCGGCGCGCTCGAACGCGTGCTCGGCCACGGCGCCTCGACGGCGACGTACAACGACGTCCGCGTGGCTGAGACCGTTTTCGTGATCGACTCGGACATCGCCGAGGAGCAGACCGTGGCAGCCATCGCCGTCAGGAAGGCGAAGCGTCGTGGGGCATCGGTGGTCGTCATGGCCGAGCTCGAGACGAGACTCGCGTCGCTCGCCGACGTCTGGATCCCGGCGGCTCCCGGCGAGGTCGGCGGCGTTCTCGCAGCAATGATCGGGGAGGGGCTCAAGAACGGCTCGCTCGACCCCGCATCGCTGTCGTTCGACGTGAGCGGGCTTGATGAGCTCAAGGCGGTCGTTGATGGCTCGACGATCGAGCAGGCCGCCTCGACCGTGGGGATGAGGGTCGATGAGCTGCGCCGCGCCGCGGACGCGTTCTGGGGCGCCGAGAGGGCCGTCATCGTGACGAGCGCCGCCGCGTTCGCCCCGGCCACGGCGTGCGTGGACGCGCATCTCGCGGTCGCGCTGTCGACGCTCGCCGGCCGCGCCTACGGCGACGGCTCGGGCATCCTGATGCTCCGGTCCAGATCGAACGGGCAGGGTCTGGCCGACCTCGGCTACGAGCCGGTCGGGGGGGTGTGCGGTCCGTCCTGCGCGGGCGCCCGCTGGCCCAGGCGCACAAGCGCATCGAC
>CAZAQL010000087.1:0-11208 GCA_964487295.1 uncultured bacterium | reverse complement strand
TCGTCAGGTCCGAGGAGGGGGATCGGCGGGACCTGGAGGATCTCAGGCGCCTGCCGATCGCGACGCAGGCGGGTCCCGTGCCGCTCTCGAACGTCGCGAGCTTCGAGATCGCGCCAGCCCAGGCGGAGCTCAACCGGCGCAACGGGACTCGCATCGTCACGGTGACGGCCGGACTCGAGGAGGGCACGACCTCGACCGAGGTCAACTCGATCCTTCAGCGGGAGTTCACGGACGTCCCGGCCCGCTTTCCCGGCTACGGCCTCGACTTCGGCGGCGAGTTCCAGGAGACGCAGGAGTCGTTCACGTCGCTGTTCCTCGCGTTCCTAGTCGCGATCCTCCTCATCTACGCGATTCTGGGAACTGAGTTCCAGTCCTTCGTGCAGCCGCTCATCGTAATGTTCACCGTGCCGTTCGCCTTCATCGGCGTGGTCGTGGGTCTCATCATCATGCGGTACCCGTTCACGCTGAACGCCGGCGTGGCGATCGTCGCCCTCGCCGGGGTCGTCGTGAACGACTCGATCGTGCTCGTGGACTTCATCAAGCGCGGTCGGGCGAGCGGGATGGACCGCTGGGAGTCGGTCGTGCAGGCAGGGTGCCAGCGCCTCCGACCGATCCTGCTGACCTCCATCACGACCATCCTCGGCGTGCTTCCGCTGGCGATGGGGTGGGGCGGATCCTCAGCGAGCTGGGGCCCCATGGCCGCGTCGCTGGCATGGGGACTCGCGTTCGCCACACTGCTGACGCTCTTCATCATACCGGCGCTGTTCTCGATCGTGGACGACCTCAAGAGACGGATGGGCCGGCTGGACGTGGAGGGCGAGCGCCATCCGGACACGACGAAGATGCTCACGCCAGTCGATTGCGACCTCGAGGAACAACCGGAGGCTGAGAGTGGCTGACGGACCTGACAAGAGGACGGGACGCATCCTCGCCTGCTTCCACGACGCCTGGGAGGTCGCGCTCGACGGCGGCGACACGCTCCGTGCGAGCGTGCGGGCGCGCCACTTCGCCGATCTCGCCGAGCACGAGAAGCTCCTGGTGGCCGGGGACCGTGTCGACGTGACGGTCCTGGACGACGGCTCGGCCGTCATCGAACGGGTTCACCCGCGGGAGACGGCCCTGTCCAGGCTGAGGCCACGCATGCGGAAGGACGTAGAGCAGGTCATCATCGCGAACGTCGAGCAGCTCGTCGCGGTGGCCTCGCTCGGAGCGCCGCGTCTCAACCGGCGGATGCTCGACCGCTTCCTCGTCATCGCTGAGAGCGCCGACCTGAGGTCGGTCGTCGTCTTCAACAAGATCGACATGGTCGACGAACGAGAGTGGCTCCCGGCGGCGGCGGCGTACGAGCAGGCGGGATACGACGTGGTCGCGACATCCGCGACCGAGGGTGAGAACGTCGACGAACTCGAGGCGCTCGTGCGCGGGCGATTCAGCGTGTTCGCCGGGCCGAGCGGGGCAGGGAAGAGCTCCCTGCTCAACGCCATCGAGCCGGGCCTCGGCATCCGCGTACGCGAGGTCGGGGAGACGACGAGGAAGGGAAAGCACACGACATCGAACGTGACGGTGTTCCGGCTTGAGGACGGGACGCTCGTCGCCGACACCCCCGGCTTCCGTGAGCTGGGATTCTGGAAGGTCCGCGCTGACGAACTCGACTACCTCTTCCCCGAGTTCCGCGAGCACATCCCGCGCTGCCGCTTCTCGACGTGTTCACACTCGGTCGAGCCGGACTGCGCCGTGCGGGAGGCCGTCGAACGGGGAGAGGTGAACGCGGCGCGTCACGACAGCTACCTGAGACTTCTCGAGGAGCTCCGGGCCGCTGCTTGAACAAGGGGGACAGGCCGTGCAGGTCCTGCTCTATGAAGATCGTGCCGTTGAAGACCTTGGTCCGCTCACGTCGCTCCGTCCCGCCTACGACCTCAGATGCGGGGCGCTCCTGCTTCGTGAGAAGCTCGAGATCAGGAGGCCTTCCTGGCGCGTCATCCTCGCCGCGCGGCCGCGTCTCGCGGACTGGCTGGCGGAGGCGTACCCGGATCGGTTGGTCGACGCAGCGATCGAGGAACGGACGCTCGCGCTGTCGGGACGCGTGCTCGTCGACGACGCCCTGCTCCGGGCGCTCGAGCGGGTGGAAACGGAGACGCTCCTCACCTCCGGAGGCATGGTCGTGGGGGCGATGCTCGGCCGGGACGTCCGCGGCAGGCTGGCCGCGCTCGCGAGCGCCACGCCGGCCGTCGACGCGATGGGTGAGCTTCTCGGCATCAAGGACACGCTGGAGATCCCCGCGCGTGTCGTGGCCTATCCCTGGGAACTGGTCCGTCTCACGTCAGAGGAGCTCGATCTGGACGCTTCGCTGCCGGCGTTCTCCGGGGGCATCGAGGGCGCCGTCCACGAGGCCGCGCACATACTCGAGCCCGCACGCGTCTCCATCGGCGAGGGCGCATCGATCGGTCCGGGAGTCGTGCTCGACGCGACGGACGGCCACATCACCGTGGCGCCGGGAGCGCGCATCATGCCGAACGCCGTGGTGCTCGGCCCGGCATTCGTGGGCGCGGGCACGGTCATCAAAGCCGGCGCGAAGATATACGGCGGCACGTCGATCGGTGAGCGCTGCAAGGTCGGCGGCGAGGTCGAGGCCTCGGTGATCCACTCGTATTCGAACAAACAGCACGAGGGGTTCCTCGGCCACTCGTATCTCGGGAGCTGGGTCAACCTCGGCGCATCGACCGACACGAGCGATCTCAAGAACACGTACGGAACCGTCCGCGTGGAGTTGGGCGGGCGGATCATCGATACCACATCGATGTTCGTCGGCGCGACGATCGGCGACCATGTCAAGACGGCCATCGGGACGAAGCTGGCGACCGGCGCCGTCATCGGCGTGTTCGCGAACATCGCGGTGACGGGCATCGTTCCCCGGTCGGTGCCCGCGTTCTCGTGGTCGGTCGGGGATCAGGTCGGCGTGTTCGAGCTGGACAAGGCCGTCGAGACCGCCCGACTCGTCATGTCGCGCAGGGGCGTCGAGATGACGACGACCATGGAGGGCGTCATCCGCGGCGCGTTCGCGACGACGCGCGGAGCGACATAGGGAGACCCCCCGCCTGAGCTGGAGACGGGGGGCCGGGGGGGGACAGAGCGCGTTTCGCTCCGGCCGCATCACTCGCTGTCTTCGCGAAGCTCCTCGAGATCCTCCTGAAGCTCCTTCAGCGCCTCACGAAGCTCCTCGAGCTGCTCCTCCATAGCTTCCTTCCTGGCCTCCGCCTCAAGCTTGTAGGCGTCGATATAGGCCTCGGATTCGTCGTCGCCGAAGATGTAGACGCCGCGACCCGGCATGCGGACGACCCTCTCATCGGCCTTCTCGACCGTGGCCTCGACGACGAGCTCCTTGCCACCCCTGACGACGCGGACGGGTGTCGGCACTCCGCCCTCCATCTTCCGGATCGCCTCGGAGAGCTCGTCCGTGTCGGCGACCGGCGCGCCGTCGATCTCGATGATGACGTCACCGGCCCGGATCCCAGCCTCCTGCGCCGCGCCGCCCTCGACGATGTCCTCGACGAGGACGCCGCTCCCTCCGGGGACCTCGAAGTACTCGGCGAGTCCCTCGCTCAGATCATCCACATAGACACCGAGCCGGCCCTTGCCACCCCAGGCGTAGCCGACGTCGAAGCGTGGGACGAACAGGTCGCCAAGCTCGCCGAGTGCTGCGAGACCCTCGAGTCCCTTGAGGTCTATCGTGAGGTCATCCATGTCCGCGCTCTTCCAGACGTACTTCCGCGGCCGAACGCCCATCGTGGCGTTCTTCTCGATCTCCGAGCCGTCGCGGAAGATCCTGATCTCCACGTTCGTGAACGGCTCAAGCTCCTGTACCATCTCGATAAGCTCGTTCGTGTCCCGGGCCTTCTCACCGTCGAACGAGATGATCACGTCGTGGACCGCGATCCCGGCGTCGTCGGCGGGGCTCCCGTCGTGCACCGTGTTGACGTGAACGATGTACTCCTTCGGAACGTCGAGCTTCGCCCGCTCGTCCTTCGTCAGGTCGTTGACGCCGACCCCGAGCCACGCGTGGTCGTCCTCCGACATCTCGATCTTCACGATCGCCTCGTCGGAGCCCTCCTCCGTCGTGACGTGGACCTGGATCGACTCCTCCTTCTCGACCTCCTGGGCCGCCGCCGCACCCGGGAACCCGGCGCAGACCGCACAGAGCGCGATGAGCGCCACTGCGTACAGGCTGACTCTGAACATTCTCCACCTCCTTGTTGCGGCGCCGCCCGCCGCGCTGGGCTTGCGCGCCGTCCGCGAGGCCCCCGGTCCAGCCTGGCTGGCTGCTCTCCTCCCACCCGGGGGGCTCACTTCGTGCTCTTCAGATGATTCGACACCCGGCAGCGTAGGAAGTTGAAGCCCCGGAGTGGTCGTCAGACCCCCATCCCGGCCCCGACCGCCTGCGCGCTGTTGCGGAAGATGGCCCAGAGAACGAGGAAGACGAGCGCCGAGCCGCCGACGGCGAGGGCGGCGTTCCGGCGAGGGAGCCCGTATACGCGCTCGGCGGTGAGCACGGTCACGACCATGAGCCAGAGCCCGGCCAGCACGGCGAGGGCGTAGCTCATGAACCCGAAGATCGTGATCCAGGTGAGGAACGACGCGATGGCGGGGGGGATGAAGAGCTCCGTGAAGTCCCCTCTGGCGTCGTAGAGGGTGGACGCCAGGAAGTGGATGAGGCCGATGAAGAGGAAGTAGGCGATCACGCGGGCTATCGGGAAAAGCACGATTCCCGGAAGATATCCGATGCCGATCGCCCCACACACGCCACCGATGGCCAGAAACGTGATCGCGGGGCCGATGGCGTTCCTGTCCGACGACAGCTCGCCGATGGCCCCCTGATCGAGCCTGACGACCTCCCACCCCTTCTTCAGGTACTCGAGGAACTCCATAGTCGGCCCTCCGTGATGATGGCCCGGTCGGTCGGCCTGTGCCGGCTGCTCGACGTCGTCTCCCGCCCGACGATGGACCCCGGGAGCCGTCGCGCGGCGGCGCCATCCAGCGTGGCGGCTGCCATGGTAGGAGAGCGGCCCCTTGGGACGCAAGTCCGAACGGATGAACGGCCGTTCATTCATCCATTCATTCACTCAATCATTCGTTGGAGTGGCAGGGGCATCGTTCTGCCGTCAATGGCACAGCTTATGCAACTCATCAGTCATGCGAGAGGCACATCGAGTGCTTTGTTACGTGTGTCACGGTTGCCGGGGGACCTGGAGAGACGACATCACGTCGAGACGGCATCGGGCACCTGACTCGGGTTGCCGGCGCGAGCCGGCACGAGGAGGAGGGACGCGAAGTGAAGAGGTTCTTTGCGCACAGAGTACTGGCCGCGGCGGTTGTCGTGGTCGCCGGCTGCCTGATGGCATGCGGCTGCAGCGTGGTCAGTCCCGCGGATGACTCGTGGGAGGGCGGCTACGGCGACGTGAGCGGCACGGTCACGAACTGGCAGGGCGCTCCGCTGGCCGACATCACGGTCTCCATGTGGGCGGAGGTCGGCATCGAGGCGAGCGAGGTTCTCTACGAGACGACGACGGACGCCACCGGATGCTTCTCGGTCCCGAATGTGGATCTCGGCGGGAAGCACGCGTTCGCGGAGACCTACGAGGTCTACGTGAACTGCACGAAGTCGAACCGGGCGGCCGTGAACGCCGAGTATCAGACCTACATCGGCACGACCGTCATCGAGCAGGGGCAGGACTGCGTCCTGTCCGTCGTGCTGCCGGCCGCGGGCGATGACCCGGGCGATCCTTCGAGCATGTTCGAATAGGCGACTCCCTGGTGAGGGCGACCTCGCGGGAGCCGCGTGCAGCAGATGGACGACGGGCTGTCGCGGTTGCGGCAGCCCGTCGTTGCTGGTGCCCGAGGCCGGGCTCGAACCGGCATGGACCGAAAGGTCCGCGGGATTTTGAGTCCCGTGCGTCTACCAGTTTCACCACTCGGGCCGAAAACACAATCTACCACCGGTGTGACGGAGCGTCAACCGACGAGCAAGGCGGGAAGTTCACGCTTGACTCTCACGCCCGTGCTGCTAGAATCTGAGTTCTATCGGGAACCAGATTGCGTGGGGCCATAGCTCAGTTGGGATGAGCGCCTGACTGGCAGTCAGGAGGTCGGGGGTTCGATCCCCCCTGGCTCCACCAGATGCGGGAGCGGCGCGTCAGCGGCGCTCCGGGCTGAGGGCAAGCGCCGGGTGGTCTATGACTTCCCGGCGCTCGTCATGGGGGCTGGGCGGAGTTACGGTTGTGCCTCGTTTGACACCGTACGGCCGGCATGCTACGATATTCTGCGATGCTGCGCGGAGCTCGTGGCGGCCACGCAAGGTCCCGAGCGACGCAAGACGCGTCTGACCGGCGCATCGCGCCGGCGGGGTTGTGGGGGAGATGCTACCCATGGTGAGACGACGCGCCCTCGGGCTCGTGCCCGTGCTGCTCGCGCTGCTGCCTGCGATCGCGGGTGCCTATCCTTCTGAACAGATCACCACCGATCCGCATCATGTGCTCGTCGAGCTCGAGCGCGACTACGCGCGCGTCGAGCTTCGGGACGGGCGGGTTCTGGCGCGTCCGGGAGAGCCGGAGGTGCCGGTCCGCGTGCTCTCGTTCGTGATCCCGCCGGAGATGCGCGTGACGGGTCTCCGGGCGCAGGCGTCAGGCGAGATGGTCGTCTCGCGCGACATCATCGTCGGACCACGTCAGGAGGAGGCTCGGATCGGCGGGGAGACGCCGGATCCGGTCGCGCCCGACCGCACGGTCTATGAGGGCGAAGCGTCGTTCCCGCCCGGTCTCGGCGCGGTCCTGGGCCAGGGGTTCCTGGGCGGCTACCGCATCGCGACCGTCGCCGTCCATCCTCTGCGATGGTCACCGGCGACCGGTGAGCTCCTGCTGGCCCGACAGATCGATGTCGAGCTCGTACTCGAGCCGGCCGACGACCGGCCCATCGAGCGCGGGCGGATCACGGAGTCCGCCGCTCGCCTCTATCGGGACACCGTCGCGTCGATCGTCGTCAACTCAGACGATGTCGGGGGCTCGCGCGGGGGAACGCAGATCGCGACGGTCGGCGGACCCGATGGTTTCGCACCCCGCTACACACCATCGCTTGAGGGCACACCGGTCGAGTACGTCATCATCACGAACGACGAGCTGGCCCCGCACTTCGAGCCGTTCGCCGATGCGAAGACGGCGCGCGGCATTCCAACGGTCGTCAAGACGCTCACCTGGATCGACGCGAACTACCCGGGGGGGTGCGACCAGGCGGAGCGAATCCGGTTCTTCCTCCAGGACGCGTACACGTCGTGGGGAACGTCCTACGTGCTCATCGGCGGCGACACGGGGGTCGTCCCCGTGCGAATCGCCTACACGCAGTACTACGGCGGGAACGAGATCCCATGCGAGCTCTATTACGCGGACCTCGACGGGACGTGGAACGACGACGGCGACGAGCGCTTCGGGGAGGCGTACGGAGGAGAGACAGCGCCCGGTGACAGCGTCGACCTCTACTGCGACGTCTTCGTCGGTCGCGCCCCGGTAAGCAACGAGGTCGAGGTCGAGAACTTCATCGCGAAGTGCGAGGCGTATGCGAGCGGTTCGCTGCAGTACTTCACGAACCGTAGTCTCTATCTTGCCGAGGTGCTCTTCCCGTACGACTGGGACGGAGGCGCCTACAGCCTGGACGGCGCGACCGATATCGTTGAGCCGGGTCTTCCGTTCGTCGACGCCGGGATACACAACGTCAGGCTCTATGCGAACGACGAAGGCGTTCCGGGCTCGTACGAACTCAACGCGTCTGCGGCGATCGACTCGCTCGACCTCGGGTACAACGTCGTCGTACACGTCGGCCACGGCAACAAGGACGTCATGCGGGTCGGGCTCGATAACTACATCGGTCTGTCCGATGTCTCCGCGCTGTCGGGGGGCGTCGACCGCTGCGGTTTCTGGTGGCTCCTCAACTGCACGTCGACCGCGATCGACTACGACTGCATCGCCGAGCGGGCGATACGGAACCCCGTCGGGGGGGCATCGGGCCTCATCGGCCCGACCCGGTACGCCTTCCCGTCGACGGGGCGCGAGTACCTCTGGGACTGGCTGAATCTGCTCTACGCCGGCGGGGTTCAGGAGTCGGGTCCGCTGTACGCCTCGATGCGCGCCATCCACGCGAGTTTCGCGGAGTCCGGCCGCGACAACACCGACCGCTGGACTCAGCTCTCTCTCGCGCTCCTTGGCGATCCCGAACAGAGGATCTGGACAGCGCGGCCACGGACCCTCAACGTCTCGTTCCCCGGAGCGATGCAGGTCGGGGAGAGCGGCATGACGGTCACGGTCACGGACCCGAGTCCGGTGGAGGGTGCCCGGGTATGCGCCGCGTCTCCGGACGGCGGCGTCTACGCCTCGGGCGTCACGGACGCCTCGGGCGTCTGTGATCTCTGGCTGACCCCGGTCTCGACGGGCATCCTCACGCTCACAGTCAGCGCGCCCGATCACTTCACGTTCGAGGAGATCGTCAACGTCACGATCGCCAGCGGAGCGCACGTTCACGCGGTCGGCGGAGCGGTGGACGATGACGACATCGGGGCGAGCGCGGGGAACGGCAACGGTCTGGTCGAGGCGGGCGAGATCGTCGAGCTTGACCTCACGATCGCGAACGTCGGGATCCTGACGGCGGCGGATCTCACGGTCGATGCGACGATCTCCGATCCGTTCGTCACGCTCGAGCAAGCGACGGCGACGCCCGGTGACCTCGAGGCGGGAGAGGAGATCACGATCCCCGCAGCGCTTCGATTCACGGTCGCCGAGGATTGCCCGAACGAGTGGGATGTCGACCTGGCGCTCCTGTTCACCGATGCAACGCGCGTCTCGTGGGCCGATACGATCCCGATCCGGGTTTTCGCCCCGGTGCCGCTCATCGACGGCACGCTCCTGGACGACAGTCTCTACGGAGATGGGGACGGGAACGCGGAGTGGGGCGAGACCATCGAGCTCGACGTGACGATCCTCAACGACGGGAACGGGTCGCTCGAGGGCCTCACGGGGATTCTGCGATACGAGGGGACGGCCGCCGTCATCACCGACAGTCTCGATTCCTGGGGTACGATCCCCGGCGGCGCGACCGCGTCCGGCTCCGGCGGGTTCACGGTGTCCCTGCCGGGACACGTGCATGACGACCTTACGCTCGACTTGACGGACGCGTACGGGATGAGCTGGACCCTGCCGATGGACATCGACAGACCGGAGCCGCCGGACACGCTCTGGGGCCGCGTGAAGGGGACGACGATCCTGCTCTACTGGGCACCTTCCGTGAGCCCGGACACCCGCGGGTACGCCATCTGGCGCGGCGAGGACGAGGCGGGGCCGTTTGAGGTCGTCAGCGACGCGGCCATCGAGAACGCGGCCTACTACACGGACGTCGGTCTCGAGGAGAACACGCGCTACTACTACCGCGTCACGACCGTGGACTCATCGGGTCTGGCGAGCCTCGGTGGAGGCACGCTCTCGCTCAGCACGAATCCGCCGAGCCAGCCGGGATGGCCGCTTACGACCGGCGGCGGGATGTACTCGAGCGTCGCGGTCGTGGACGTCGACGGCGACGGGACGAGGGAGGTGTTCGTCGCCTCGGACGAGATCTACGCGTGGAATGCCGACGGGAGTGAGGTTCTCGACGGCGACGGGGACCCGCGATCGGACGGCATCTTCGCCACGGACGGGACCGGGGGCTATCGGTGTTCGCCGGCGATCGGTGAGGTCGACGGCGATCCGGGACTGGAGATCGTCGCGGCCGCCTGGACGAACGTGGGAACGGACCTGAACCCCGTCTACGAGGTGTTCGTCTGGAATGCCGAGGACGGGAGCGTCGCTCCGGGGTGGCCCGTGGCGACGAGGCGGTTCTGCTGGGCGAGTCCGGCACTCGCCGATCTCGACAACGACGGCCGTGCCGAGGTCGTCATCCCGAGCGCGGACGGGAAGCTCTACTGCTGGCGCTACGACGGCTCGGAGCTCCTGGACGGCGACGACGACCCGCTGACGACCGGAGTGTTCGCCGACCTGGGCAGCCCGTACATCTACGCTTCTCCCGCCATCGCGGACATCGACGGCGACGGCGATCTCGAGATCCTGCAACCCGCCGCGACGGAGAGCGTCTATTGCTTCAATCCGGACGGAACGCAGGCCGAGGGATGGCCCGTCTACATCGAGCTCAAGGCGTACAGCTCACCGGCCGTCGGCGACGTCGACGGTGACGGTGACCTCGAGGTGGCGATCACGTCGAAGGCATGGAAGACGTGGATCTTCGACCACGAGGGCGAGCCGCTTCCCGGCTGGCCGAAGTCGCCCGCGGTCAGCGGGGACTTCCCTCCGTCCCCCGTGTTCGCGGACGTCACGGGGAACGGCGCGCTCGAGCTCATTCAGGTCTCCTCGGAGGGGCAGATCTGGATCTGGAACTACGACGGCAGCACGCTCTCCGGCTGGCCACAGCAGCTCGGAGGCAACTCGAAGTCGAGCCCGGCCGTGGCCGACGTCGACGGGGATCCGGATCTCGAGATCATCGTCGGCTGCGACGACGGCAAGCTCTACGCCTTCGATTCGGACGGCGCGCTCCTCGACGGCTGGCCGATCCTGACCGACGCCGAGATCTATGGCTCGCCGACCGTCTGCGACCTTGACGGCGACGGTGACACCGAGGTGGTGGTCGGCGGTATGGACACGAACGTCTATGCCTACGACTGCGCGGGATCGTACGACGGGGGAGAGGGCGTGGAGTGGGGTACGTTCCTGCACGACGCGTGGCGAACCCAGTTCTACGGTTTCAGCGAGCCCGTTGCGGTTCCAGGGGATCCCGGGGACGATCCGGCGGTGCCGGCGTCGGGGCTTGCTCTCGAGCAGAATCGACCGAACCCGTTCAACCCGACCACGGAGATCGGGTTCTTCATCCCCGACGGCGCGGTCGGGGGCGTGCAACTCACCGTCTATGGCGTCGACGGTTCCCTCGTCAGAAGGCTCGTCAACGCAACGCGGGAGCCCGGTCCGGGTGTTGCGGTCTGGGACGGGCTCGATGATCGCGGCCGCCGGGTCGCCTCGGGAGTCTACGTGTACCGTCTGACGGCCGGAGGCGAGACGCTCACTCGGAAGATGGTGCTTCTCAAGTGATATGGAACGGTCGGTGTCAAGCCGGCATTACGGACACCCCGTGCGC